>NZ_JBSHAQ010000063.1:0-58653 GCF_053611585.1 Streptomyces sp. NPDC054794 | reverse complement strand
TTCCAGCACCGCCCATTGCACATCCGTCAGATCACCACGCGTCACGAACCAAGATCATCCCACGTGCAAGATTCACTTTCGATACACGCCCTAGGACGGGCCGGGCCCGAGACTCTACGGCTCTGCACTGCCACGGCCCCACGGCTCTACGGCTCTACGGCTCTACGACCGTCTCCTGGGCGGCCGCCGTCTCGCCCGCCATCAGCCGCGCGTCCACCGGTACGTTCCGCTTGACCAGGGCCAGCGCGATCGGGCCCAGTTCGTGATGGCGGACGGACGTCGTGATGAAGCCGATCTTGCGGCCGTCGGGGTCGTCGTCCGCGAGGCGGATCTCCGTGCCGTGCACCGGGAGATGGACCTCGCTGCCGTCCAGGTGCAGGAACACCAGGCGGCGCGGCGGCTTGCCCAGGTTCTGCACCCGGGCGACCGTCTCCTGACCGCGGTAGCAGCCCTTCTGGAGGTGCACGGCCGTCCCGATCCAGCCCAGCTCGTGCGGGATGGTGCGGTGGTCGGTCTCGAAGCCGATGCGGGGCCGGTGCTGCTCGACGCGCAGGGCCTCGTGGGCGAGGATGCCGGCGGCCGGGCCGGCCTTCTCCGCGTACGCCTCCAGGTCCGCGCGGGGCAGGAAGAGATCACGGCCGTACGCCGTCTCGCGGACGACGACGCCCTCCGGGACCTCGGCGATCGAACCGGCCGGCAGGCTGACGACCGCGAAGTCGGCCGTGCGGTCGGCGACTTCGACGCGGTAGAAGAACTTCATCGACTCCAGGTACGCGATCAGCGCCTCCTGGGTGCCCGGCTCGACGTGGGCCCAGACGGTCGTGCCGTCGTCCACCAGGTACAGCGCGTGCTCGATGTGGCCGTGCGCCGACAGGACCAGCGCCTCGGTGGCCTGACCCACGGGCAGTTCGCTGACGTGCTGGGTGAGCAGGAGGTGCAGCCAGCTCAGCCGGTCCTCGCCGGTCACGGTGATCACGCCGCGGTGGGAGAGGTCGACGAATCCGGTGCCGTCGGCGAGGGCGCGCTGCTCCCGGAACAGGTCGCCGTAGTGCGCGGCGACACCTTCGTCCACACCTTCGGCGGGGACGGCGCCGGGCAGGGTCAGCAGGGGGCTCTTCATACGGGTAAGCCTACGACTTGGTCATCGAGGCCTTGAGTGTGCAGTCCCTGCAGCGGCCGAAGATCGCGAAATGCTTCATGTCCGTGTCGAAGCCGAAGGTTTCGCGGAGCTTGGCGGTGAAGTCGGCGGCCACGTCGACGTCCGCCTCGATCACGTTCTGGCAGTCCCGGCAGACCAGGTGGATGTGGTGATGGCGGTCCGCGAGGTGGTACGTGGGCGCTCCGTGCCCCAGATGGGCGTGGCTGACCAGGCCGAGCTCTTCGAGCAGCTCCAGCGTGCGGTACACGGTGGAGATGTTGACCCCCGACGCCGTCTTCCTCACTTCCACGAGGATGTCGTCGGGGGTGGCGTGCTCCAGGGTGTCCACGGCTTCGAGGACAAGCTGTCGCTGCGGCGTCAGTCGGTAGCCGCGTTGCCTCAGGTCGCTCTTCCAGTCGGTGCTCACCACACTGAAAGTCTAGGACCACCGGCGCCACGGCCCCCGCTGTCGCGCGGACCGCTTCCCGTCTACTTGAAGAAGGCGATCCCGTCGTCCGGCATGTCGTCGGGCAGGGCCTTGGCCCAGCGCTCGACCTCTTCCGGGGTGACGACCTTCTTCAGGTGGGCCGACATGTAGGGGCGCAGCTCGACCTCGGGGGTCTGCTTCTCGCCGACCCACATGAGGTCGCTCTTGACGTAGCCGTACAGCCGCTTGCCGCCGCTGTAGGGCCGGGAGGCGGCGGTGCGTGCCACCGCGTCCGTGACCAGGTCGATCTGCGGCTTCTTGTCGGCGAGGTCGCCGTACCAGATTTCGATGACGCCGTCGTCGCGGGTCATCGTGACCTCGACCTTGCGGCCGGCGTCGATCCGCCAGAAGCCGGACTCCGACTCCAACGGGCGGACCTTGTTCCCGTCGTTGTCCAGCACCCAGGTGTGGGACCGGTACTCCAGGAAGTCCCGGCCGTCATGGGTGAAGGTGACCTCCTGCCCGAAGTTGCACTTCTCTGAGCCGGGGAAGTCGTGCACACCCGCGCCGGCCCAGTTGCCGAGCAGGAAGGCGAGCGGAACCAGGTCCTTGTGGAGGTCGGACGGGATCTCGATCATGAGCGGCAGCTTTTCCTAAGGTGTGGGTCAGCGCTGGCCCTGGTACAGCTTCTTCACGGTCAGACCGGCGAAGGCGAGGACGCCGACGCAGACCAGGACCAGCAGGGTTTCGAAGAAGATCTCCACGGGTGCTCCTCGGTTGAGCAGGTGCGGTACGTACACAGGACCGGGCCCCAGCTTACGCGGCCGGGGCCCGGCCCTCCCTGCGAGGTGGGCCCTTGCGGCGGGGTCAGTCGAGCAGCTCGCTCTGCAGGACCACGGTCTGCTGGAACGGGACGGCGGCGGCGGTGCCCTTGCGGGACTGGACGACCACGGCGATGACGTCCCCGGCGCGGACGTAGGCCTGCCGGACGTGCTCGGCGCCGTACGGCTTCACCTCGTCGTAGGCGTGGCGCTGGACGTCCTCGATGTCGGCGGCGCTCGGGTAGCCGTCGTCGAACTCGGTCGCGGCGGCGCCGCGCGCGGCGAACACGGGCGAGTCGTACCCGGTGAACTTCCCGTAGACGGTGTCGGCCACCGTTCCCGTGTCGAACTGCAGCAGGTAGATGCGGGTGTGCGTGCCGTCCGTGGTGGTCCAGCCACGGGCCGCCACGTGCCGCAACCCGTAGTCGACGAGCAGCTGGTTCGCGTCGTCCCGGTCCCCCTGCGCCTGGAACACCGCCAGGAAGTCCTTCGTGGCAAGCCAGCCGTCCCTGCCCCGCAGCCCCTTGTCGTCCGTCGCCCCCTCGGGCGCGGGCAGCAGCAGCGCGCGCAGGTCCGCGAAGTGTGACTTGGCCCAGTTCCTCTTGGCGAACGGGCTCGGGCTGCCGGACGGCAGCGGCGGCCTGGTGATCTCCGGGTACGCCCAGCGCCCGTCCGACTCGGTGGCGAGACCGGGCACGTCGGTGCGGTCCATACGCGTGATCCCGTACGCCGCGCCCGCCCCGAGCGCGGCGAACGCCGTGACGACGGCGGTCCACCGAAGTACGGCGCGCAGGGCGCGGCGGTCCCTTGCGGGGGACTGCGGGGCGGGCGGCTGGGCGGCCGGCTGGGAGGTGTCCGCCGCCGTCTGCGGTTGATCGCTCATACGGCCTGTCCCGGATCGTCGATGCGGTCGAGTTGTGCGGCGAAGAACTTGGCGACGAACTTCCCGTCGACCGGGTCCGGCGCGTCCGCCGTGACGCTGACCAGCACGTTTCCGACGTACGCAGTGCAGAACGCGCTGCCCAGGTCGTCGTCGCCGCCCTTGGGCGTCAGGAAGCACCGCGCATCCTTGTGGCCCTCGATCTTCGGGCCCTTGCGGAAGACGTCCGTGGCGGCGAGGAAGGCGTTGAAGGAGGTCGCCATCCGGCGCACGGCGGTGCGGTTGTCCAGGCGCTCCACCGTGACACCGATCGTGATCACGTCCCTGTTGTTGTAAGCAGTTCGGCCGAAGACGTAGCTCCGCATCGCGATGCCCCGGATGCGCTGCTTGTCGATCAGCTTCTCCAGTTCCCGGCGTGTGGATCCGGGCAGGTCCTTGAGCGACTCCTTGCGCACGGCGGTGGCCTGCGCCCCGCTGAGCTCGGCGTCGGCGCCGAACCCCTGGACGTCGGGTCCGCGCTTCGAGTCGTCGGTTCCGAACGGCAGGAGCAGCGCGCTGAGCCCCGACCCGGACTTCGTGTCGTCCTTCGCGGACTTCTCGTCGTCCTCGGCGGCCGCCGGAAACCTCCACGTGGGCCTGCCGGGGTCGCGGTCCGCGTCCTGCACGGTCAGGACGGTGTAGCCGACGCCGCTGATCAGCAGCGCGCCGGCGAGCAGCAGAGGGCCGGCCACGGCGGCGATACGGCCGGTGCGGACGGTGCGAACGGGCTTGCCGGCGCCGGACTCGGCCGCGGACTCGGCCGCGCCGCTCTCGATGATCTCGTGGGTCCCGGGAATCTCGGAGGTCTCGGGGTTCTCGCTCACAGCCGCCCCAACTGCCGCTCGGCCAGTTCCATGATCTCCGCCTTGGGTATCGGCCTGCTGTCGTAGATCTCGACCTCCATGCAGACATCGCCGCGCCAGGCGTACGCCTGGGCCATGTACAGCGGGAGGTAGCCCGCCTTCCGGTCGGGAGTGTCCTGCACGAACGCCATCCCGTTCCCGTCCCCGGTGCCGGGGACGGGCCAGCTGCGAGCGTCGCCCCGGTGCTCGGCCCAGTAGGAGCCGTTCGCGGCCCACTCGGACGCCGCCGGCTTGCTCTCCTGCCGGAACTGCACGAGGTGGATCTCGACATCGTGCGCGTCGCCCACCCGCCACGAGGTGGCGGCCACGCGGCGGATCTCGTCGTCGACGAGGTTGTTGAACGCGTTGCCCGGCCTCTCGTAACTGTCCGCGTACGCGGGGAGGTCCACCCAGCCGTCGACGTCCACCACGTACTTCGTGTCCCGGGCACCCTCGGGCCGCGGAACGAGAAGCTTGCGCAGGTCGCCGTCGGTCCTGACCCGGCGGTCCTGCGCGGCCGACAGCGGCTCGGGCTCGCCCTTGGCCTGGTCGACCACGGGCTGCGAGAGCGGGGGCAGCGCGGTGGGCTCGCGTCCGGCCTGGATCAGAAAGCCGGTGCAGGTGCCTGTCACGACGCCGAGTACGGCGGCCGTGGCGATCATCAGCGTCGTGCGGCCCCGCCGCCGGGGAAGCGGCGCGAAGGCCTGAGGCGACTCGGCCGCCCGCTCCGCCTCGGCGGTCGCCCCCGCCGCCTCGACCGGGCCTATCGCCCCCACCGCTCCGACTTCTTCTTCCGCTCTCTCGGGTACTTCCAAGACGTCCCCCCACACAGCGTGAAGCGCGCATTCCGTGTGCGCGCTTCACAGAGACTCTCGGGTAACACCCGTGGTTGTACGGGAGTTCGGTTACGACTTGATGTCACCCCCCTGGTGCCGCCACAGCCGGGGCCGCCGGGACATTGCGCGGCTGGATCACATGCCAGTGGAGGGTCACTCCGTTGGCGTCGACCGGCTGCTCGTCCGCGGCGTATGTGTAGAGAGGCGAACCGTCGTAGGTGACCTGATCGCCGCCGTCGGGGCGGGAGACCGTGCCGAGGGTGCCGACGATGCCGGGCGGCAGCCGGAGTTCGGTACCGGGTCGGGTGAGAAGTGGCTTACGGGTGTCCGTGCAGGTCGTGACACAGGCGACGGTGCCGCCGTCCTCGCGGTCGTAGCGGTAGAGCGTGTGTCCGTCCGGAGCCGTGAGGACGCGGCCCAGGGCGTCCGTGTCCGCGACCATGACGGTCAGCGGCGGGGGCGTGGGTGCTGCCGCGGGGTGTTGCTGCGGGGCCGCGCCCATGCAGGACGCGACGGCCAGTGCGGCCAGCAGGGGAGTCATCGGTCTCTGCATGGTGCTCTCTCCAGCCCACCGGAGCCTCAGTAGGCGATCTTGACGCCGCTGAGGACCGTGTGATTGTCCGTGTATCCGCCGGTGGCCCCGCTGAACCCGACCCGTACGTTCTGGGGCAGGGTCACCGCGGTGTCGATGATCTGCTGGCCGTCCAGGCTGACCAGCAGGTGCCCGGCGGCCACGCTCACGTCGACCGCGTGGGTACCGGACCGCAGGGAAGGAATCGCGGTCGAGGTGGCCGTGTACTGCAGTGTGTCGCCGGTACCGCCGACGGCCACTCCGACGAAGTTGCTCGAAGGGTCGTTGCCGTTGCGAAAGGTGTCCAGGGCGACGGCGATGCCCGGCAGTCCCGCATAACCGAGGCCGCCGCCACCCGCGCCCAGCGACGTGGGGGGCGCCTTGGCGGGATCGAGCAGGAGGAAGGCCATGCCGTCGGCGCCACTCCCTCCGCCGATCGAAGCGGTGAAGTGCGCCTGCAGCCGCGCCGACGGTACGGCGGTGGCCTGGAGGGCGGACCCCTTGGTGTTGGCGTCCGTCTTGGTGAGCACCAGGTTGGTGCCGGACAGCCCGGCCGAACCGTTGAAGGTCCAGCCGTTGGGCCCGGGCGGCGGCACCGCGTAGGCGGGGGCGGTGATGCTCACGTTCCGGACCGTATGGATGTCGGTGAGCCCGCCGGTGCCGCCGGTGAAGGCCAGCAGGGCCGTGGGGCCGAGCGAGGGCACCGCGGTCCGCAGCAGCTGCGTGCCGTCCATGGTGACCGTGAGGGTGGTTCCCGTGACGGAGACGGAGACGGCGTGGGTGCCCGAGCGCAGGTCGGGCACGGCGGTGGTGGTCGCCGCGTAGGTGAGGTTGTCGCCGCTTGCCGCGGTGGCGATGCCGACGAAGTTCGCCGACGGTTCGGACCCGTTGCGGTACGTGTCGAAGGTGACCGCCACACCCGGTTGTCCCGACCAGCCGAGGCTCCCTCCCGTGCCGCCGAGCGCGGTCGGGGTGGTCCTGGCCGGGTCCAGGAGGCTGAAGGTCAGACCGTCGGCGCCGCCCCCGCCGCCGATGACGGTCGTGAACTGTGCCTTGAGGCCGTCGGTGACCACCGGGACGGGGAAGACCGCGGAGCCCGCCTGGTTGCTCACGGCCTGGGTGAGCTGGAGGTCGTTGCCGGAGAGCTGCGCGGATCCGTTGAGCTTCCAGCCGCCGGCCGATGGCGCCGGGACGGTGACCCCGGTGCCGGCCGTGGTTCCCGTACCGGTGAGCGTCTCGTTCTGCGGGCCGCGGCCGTCGTCCGAGGTGAGCAGGTAGGTGCCGGTGGCGGCACCGGCGGAGGTCGGGGAGAAGGTGACGGCCTGGTGCACCACGTCCTCCGGGCCGATGACCTGGCCCTCGCTGAGCGGGTTGCTGACCTGGAACGGAGCCGTGGGCGGTGCCGCCTTGGTGATGGTGAGCGGGATGTTGCCCGTGTTGCTGATGTCGAAGGTCCTGGTGACCGACTGTCCGACCGGTACCTGCCCGAAGTCGGTGGAGGTGGGCGTGACCGTCAGCCGCGCCTGTCCGACCACCGCCGTGCCGGTCAGGTTCACGGTCGCCGTGCCGTTCTGCCCGGTGACCGAGAGCGTCCCGGCGTTGTCGCCGGCGGCCGTCGGGGTGTACTTCACCTGGACGGTGACGGACTGCTGGGGCTGGACGACGGTGCCGGCCGCGGGCAGACCGGTGACGCTGAAGGGGGCGCTCGGCGGACTGGTGGCCGAGATCGTCTCGGCCTCGGTGCCGGTGTTGGTGAAGCTCACGCCCAGGGTCTTGGACGTGCCGGTGGCCACCGTGCCGAAGGCCAGCGCGGCCGGGACGGCCTTGAGGCCGGACTGGACCCCGTATCCGGTCAGGCCGAGCCCGATCGTGCCGGCATCGGTGGTGAAGTTCAGCACCGAACTGTCCGCCCCGGACGTCGTCGGTGAGAACGAGACCGGCACCGAGTACGTGTCGCCGGCGTGCAGCGTCGCCGGAAGACCGGTGGGTGCGGCGGAGAACCTGCTGCCCGACTGCGTGGACACCGCTGTGACGGTCACGTCACGGGTCGCGGTGACGGTGGCCGTGGCCTTGCCGGTACTGCCCACCTGTACCTTCCCGAAGTCGACCGGGTTGCCGGTCAGCGCGGTACTCGACGGACGGCCGAAGGCGAGCACATGGCCGTCCCTCGTGCCGACGTAGACCCGTCCGCCGTCGGTGGCGGGCACGGTGAACTTGGACGCGACGCCGATCGGGCCGGACCAGCGCAGCTTCATCGTTCCGTTCACCGGCACGGCGTCGTAGGCCCGCAGCTGGCCGTTGCTGCCGTCCGGGTAGACAACCCAGACGAGGGCGGAACCGGGTGTGGTGCCCGTGGAGGTGACCACCGGCGAGCCCGTGGTGTAGTCGAAGTTGCCGGTACTCGCGCCCGCACTGGACAGCGCGGGCAGTCCCGAGCCCGTGACTCCGTAGGCGAAGGCCCGCAGCGGGCCGTGGCTGCCGACCGTGTACACATAGCCGCCCTCGCCCCCGTACGCGGCCGGGTGCCCCCAGACGCCCTCGTACGGACCGAAGTTGCCGAGCACCCCGTCGGTACCGCCGGGCCCTTGGCTGCGGCCGCCGAGGTTGTCCCGGTCGAGGAGGAAGAGCCGGCCGTCCTTGCCGATCTGCACCATGAGGTGGGGATGCTGACTCGTGCCGAAGGGCGAGCCGGGCAGCGCGACCGGACCCCCCGAGCCGAGGTCGGTGTCGTTCTGGTCGAGCTGCGGGGCGTTGGTGGGGCTGAAGAAGTCCTGGGCGGACATCGTGCCGTCGCTGTTGACGCCCAGCCGCACCACCGACTCGGCGAGCTGGCCCGGAGGCTTCGAGCCGGGGCCGGGCGCCGGGGAGACTCCGTTGCCGGTGGTGAAGAAGATCCTGCCGGGCCCGTCGGAGACCAGGCCGCCGCCGCTCATCCAGATGCCGGCCATGCCGTTGGCGGCGGAGTCCTCGGTGGCCCACAGCGTGGTCGCACGGGTCGTGGTGTTGACGCCCAGCACATAGCCGACGTAGGTGCCGAGGTCGCAGTACGAGGCGAAGCCCGCGTAGACCGATCCGTTCATCAGGAGCAGGCCGGGGCGCTGGGCGGCGCTGTACGCGTTGAAGGGGTGGCCGGGGTCGTTCGTGGGCGCGCCCTGCACCTTCACCGGCCAGCCGCTGCGCTCGGCACCGGTGGCCGCGTCGAGGGCGTGGATGTACCAGCTGGGATGCTTGGTGTCGGGACCGTCATTGACCCTCGCGGTGAGGTAGACGGTCTTGGTGGCCGGGTCGTACACGGGGGTCGAGGTCACCCCGATGTTGGGCGTCAGGTCACCGCAGCCGATGGCCGAGGCCGGCCATGGCGCACCGAAGTCCCTCGTCCAGTTGATCTTTCCGGTCGCCGAGTCCAGTCCGTAGGCCTTGTTGTTCTCGGTGGCGGCGACGACGGTCTTTCCGGCCACCAGGGGCTGGGCGTAGACCTGGCCGTCCACGGCGGTGGAGAACTGCCGGCCGAAGTCGGAGCTGGACACCTGGGAGGGCGACAGACCGGGCTCGTCGGAGTCCCAGCCGGTACGGAGCGTGTCGGTCGAGACCGTCGTGACGTCGGCGCGCGCCGGCGAGGCCGTCAGCAGCGGCAACGCTCCTGACGCCACGGGCAACAGACAGGCCGTCAGCAATGCGGTCAGGAACCCCGGCAGCCGACGGCCCGTCAGCCGGAGGCGGGTCACCGGTCTGCGCGTGCGGTTCATACACCAACCCCTGAACGCGATATGAGAGGGCGGAGACAGGTTCGTTCCGCCGGTGCTCATGATCGGCCGGAGGGGTCGTCATCCGTTCGATACCGGTCCATCCGCCCGCCGTTGTCCACCCGGACGGGCCAAGGAGCGCCGCCGCTCCCTACGCAACGACAAGCGGGGTGCCCACCGCGATCCGGGCCGTGAAGACGCGCATTACTCTTCCGGCATGGCGAAGAAGCTCGTGATCAAGGTGACAGCGGGGGCCGACGCTCCCGAACGCTGCTCTCAGGCGTTCACGGTCGCGGCGGTGGCCGTGGCCAGTGGGGTGCCGGTCTCGCTGTGGCTGACCGGTGAGTCCTCGTGGTTCGCGCTGCCGGGACGGGCCGCCGAGTTCGAGCTGCCGCACGCGGCCCCGCTGCCCGACCTGCTCGACTCGATCCTGGCCGGTGGCGGCGTGACGCTGTGCACGCAGTGCGCGGCCCGCCGCGAGATCACGGAGAAGGACGTCATCGAGGGCGTACGGATCGCGGGCGCGCAGGTCTTCGTGCAGGAGATCATGGGTGACGACACCCAGGCCCTCGTCTACTGAGACCGGCACGGGAACGGCCGCACAGGGCCTGCCCTAGGACCGCGGCCGTTTCTTGCCGTCCAGCTCGTCCCACCACTCGTCCGACTGGGGATCGCCCGACGGGTCGTCCCACCAGCGGTCGTCGGGGCCCCGCCGGTTGGCGACCATCGCGGCCACCGGCGGGATGACCATGGCCACCAGGCACATGCCCACGGCCGCGGGAATCGACCACAGACGCACGACCGCCCACGCCAGGACGAAGAGCGTGACGCAGGTCCCCATCATGGCGAAGTACAGGTGCCGTCGCCGTGCGTACATGCTTCCAGCGTAGGCCCGAGCATGCCGAAGGGCCGCGCCCGAGAGGTGTCCAACCCGGTGGGCGCGGCCCTTCAGCCGTACGGGGTCCGTCAGACCGCGATCGCGACCTCGGCCAGCCCGCCGTGCTGGGCGACGACCGTGCGGTCGGCGGTGGCGCCGGGCACGAGGGCGCGCAGGGTCCAGGTGCCCTCGGCCGCGTAGAAGCGGAACTGTCCGGTGGCGGAGGTCGGGACCTCCGCGGTGAACTCGCCGGTCGAGTCGAGGAGACGGACGTAGCCGACCACGGGCTCACCGTCGCGGGTCACCTGACCCTGGATCGTGGTCTCACCGGGCTTGATCGTCGAGGCGTCCGGGCCGCCGGCCTTCGCTCCACACATGTCTTACTCCTGAAGAAGGGGCTGGAGAGGGGTCTAGAGAGGTCGGTCGAAGGTCCTACTTGTTGGCGCCGAGCTCGATCGGCACGCCGACGAGGGAGCCGTACTCCGTCCAGGAGCCGTCGTAGTTCTTCACGTTCTGCACGCCCAGCAGCTCGTGCAGCACGAACCAGGTCAGCGCGGAACGCTCACCGATGCGGCAGTAGGCGATGGTGTCCTTGGCCAGGTCGACGCTCTCCTCGGCGTAGAGCTCCTTGAGCTCGTCGTCCGACTTGAAGGTGCCGTCGTCGTTGGCGTTCTTGGACCACGGGATGTTGCGGGCGGTCGGCACGTGGCCGGGGCGCTGGGACTGCTCCTGCGGCAGGTGCGCCGGGGCGAGCAGCTTGCCGGAGAACTCGTCGGGCGAACGGACGTCGACCAGGTTCTCCGAGCCGATCGCGGCGACGACCTCGTCGCGGAAGGCGCGGATGGAGACGTCCTGCGCCTTGGCCTTGTAGTCGGTGGCGGCGCGCTCGGGCACGTCGGTGCCGTCGACCAGCTCGCGGGCGTCCAGCTCCCACTTCTTGCGGCCGCCGTCGAGGAGCTTGACGTTCTCGTGGCCGTACAGCTTGAAGTACCAGTAGGCGTACGAGGCGAACCAGTTGTTGTTGCCGCCGTACAGGATCACCAGGGTGTCGTTGGCGATGCCCTTCTTCGACAGGAGCTTCTCGAAGCCCTCCTGGTCGACGAAGTCGCGGCGGACCGGGTCCTGAAGGTCCTTGGTCCAGTCGATCCGGATGGCGTTCTTGATGTGGTTCTTCTCGTAGGCGGACGTGTCCTCGTCCACCTCGACGACGGCGATGTTCGAGTCGTCCAGGTGCTCCTGAAGCCAGTCGGCGTCGACCAGGACGTCGCTGCGGCTCATGCTTTTCTCCTCCGGGGCAGTTGCGGCGGGGCGTGCGAAGTGAGGGTGCGGACTCCGGCTCGGGCCGGGGGCGGCGCACGGGTGCCCTTCCAGCAGGGCGGGCGAGGGATGCGGAAAGACGCGAGTTTCCGCTCAGAAGGGGCGACAGAGCATGGCGGCAACGCGGCACAGGTCTACTGCCCGCCGCTTTGTGAGATCCGCCTGTCGCTTCATGCGGTCGATCGTAGGGACGGACAGCCGGGCGTGTCACCGGGGTGTCGTATTTTGAGATGCGAT
This sequence comes from Streptomyces sp. NPDC054794, assembly GCF_053611585.1. Classification (NCBI taxonomy): domain Bacteria; kingdom Bacillati; phylum Actinomycetota; class Actinomycetes; order Kitasatosporales; family Streptomycetaceae; genus Streptomyces; species Streptomyces sp. NPDC054794. Next base: position 46,925 of record NZ_JBSHAQ010000063.1, on the reverse strand, counting down.
CGTCCGCGATGTGAGAACAGATGACCGCCCGGGGTGCCGCCGCACGGCTCCCGGGCGCTCGTTTCGCGCCACGCATCTACGGTACGGACGTGGGCGTCTCGCCTTTCGGACGGCCGGCGTCCACCACCGCGTTTCCTACCCGGCCAGCTTGACGTGGGAACCCTTCACGGTGATGTCCACGCCGTCCTGCGCCGCCTGTACCTTGTCCAGCTGGATCCCGCCCGGCAACTGGTCGATGGCCTGCTGGAAGTCGGTGATCTCCCGGACCCGGTTCTCGGCGAGGTCGATGCCGCCGAGGCTCGGCATGTTGTCGGCGTGCACCTTGACCTTGTTGTCCTGGACGGTGACCGAGCTGAGCGCGTAGAGCGTCTTCTGCAGTTTGAGGGCCGGGACCTTGACCTCCACCGCGACCTTGATCTTGCCGTTGCCGCCGTCGGAGAGGCCGACCACGCGGGCGGTGACGCCGGGGGCGACCGGGGTCGGCTCGGACTTGGCCGTCTTCAGCAACTCGTCGTAGGAGACCGTCGCGGTGCCCGTGGCGGTGGCCGCGGTGGCGGAGCTGTAGTCGCCGGAGAACTCGACGCCCTTCATATGGGCCTGCAGGTCGTCGATCCGGATCTTCTCGGCGCCGTTGCCGGTGGCCGCCTCGTAGTCCTTGATGCCGACCTCGACGTCGTCCAGCGAGCCGCCCGCGACCTGGGTGAGGAAGGGGAAGCCCTTGATGGACACGTCCGGGGTGGCGGCCAGGTTCTCCGTCGTCCGCAGCTTGTCCGCGGCCTCGCCCTCCGCGAAGTGGACCGCGACGCGGTCGGCGATCACGAACAGAGCGCCGATGATCACGACGACGATCAGGAATATTCGCAGGGCGCGCATTCTGGTGTTCCCCCGGCTAGGCGGTCGGCTGACTTCAACCGTATCCGCGCGCGGCGCCGCCGCCGGGAATTTGTCGATCACCTGTGACAGGCGGCACCGGACGCCGCCCGGGACGGCGGCGGGTGACGGGCGGGCCCGGGGCCCGCCCGTCGGGTCAGCCCAGCGCCCGTCCCAGCAGCCACACCACCGGCGCCGCCGCCGACAGCGGGAGGGCGACGCCCGCGGTGAAGTGCACGAACCGGGACGGGTAGTCGTAGCTCGCGACCCGGTGGCCGATCAGGGCACAGACCGCCGCGGCGGCGCCGAGCAGCGCGCCCTTCGCGCCCAGCCCGGTCATGCCGCCCACCGCGATCCCCGCGCCGGCCGCGGCGAGCAAGGAGACGGCCACGGAGGCCGGGGTGGGCAGCGGCAGGGCCCGGGCCAGGACGGCGACCGCGACGGCCGCCGCGCCCACCGACGCCGCGTGCGCGTCGGCGCCCAGGTAGCCCGTCGCGATGATCGCCAGGGCCGAGGAGGCGACCGTGGCCATCAGGCCGTACATGCGCTCGTCCGGGGAGGCGTGCGAGCGGAGCTGGAGGATCAGGGACAGCAAGACCCAGACGCCCAGCGGGCCCAGGATCGCCGCCGGCGCCTGGTCGCGGCCCGCCACGAGCACCGCCGCGTCCGCCGTGAGCCCGCCGGCGAAGGCGAGGGCGATGCCCTGCCGGGCCGGCCACATGCCGTTCAGCCGGAACCAGCCCGCCGCCGTGACGGCCTGGAGCACGACCAGTGGTACGACCAGGGCGTACGAGCCGACAGCCGCCGTACCGGCCAGCAGCAGGCCCAGCACCGCCGTCAGCGCGGCCGGCTGCATACCGGGCTCGATGATCGGCGAACGCCCTTCCATCCGGGCACGCTGGGCGTCGGTGACACGGGAGTTGCCGGCGAGCGTGGCGGGACCGTAGGTGGGCCCGCCCTCGGCATCCTCGGCCCCGGCGCCGGGGCCGGCGGTGGGCTCCGGCTGCTGGACGGGAGCCTGAACCTGCTGGTGCTGGGGAGCAGCCTGACCTTGCTGGTGCAGGGGAGCGACCGGGCCCTGGTGCGCGGCGGGGGCCGCCTGCTGATAGCCGGGGGCCACGGGCGGCCGGTCGTAGTTCTGCGGCGGCATGTACGCCGTCTCCGCCGCGGACACCGGCGCGTGCGCCTGCGTCTCCCAGGTCTGGCCCTGCCACTGCTGGGTGTACTGCTGCTGGTCGTAGCCGGCGGCGTCGAAACCAGGGGTCCCGTAGCCGGAACCGGCGGCCCCGTGGGCGGCGGACCCGTAGCCGGACTGGCCGTAGCCCTGCTGGCCGTAGCCCTGCTGGTCGTAGCCCTGCTGGCCGGACCATCCCTGCGCTGCCTGGGGAGCGGCGTTCGGTGCCTGCTGGTACGGGTCGTGACCCGCGTACCCCTGATGGCCCTCGTACCCCTGGTAGCCCTCATACGGCTGATCGGTCATCGCTCACCCTCCTGCGAACGGTGGGAGCACCTCGACCGTGCCGCCCTCGGCCAGCCGTACCGTCTCATGTCCGCGGGTGCCCACAGGGTCACCGTCGATGAGGAACGAACATCGCAGCAGCACGCGCGCCAGTTCACCGGGGTGTCGCTCGCGCACGGCGTCCAGCGCCTCGGCGAGGGTCGCCGCGTCGTACGGCTCCTCCGCCACCCCGGCGGCGGCCTTCGCGGCGGCCCAATAGCGCACCGTGACCTTTGCCATCTCGTCCCTCTGGTCCTCGGCGGATCGGCATCCGCACATCAACACCCGTCAGGCTAGCCCGTCAGGCCGGCCCGCCCGGGCGGCCGCCCAGTCCCCGATGCGGGACAGCAGGTCCTCGTCGACGGCGTGCTCGGCGTGGCCCATGCCGGGCTCCAGCCAGAGTTCCGCGTGCTCGCCGGCCGCGGCGGCCAGCATCCGGGGGTGGTCGAGGGGGAAGTAGGCGTCGCGGTCGCCGTGCACGATCAGCAGCGGGGTCGGCGCGAACCTCGGGACCGCCTCCACCGGCGACAGCGGCACCGGGTTCCACTCGCGGTGGTGGATGCGGGTACGGAAGCCGTAGCGGCCGACCATGCGCCCCTCGGGGCGGGTGACCAGCCAGTGCAGGCGGCGCATGGGGGCGGTCCCCCGGTAGTACCACCGGGCCGGGGCGCTGACCGAGACCACCGCGTCGACGCCCGGGTACAGGGCCGCGTGCCGCAGCACCACCGAGCCGCCCATGGAGAAGCCGACGGTCACCACGTGCGCGTGCCCGAGCCCGCGCGCCCACTCCACGGCGGCCGCCAGGTCGAGCACCTCCCGGTCGCCGACCGTGGAGCGGCCGCCGGAGGCGCCGTGGCCCCGGAAGGAGAAGGTGACGACGGCGCCGTGCCGGGCGAGCACGGAGGCCACGCGGCGCACGTGCGGGCGGTCGACGTCGCCGGTGAAGCCGTGCGCGACGACGAACACCAGGCCACGGGAGGGTGACGGGGACCCGTCGTATACGACCGCTCCCGGGTTGTATACGGAATCGATGGAAACCCCGTCGGCCGTGTGCAGAAACGTCCGCATAGGTGTGCGTCTGCTCGTCTCGCAGTTCGGACAAACGGTGGAACGTGCCCCATGACCTGCCGGACCGTTGCTCATGTCGGCTATTCTGCTGGGCAGAGGACTCGGGCAGCGCAGCCCCCGGGTCCTTTTGTGCTTTCGGAAGCGTTGTATACGAAGCGGGAAACCGCAGGTGTACGGGGCACCGGGATCGCAGAGCAGTGTCGAAGTGCCACAAACGTCCTCGCGGGGACCGAGGAGGAACCAGACCTATGAGTTCTCTGCTGCTCCTGACCAACGCCCTCCAGCCGTCGACGGAGGTGCTTCCGGCCCTCGGTCTGCTCCTGCACAACGTGCGGGTGGCTCCGGCGGAGGGACCCGCGCTCGTCGACACCCCGGGCGCCGACGTCATCCTGATCGACGGACGCCGCGACCTGCCCCAGGTGCGCAGCCTGTGCCAGCTGCTGCGCTCCACCGGCCCCGGCAGTCCGCTGATCCTGGTCGTGACCGAGGGCGGCCTCGCGGCCGTCACCGCCGACTGGGGCATCGACGACGTGCTGCTGGACACCGCCGGCCCCGCCGAGGTGGAGGCGCGCCTGCGCCTGGCCATGGGCCGACAGCAGATCGTCAACGACGACTCCCCCATGGAGATCCGCAACGGCGACCTGTCCGTCGACGAGGCGACCTACAGCGCCAAGCTCAAGGGCCGCGTCCTGGACCTCACCTTCAAGGAGTTCGAGCTCCTCAAGTACCTCGCGCAGCACCCGGGCCGCGTCTTCACCCGCGCCCAGCTGCTGCAGGAGGTCTGGGGCTACGACTACTTCGGCGGCACCCGGACCGTCGACGTCCACGTACGGCGGCTTCGCGCCAAACTCGGACCGGAGCACGAGTCCCTGATCGGCACCGTCCGAAACGTCGGTTATCGATTCGTTACCCCCGAGAAGGGCGACCGTTCCTCGGACGAGGCGAAGGCCAAGGCGGCCCGGCCGAACCAGGAGGATGCGGGCACATCGGCGGTCCCGGACACCGCCGAGGTACCGGCCGAGGCATAGCCGACGCCGGGCCGGGGCATTGCTTCCGCACAGGGAAGCTGCGATACGCCCTGCCCAGAGCGGGTCCATCCGCGTAGACTCCGCGCGTGGCCAAGGTGACTCGGGATGATGTGGCGCGGCTGGCGGGTACTTCCACCGCCGTTGTCAGCTATGTCATCAACAACGGACCCCGGCCGGTCGCCCCGGCCACGCGCGAGCGTGTCCTCGCCGCGATCAAGGAACTGGGGTACCGGCCCGACCGGGTCGCCCAGGCCATGGCCTCGCGGCGCACGGACCTCATAGGCCTGATCATCCCGGACGCCCGCCAGCCCTTCTTCGGGGAGATGGCGCACGCGGTCGAGCAGGCCGCCTCCGAGCGCGGGAAGATGGTGCTCGTCGGCAACACCGACTACATCAGCGAACGCGAGGTCCACTATCTGCGGGCCTTCCTCGGCATGCGCGTCTCGGGCCTGATCCTGGTCAGCCACGCGCTGAACGACCTGGCCGCCGCCGAGATCGAGGCCTGGGACGCCCGGGTGGTGCTGCTGCACGAGCGGCCCGAGGCGATCGACGACGTCGCCGTCGTCACGGACGACCTGGGCGGCGCCCAGCTCGCCGTGCGCCACCTCCTGGAACACGGCTACGAGTACGTCGCCTGTATGGGTGGCACCGCCGAGACCCCCGCGGTCGGCGACCCGGTCTCCGACCACGTCGAGGGCTGGCGGCGCGCGATGGCCGAGGCCGGGATCCCGACGGAGGGCCGGCTGTTCGAGGCGCCGTACAACCGCTACGACGCCTACCGGGTGGCCCTGGACGTCCTGTCCGGCCCGAACCGTCCGCCCGCGGTCTTCTGCTCCACCGACGACCAGGCGATCGGTCTGCTGCGTGCCGCGCGCGAGCTGCGCCTCGACGTGCCGGGTGAGCTGGCGGTGGCCGGCTTCGACGACATCAAGGAGGCGGCGCTGGCCGACCCGCCGCTGACGACGATCGCGTCGGACCGCTCGGCGATGGCCCGGGCCGCCGTGGACCTCGTCCTCGACGACGGGCTGCGGGTGGCGGGGTCGCGTCGCGAGCGGCTGAAGACCTTCCCGTCGCGCCTGGTGGTCCGGACGTCCTGCGGCTGCGAGTGAGCGACGGCCCGCGCTCCTGACAACCCGCGTTCCTGACGACCTGCCTTCCTGAAGGCCGGCTGAGAACGCTCACCGAGCGGCGGGAACGCTCTTTACATCGGGCGAACAAGGTTCTGCCGGGCTTCTCAGGGAGCACTCAGGAAGCTCTCATGGTCGCGGGACAAGCTCTGTGTCATGACCGAGAGCTTCCGCCGCAGCGGCGCGTACGAGAACCCTCAGGGCGACGCCTACCAGGCCGCGTACCCCCAGCAGCAGCACGCGTCCACCCCCGTGGACCCGCAGTGGCCGGCCCCGCCGGCCCACCGCCCCGCGCAGCCGATCACCGTCGAGCCGGGCACCACCGTCCGGCCGCCCGCGACCGCGACGGGCGGCGACGGCGGCCACGGCGGCGGCACCGCTCTCCTGCCCACCGTCCCGGCGGGCGCCGGTCCCGCGCCGCAGCGAAAGCGCAGCCGGGGCACGGCGGCCCTGCTCGCCGCGGTCGCGCTGGTCGCGGCGGCCGTGGGCGGCGGCACCGCGTACGCGTTCCAGGAGCTGACCAGCAAGGACACCGTCGCCACCAGCACCACCACGAACGTGGTGCCGGCCGGCAAGAAGGGCGACGTCGCCGCCATCGCCTCCGCGGTCAGCCCGAGTGTCGTCGAGATCAAGGCGACGCTCGACAACGGCTCGTCCACCGGCTCCGGCGTGATCATCACGTCCGACGGCGAGATCGTCACCAACAACCACGTCGTCTCCGGCGCCTCGTCGATCAAGGCGACGACCAGCGACGGCAAGAGCTACACCGCCGAGGTCGTCGGCACCGACAGCTCCAAGGACCTCGCGCTCATCAAGCTGCACAACGCCTCCGGCCTCAAGGCCGCCGCCCTCGGCAACTCCGACGGGGTCCAGGTCGGTGACACGGTCGTGGCGATCGGCTCGCCCGAGGGCCTGACCGGCACCGTCACCAGCGGCATCGTCTCCGCCCTCAACCGTGACGTCACCGTCTCCACCGACGAGAACCAGGGCCAGAACCAGGGCGGCGACGGCCAGTGGCCGTTCCAGTTCGGCGGCCGGGAGTTCAACGGCGACACGGGGTCGTCCACCACGACCTACAAGGCGATCCAGACCGACGCGTCCCTCAACCCCGGCAACTCCGGCGGCGCGCTGATCGACGCCGGCGGCAACATCGTCGGAATCAACTCCGCGATGTATTCGTCGAGTTCCGCGTCCTCGTCGTCCGAGGCGGGCAGCGTCGGCCTCGGCTTCGCGATCCCCGTCAACACCGTCAAGGCCGACCTGGCCAAGCTGCGGGCCGGCTCCACCAGCTGAGACACCCCGACACCCCGAGCGGGGAACAGGGGGAACAGGAGGCACGTCATGATCAGGAAGATCTCGCACCCGATGACCGACACCGGCCCGGCCGGTCTGACGCTGGCCCTGCACGTGGCGTACGCGCTCCACGCCCCCGTCGAGCCGACGCCGGCCCCTCGACTCGCGCCGCGGGCCCCGGAGGTCGCGGTGCCCCAGATGATGGGCCTGCGCATGCCGGCCGCCCGCCCGCACCTGCACAAGGTCCCGCTGAAGCGACTCGACACGCTGCGCGGCTGAACCCCTGCCCGCCCCTGCTCGCCGCCCCGGGCGGCTCGCCCACCCTCACGCACCGGAAACGTGCGAGGCTGATGAGGACCCGCCCACGACCCCCGTCCACAACCCACCGCACCCCCGAGGACCGCGAGCGATGAGCCCCGCCGAAGGCGACCGTGAACCCCAGCGCATCCTGATCGTCGACGACGAGCCCGCCGTGCGCGAGGCACTCCAGCGCAGCCTCGCCTTCGAGGGGTACGACACGGAGGTCGCGGTCGACGGCGCGGACGCCCTGGAGAAGGCGACCGCCTACCGGCCCGACCTGGTCGTCCTGGACATCCAGATGCCCCGGATGGACGGTCTGACGGCGGCCCGCCGGATCCGTGGCGCCGGGGAGACCACGCCGATCCTGATGCTGACGGCACGGGACACGGTCGGCGACCGCGTCACCGGGCTCGACGCCGGCGCGGACGACTACCTGGTCAAGCCCTTCGAGCTGGACGAGCTCTTCGCCCGCATCCGGGCCCTGCTGCGGCGCAGCTCGTACGCGGCCGCGGTCGCGGGCACGGTTGCGGACGACGAGGCGCTCACCTTCGCCGACCTGCGCATGGACCTCGCGACCCGTGAGGTCACGCGCGGCGGCCGCAAGGTGGAGCTGACCCGCACCGAGTTCACGCTGCTGGAAATGTTCATGGCCCACCCGCGCCAGGTGCTCACCCGCGAGCAGATCCTCAAGGCGGTGTGGGGCTTCGACTTCGAGCCGTCGTCGAACTCCCTGGACGTCTACGTCATGTACCTGCGCCGCAAGACCGAGGCGGGCGGCGAGCCGCGGCTCGTGCACACGGTCCGTGGCGTGGGGTACGTGCTGCGGCAGGGCGGCGCCGAGTGAACAGGATCGGGCGCCGGTTCCGCGTACTGCCGATCCGGGCGCGGCTGTCCCTGCTGGTGGCGGCGGCGGTGGCGTTCGCGGTGGCGGCGGTCTCGGTCACCTGCTGGTTCATCGTGCAGCGGAAGCTGTACGACCAGGTCGACAACGACCTGCGCAAGGCCGTGTCCATGCCCCGGCTGCAGCAGTCGGACCTGATCAACGGCGCCCTCGCCGACTGCACCCAGACTCCGCAGGAGACCTTCGGCGGCGGCCTGCGGAGCACCTACTCGCAGGTGGTCAGGGAGGACGGCACCCCCTGCCTGTTCCAGTCCTCGGTGGGGCGGGTCAACGTCGGCCAGGCCGACAAGGACGTGGTCAAGAACGCCAGCGGCCCCGATGCCCACGGCGTCTTCCACAACGCCACCGCCTCGGACGGCGACGACGTACGCGTGCTGACCATCCCCACGGTCCTGCTCGATCCCGCCAAGGGGACCGCCACCAACGCCGCGCTCATGGCCGCCGTGCCCCTGAAGGGCACCCAGTCCACCCTCAACGACCTGGCCCTGATCCTCCTCCTCGTCTCCGGTGTCGGGGTCGTCGGCGCCGGTGCGGCCGGTCTGGCCGTGGCCCGCGCGGGCCTGCGTCCCGTCGACAAGCTCACCGAGGCGGTCGAGCAGGTGGCCCGCACCGAGGACCTGAGCGTCCGCATCCCGGTCGAGGAGGACAGCGAGGACGAGATCGCCCGCCTGTCCCGCTCCTTCAACTCCATGACCTCGGCCCTGGCCAGCTCGCGCGAGCTGCAGCAGCAGCTGATCGCCGACGCCGGCCACGAACTCCGGACCCCGCTGACCTCCCTGCGTACCAACATCGAACTCCTCACCCGGAGCGAGGAGACGGGCCGGCCGATCCCGCCGGAGGACCGCAAGGCGCTGCTCGCCTCGGTGAAGGCGCAGATGACGGAACTGGCCTCGCTCATCGGCGATCTGCAGGAGCTGTCCCGCTCGGCGGGCCAGCGCGGCGAACGCGTCCAGGTGGTCGCCTTCCAGGACACGGTGACGGCGGCCCTGGGCCGCGCCCGCCTGCGCGGCCCGGAGCTGACGATCACGGCGGACATGGAGCCCTGGTACGTCCAGGCGGAGCCGTCGGCGCTCGAACGCGCGGTGGTCAACATCCTGGACAACGCCGTGAAGTTCAGCCCCGACGGCGGCACGATCGACGTGCGGCTGGAGAAGGGCGTCCTGACGGTCCGCGACCACGGCCCCGGCATCCCCGAGGACGAACTCCCGCACGTCTTCGACCGCTTCTGGCGCTCCCCGAGCGCCCGCGCCCTGCCCGGCTCCGGCCTGGGCCTGTCCATCGTCGCCCGCACGGTCCAGCAGGCCGGCGGCGAGGTGTCGGTGACCCGCGCGGAGGGCGGCGGCACGACGGCGACGATCCGCCTCCCGGGCGCCCCTACGGCACCGCCCGAGGCGCCGTAAGCCGTCAGCCCACGCGCAAAGGACAGGCCCGGCGCGTACGCAGGGTACGTGCCGGGCCCGGCGGCGAGCCGCGGTGGTGTCTACTTCACGATCGTGATCCGGTTCGCGGCCGGGGGCGCGATCGGCGTGCTGGGCGAGGAGTTGGCCAGCAGGTACTTCTCCAGCGCGGCCAAGTCGTCCGTGCCGACCAGGTCGTTGGTGCCCTGACCGAGCGTCGGAAAGCCGTCGCCGCCGCCCGCGAGGAAGCTGTTCGTCGCGACACGGTAGGTGGCGGCGGGGTCGATGGCGGCACCGTTCAGCTTGATCGAGTCGGTGACCACCCGGTCCGCGCCCGCCTTCGTCATGTCCAGTGTGTAGGTGAGGCCCGAGGACGGCTGCAGGATCTTCGGCGCGGCCGTGTTGGAGCCGCTCACCTGCTCCTTCAGTGCCTGGATCAGCTGGGCACCGGTGAAGTCCTGGAGGTTGACCGTGTTGGAGAACGGCTGGACCGTGAAGCCCTCGGCGTAGGTGACGACGCCGTCGCCCTCACTGCCCTTGGCCGCGTAGGTCAGACCGGCCCGCACCCCGCCGGGGTTCATCAGGGCGAGGTCCGTCTGCGGGTCCAGCTCCTTGCCGTACGCCAGCTGCGCGTCGGCGATCAGGTCGCCCATCGGGGACTCGGTGCCGGTGTTGTTGACGTCGCCGGAGATGTAGCCGATGGCGCGGTTGCCGATCGGGGCGGCCAGGGTGTTCCACTTGTCGATCAGCGCGGTCATGTCGGGCGCCTTGGCGACGTCCCGGGTGACCACGTGGTTCGCGGACTTCACGGCCGTCCGGGCGATGTCACCCGTCCAACGGTCGTACGTCAGCGTGGTGTCCGTGTAGAGCCGGCCGAAGGAGGCCGCCGAGGTGACCATGCGCGGGCGGCCCGCCGGGTCGTTGACCGTGCACACGTACGCCGTGTGGGTGTGGCCGGTGACCAGCGCGTCCACGGCCGGCGTGACGTTCTTCGCGATGTCGACGATCGGGCCCGAGATGCCGGCGCCCGCGCCCGGGGAGTCGCAGTCGTAGTTGTACGCGGAGGACGACGGCAGGCCGCCCTCGTGGATCAGCGCGACGATCGACTGGACGCCCTGGCGCTGCAGCACCTTGGCGTACTTGTTGATCGTCTCGACCTCGTCCTTGAACTTGAGGCCCTTGACACCGTCCGCCGAGACGATGTCCGGCGTGCCCTCCAGGGTGACGCCGATGAAGCCGATCTTGACGTCCCGCTTCTTCCACACCCAGTAGGGCTTGAGGATCGGCCTGCCGGTCTTCTCGTCCTGGACGTTCGCCGCGAGGTAGGGGAAGTTCGCGCCCTGGAACTCCTCCCCGCCGTAGCAGCCGTCGGTGGGGTGGCAGCCGCCGTTCTGCAGCCGGGCCAGCTCCCGGGCACCCTCGTCGAACTCGTGGTTGCCGACCGAGGTGACGTCGAGCTTCAGGCCGTTGAGGGCCTCGATGGTGGGCTCGTCGTGGAAGAGGCCCGAGATCAGCGGGGAGGCGCCGACCATGTCGCCGCCGGCCGCGGTGATGGAGTACGGGTGGCCCTGGCGGGCCTGGCGCAGATGCGTGGCGAGGTACTCGACACCGCCCGCGTCGACGGTCTTCGTCGTGCCGTCGGGCTGGAGTTCGGTGACCCGGCCGGAGGAACCGGAGGGCGGTTCGAGATTGCCGTGCAGGTCGTTGAACGAGAGGAGTTGGACGTCCTGGTAACGGCTCGGGCGCTGCGCGCCCTGCTCGTCGCCGTGCGCCTGGGCCGGCAGCGCGGCGGCCAGGGCCGCGGCGGTGGCGAGGGCGGCCGTCGTCGCGAGGAGCGCGTACGTGCGGCGTCTGGTGCCACGGGGCGTGGCTGGCATGGGACCCCCCTGTGGGTCGGCTGTGCTGGAAGTGGGCCGGTCCGGCGCAGCCTAGGGTCAACGCGCGTAGCGGGACAGGGGGTTCGTGGTTACATCCTGGTTTTCCTTTGCCTGTTCCCTTACCGCCACTTTGCCTGGGGCTCGCCGTACCCTCATACGCATGACCAGCGACGACACCGTACGGGCCTTTCCCTCCCGCTCCATCGAGACCTACTCCGCGCTCTCCGATGACCAGGCCGAGGCCGTGCTCGGGCTGCTCGCGGAGGCCGCCCGGACCGACGGGCAGCAGCCGGTGTCCGAGCAGGGGCGGCTGCAACTGCGCGGAGGCACGCGCGAGGGCGTCTCGCATCTGCTGCTGACCGTGGGCGGCGAACTCGTCGGGTACGCCCAGCTGGAGGACACCGATCCGGTCGAGGCGCCGGCCGCCGAACTCGTCGTACACCCCTCGCACCGCGGGCACGGGCACGGGCGGGCGCTCGGCTCGGCGCTGCTCGCCGCCTCCGGAAAGCGGCTGCGGGTGTGGGCGCACGGCGGGCACTCCGCCGCCCGGCACCTCGCCCAGGTCCTGGGGCTCACCCTGTTCCGTGAACTGCGGCAGATGCGGCGGCCGTTGACCGACCTGGAGCTGCCCGACCCGAAGCTGCCGGACGGTGTGCGCGTGCGCGCCTTCGCGCCGGGGCAGGACGACGCGGCCTGGCTCGCCGTCAACGCCGCCGCCTTCGCGCACCACCCCGAACAGGGCTCCCTGACCCAGCGCGACCTCGACGACCGCATGGCCGAGCCCTGGTTCGACCCGGCCGGCTTCTTCCTGGCCGAGCGCGAGGGCCGGATCGTCGGCTTCCACTGGACCAAGGTGCACGCCGAGGAGGGACTCGGCGAGGTGTACGTCCTCGGGGTCGCCCCGGGGGCCCAGGGCGGCGGGCTCGGCAAGGCCCTCACCACCGTCGGCCTGCGGCACCTGGCCGCGCAGGGCATGCCGACGGCGATGCTGTACGTGGACGCCGACAACAAGGCGGCCGTCTCGGTGTACGAGCGGCTGGGCTTCCTGACGCACGAGACGGACCTGATGTACCGCACGGAGACGTGAAACCGTGGCTCACGGTCACGAAAGAGGCACGTACGGGAGCGGCTCCGGGCCCGCCGCCAGACGCTCGGCGCAGCCGCCGCCACCTTCGGCGTAGTACGGGAACCCGGTCGGCGTAGACGCCCGGGAGCCGCTCCCGCATATCCCGCACGTCATGTCTCCGTAACCATCGATTCAGGTGGACTTGCGACCCTCAGCCAATGCAGCCTGCCGTGCCAGAGCCTTCACAGCCCCCCGAGGGGCCCGCGCGCAACGGTTCCGTGACGCTCCCACCCGCACGTTCCGACGCGCCCGACACGCCCCTGGCGCGGAACAATGGGGTCATGAGTCAGCCAAACGCCCAGGCACAGGTCCAGCACGCGCAGCCCTCCGTGGGCTCCATAGCCGCGCACCGCCCCCACACGGTGGCGGCGGCGGTCTCCGACCTGGAACCCGACATCGACGCCGACCTCGACGCGTACGAGGAGTCGCAGGCTGACGGGTCCCAGCTGCCGCAGGGTCGATTCCTCGACCGGGAACGCAGCTGGCTCGCGTTCAACGAGCGCGTCCTCGAACTCGCCGAGGATCCGAACACGCCCCTTCTGGAGCGTGCCAATTTCCTGGCGATCTTCGCCAGCAACCTGGACGAGTTCTTCATGGTCCGGGTCGCCGGTCTGAAGCGCCGCATCGCGACGGGTGTCGCCACCCGTTCGGCATCCGGCCTCCAGCCCCGTGAGGTGCTGGAGATGATCTGGGCCCGCTCGCGCGAGCTCATGGCCCGGCATGCCGCCTGCTACCACGAGGACGTCGCGCCCGCCCTCGCGGAGGAGGGCATCCACCTGGTCCGCTGGAGCGAGCTGACGGAGAAGGAGCAGGCCCGGCTCTTCACGCTGTTCCGGCACCAGATCTTCCCGGTCCTGACCCCGCTGGCGGTCGACCCGGCGCACCCCTTCCCGTACATCTCCGGCCTGTCCCTGAACCTGGCCGTGGTCGTACGGAACCCGGTCAGCGGCCACAAGCACTTCGCCCGCGTGAAGGTGCCGCCGCTGCTGTCCCGCTTCCTGGAGGCCGCCCCGGGCCGCTACGTCCCGCTGGAGGACGTCATAGCCGCCCACCTGGAAGAGCTCTTCCCGGGCATGGAGGTCCTGGAGCACCACGCGTTCCGGCTCACCCGGAACGAGGACCTGGAGGTCGAGGAGGACGACACCGAGAACCTGCTCCAGGCCCTGGAGAAGGAACTCATGCGGCGCCGCTTCGGACCGCCGGTGCGCCTGGAGGTCGAGGAGTCCATCGACCGCGAGGTCCTCGACCTGCTGGTGCGCGAGCTGAAGATCGGCGAGGCCGAGGTGTACCCGCTGCCGGGTCCGCTCGACCTCACCGGCCTGTTCCGCATCCACGGCCTGGACCGGCCCGAGCTGAAGTACCCCAAGTTCATCGCCGGCACGCACCGCGACCTGGCCGAGGTGGAGTCCGCCTCCGCGCCGGACATCTTCGCCGCGCTGCGCAGCCGGGACGTGCTGCTGCACCACCCGTACGACTCCTTCTCGACGTCCGTGCAGGCCTTCCTGGAGCAGGCGGCCTCCGACCCGGACGTCCTCGCGATCAAGCAGACCCTGTACCGGACCTCCGGCGACTCCCCGATCGTCGACGCGCTCATCGACGCCGCCGAGTCCGGCAAGCAGGTCCTCGTGCTGGTCGAGATCAAGGCCCGCTTCGACGAGCACGCCAACATCAAGTGGGCGCGCAAGCTGGAGGAGGCCGGCTGCCACGTCGTCTACGGCCTGGTCGGCCTGAAGACGCACTGCAAGCTGTCCCTGGTGGTGCGCCAGGAGGGCGAGACGCTCCGCCGCTACAGCCACGTCGGCACGGGCAACTACCACCCGAAGACCGCGCGGCTGTACGAGGACCTCGGCCTGCTCACCGCCGACCCGCAGGTCGGCGCGGACCTGTCCGACCTGTTCAACCGGCTGTCCGGCTACTCCCGCCGGGAGACCTACCGCCGGCTGCTGGTCGCCCCCAAGTCCCTGCGCGACGGCCTGATCTCACGGATCAACAAGGAGGTCCAGCACCACCGTGCGGGCCGTCCGGCGTTCATCCGCTTCAAGGTCAACTCCATCGTCGACGAGGCCGTCATCGACGCGCTCTACCACGCGACCCAGGCGGGCGTGCCGGTCGACGTATGGGTGCGCGGCATCTGCGCGGTGCGCCCGGGCGTCCCCGGCCTGTCCGAGAACATGCGCGTACGGTCCATCCTCGGCCGCTTCCTGGAGCACTCCCGGGTGTTCGCCTTCGGCAACGGCGGCGAGCCCGAGGTCTGGATCGGCAGCGCCGACATGATGCACCGCAACCTCGACCGCCGGATAGAGGCGCTGGTCCGGGTCACCGACCCCGCGCATCGAGCCGCGCTCAACCGGCTCCTCGAAACCGGCATGTCCGACACCACCTCCTCCTGGCACCTGGGCCCGGACGGGGAGTGGACCCGGCACGCGACGGATGCGGACGGACAGCCCCTCCGCAACATCCAGGAGATGCTCATAGACGCCCGGAGGCGCCGGCGTGGCACAGCAACACCTTGACCCGACGGACCCCTCGGCCGCGGTCTCCCCCAAGCTCTCGACTGCGCTCGAGCAGGGAGGCGCCCCCATCGGGGACGCCCTGGCGGGCTACCTGCGTGCCCAGGCCACGGAGTTCCTCCGTGCGTTGCGGCTGCACCGGGAGAACGGGGCGGCCTGCGGCCCGGAGGAATCCGTCGACGCGGCGCGTGCCCTGCGCCGCTCGGCCCGCCGTATCAGCGGCAGCCTGCACACCTTCCGCCCGCTCCTCGACTCCGACTGGTCGGAGGAGATCCGCCCCGAACTGGCCTGGCTGTCGGGGACGCTGGGGCTGGAGCACGCGTACGAGGCGAGGCTGGAACGGCTGCTGCTCGCGCTGCACCGGCTGTCGGGGTCGACCGCGTTCCCGGGACAGACGGCCGGCTCCGCGGGAGCCGGCCGGTCCGCGGGCGCGAGGGCATCCGGCGGCACCGGTCCGGCCGTGCCGGCCCCGGCCGTCCCGGAGCGCGGCAACCTCACCGTCGGCGCGGCCAAGGCCGGGGCGCTGCTCGAACGGCAGCTCACCCTGGCCCGGACCCGCGCCCACTCCACCGCGCTCCAGGCCCTGGGTTCCTCGCGCTTCCACGCGGTGGCCGACAAGGTCGCCGTGCTGGCCAGCGAGGTGCCGCTGACCCCGGCCGCCCCCACCGCCGACCTGCGGCCGCACGCCGCGGCTGCCCAGGAGCGGCTGACGGACGCGATCGCCACGCTGCCCCTGGTCACCGCCGGCCACCCCTACAACGCGGAGGCGCTGATCCACGGCCTGTCCCCGGACCCGGCCCCGCACCCGCAGGACGGCCCCTGGCACCAGGTCCGCCTGCTGCTGCGCCTGCACCGCTACGCCCGCGAGGTCCTCTACGGGAGCGGCGCACCCGTGGACGTACGCCTGCTCGCCGCCGGCCAGGCCCTGAACCGGCACCGCGACGCCTCGGAGGCGGCCGCGGCCGCGGCCCAGGCGGCGCGCACCCCGCGCATCGCCCCGGCGACGGCATACGCCCTCGGCGTGCTCCATGCCGATCAGCGGCACGAGGTGGAGGCGGCGCGGTTCGCGTTCCAGCAGTCGTGGCAGAAACAGACGGTTAGCGCACCCTGACCCTCCCCAGGAGGCGGTGAAGACATCCGGTGACGTATGCGAAGGACACCACTGTCCAGGCCGCGGGCTGCGTTCTGTGGCGTCGCTCGCCGGTGGACGGCGGCCTGGAGGTCTGCCTCGTCCACCGGCCGAAGTACGACGACTGGTCCCACCCCAAGGGCAAGCTGAAGCGCGGCGAGGACCCGCTCGCCGGGGCGGTGCGGGAGGTGGCGGAGGAGACCGGCTATTCCGCCGTCGTCGGCGCCGCGCTGCCCACCGCGCACTATCTGGCCAACGGCCGCCCCAAGCAGGTCCGTTACTGGGCGGCCGAGGCCGTCTCGGGTCGCTTCACCCCGAACGACGAGGTGGACCGCATCCTGTGGCTGTCCCCCACCGCGGCCCGGGCACGCCTGACTCAGCCGCGCGACCGGGAACTCGTCGACGCACTGATCCGGCAGTTCGAACACACGTAGCCGGCGGCCCGGAGCGTTCGTAGAAGGGCCGCGGGCCGCGCGGCCCGCCCCCTGCTCTCAGTGGCCCGCCCGGTGGCCCTGAGCGTCCGTCCTGGCCTGGCTTCTGGCTCTGCGGGCCGGGCCGCGCCAGCCGCAGGTGCACCGGGCGAGGCAGAAGCGGCCCTGTTCATACGTCGTGGTGTGGTGCTCCGGGAACTGCGGGGCGCGCTCCGGCCCCTCCTGCTGCGTCACATGGACAACGTTACCCACACCGGAGTAAAGCCCTTCCCACCCTTCGGTATGCCCCGGCCAACGCGTGACGGCCCGGGACCGCCCGTCGTTAACCGGAACGACAGGGGGCCCGTGACGGACGTACCGGCTGGGGGTAGGCAGGCGATGGATCGGCGGCAGTACAGGGGCGCGGGTGTGACGGTCGCCGCGATGGGACTCGTGATCGGGCTGGGGGTGTGCGGCACGGGGTGCGCGGGCAGCGGCGCCGCCGCGGAGGACGCCCGCGGCGCGGAGGACGCCGTCGGCACGCTGCATCGCGCCGCCGACGCCCTGCGCGACGCGGGCAGCTCGAAGGCCACCACCTCGATGGAGATGGCCACCGGCGGCACTCGGGTCACCATCCGCGGCAGGGGCGTGTACGACTACCGGCGCCGGCTGGGCCGGCTCACCGTGCAGTTGCCGCAGGACCCCTCGGGGGCCGACGAGCACCGGCCGATCACCGAGCTCCTCGCGCCCGGCGCCCTGTTCATGAAGAACCGCGGCGCGGGCGTGCCCGCCGACAAGTGGGTCCGGGTCGAGACGGCGACGCTCTCCGACGGCAACCTCGTGACGGGCGGCGCGACGGATCCGTACGCCGCGGCGGAGCTGCTGCGCGGCACCCGCACGGCGACCTACCTGGGGCGGACCGAGCTGGCCGGAACCGAGGTGCGGCACTTCCGGGGCACGGCCGATCTCGCCACCGCGGCGAAGAGCGCCTCGGCGGGCAACAAGCCTTCCTTGGCAGCGGCGGCGAAAGGGTTCGCCACGGCCGAGGTTCCGTTCGACGCCTACCTCGACGACCAGGGCCGCATCCGCAAGCTCCGGCAGCGCTTCAGCTTCGTCAACGGGCAGCAGAAGGCCACCGTGGCGGTCGCCTCGACGACGCTGCTGTACGACTTCGGCGTCCCGGCGGACGTACGGCTGCCGCGCTCGAAGGACATCTACGCGGGACGAATCGCCGAAAATCAGCCGGAGAACTAGCCGGTAACCATCTCGCGAACTAGCCCTTCCGTGCCATGCGCGGTGTGTAGACCACTGCCTACTCTAGGAAGTCGGTACGGCAGAGAAGAGGTGATGCGCGTGGCTCCGGTCGGCGGTACGGCAGTACAGGACCACGTGGCCCTCGCCGAGATCGAGCTGTGCGGAGACCTGATCATCGCGGCCTCGGCCGCCGAGGAGCGGCTCAGCCTGGAGAGCATCGACGAGGTGCTGCGCGTGGCCGAGGAGCGGGACGCCTCCGCGCAGTGAGCCCGGGTACGCGCCGAGCCCGCATCCGCGGGGCGTGGCTCAGGTGCGCAGGAGCCGGCCGATCGCCTTCGTCGCCTCCTCCACCTTGGCGTCGATCTCGTCACCGCCCTTGAGGGCCGCGTCCGCGACGCAGTGCCGCAGGTGCTCCTCCAGCAGCTGCAGCGCGAAGGACTGCAGGGCCTTGGTGGAGGCGGACACCTGGGTGAGTATGTCGATGCAGTACGTGTCCTCGTCGACCATGCGCTGCAGACCGCGGATCTGCCCCTCGATCCGGCGCAGCCGCTTGAGGTGCTCTTCCTTCCGCTTGTGGTATCCGTGCGTGGGGCCCCCGGAGGGGGCTGTCGCATCGGCCTCGGTGGTCGTCATCGCGGCCTCCCTCTCAGACGGTCCAGACAGATACCCCTAGAGGGTATATCGTAGCGAACTTTGCTGGGTATAGGGCCCTTGGTGAACGCCCCCGTGATGATCACTTTGTCCAATGGGCGACACTTGAGGACGGCCCAATAGCCGTGGCCGAATGTTGCGCCTAGCATCAGCCTGACCGAAACCGAAGCACCCCGAGGACCCCACGTGCGATTTCGTCTGACCCCCAGGGAGACGAGCTTCTATGACATGTTCGCCGCATCCGCGGACAACATCGTCACTGGCTCGAAACTCCTCATGGAACTGCTCGGGGCGGACGCATCCGCCCGGGCCGAGATCGCAGAGCGTATGCGGGCAGCGGAACACGCGGGTGACGACGCCACGCACGCGATCTTCCACCAGCTGAACTCCTCGTTCATCACGCCGTTCGACCGTGAGGACATCTACTCCCTCGCGTCGTCCCTGGACGACATCATGGACTTCATGGAGGAGGCCGTCGACCTGGTCGTCCTCTACAACGTCGAGGAGCTCCCCAAGGGCGTCGAGCAGCAGATCGAGGTGCTGGCGCGGGCGGCCGAGCTGACCGCGGAGGCCATGCCGCACCTGCGCACCATGGACAACCTCACCGAGTACTGGATCGAGGTCAACCGGCTGGAGAACCAGGCCGACCAGATCCACAGAAAGCTTCTCGCCCACCTCTTCAACGGCAAGTACGACGCGATCGAGGTGCTCAAGCTGAAGCAGATCGTGGACGTCCTGGAGGAAGCGGCGGACGCCTTCGAGCACGTGGCGAACACGGTGGAGACCATCGCCGTCAAGGAGTCCTGAGGCGTCCATGGACACCTTCGCTCTGGTCGTGACCATCGCGGTCGCGCTCTTCTTCACCTATACGAACGGCTTCCACGACTCGGCGAACGCCATCGCGACGTCGGTGTCGACGCGGGCGCTGACGCCGCGGGCGGCTCTGGCGATGGCCGCGGTCATGAATCTGGCCGGTGCCTTCCTGGGCTCCGGTGTCGCCAAGACGGTCAGTGAAGGCCTGATCGAGACGCCCCGGGGTTCCCACGGTATGGGCATCCTGTTCGCGGCGCTCCTCGGCGCGATCACCTGGAACCTGATCACCTGGTACTTCGGTCTGCCCTCCTCTTCCTCCCACGCCCTGTTCGGCGGCCTGGTGGGCGCGGCGCTCGCCGGCGGCACGACCGTGCTGTGGAACGGCGTCCTCGACAAGGTCATCATCCCGATGTTCCTGTCGCCGCTGGTCGGCCTCGTCGTCGGCTACCTGGTCATGACGGCGATCATGTGGATCTTCCGGCGGTCCAACCCGCACAAGGCCAAGCGCGGCTTCCGGATAGCGCAGACGGTGTCGGCGGCGGGCATGGCCCTCGGACACGGTCTGCAGGACGCGCAGAAGACCATGGGCGTCGTGGTGATGGCCCTGGTCATTTCCGGCCATGAGACGTACGGCGACCCGATCCCGGCGTGGGTCAAGATCGTCTGTGCGGTGATGCTGTCGCTGGGCACCTACGCGGGTGGCTGGCGGATCATGCGCACGCTGGGGCGGAAGATCATCGAGCTGGATCCGCCGCAGGGGTTCGCGGCGGAGACGACCGGTGCGTCGATCATGTTCACCACGGCGTATCTCTTCAAGGCGCCGATCTCCACGACGCATGTCATCACGTCGGCGATCATGGGTGTCGGTGCGACGAAGCGGGTGAACGCCGTGCGGTGGGGGGTCGCCAAGAACATCGTCATGGGCTGGTTCATCACGATGCCGGCGGCAGCGGCGGTCGCCGCGCTCGCCTTCGGCGCCGTGAACCTGGTGTTCCTGTAGCCCGAGGGGCTCGGCTCCCTGGGCCCCTTTGTTTCCCACCCACCCAGCCACCCTTCTCGGTGACCTGAAAGGTGCCCCCGGGCAACACGGTCACGCCCACTTCCGAGCCACCGAGCACCTGCCGCCGGCCCGCCAAGCGCCTGCCTCCAGCACACCGAGGGTTCGCCGTCGGTCCACCGAGCACTCGCCGCCCCACCAACCCGCACCCCAAGCCCTCACCTCCCGGCCAACCGAGTCGGGTGGTGGGTGGGCGCAGGGGCGGGAGTCCAGGGGGCGGAGCCCCCTGGGGGCGTGGCGGCAGGTACCGGGACACGGGAAAAACGAACGGGCCCGCCCCCGGGAGCCAGGGGCGGGCCCTTTTCGTCCTCGCGGTGGCACCGCCATGCAGCACCGCGAGGGGTTCTATTCCACCGGCATCGGCTCAGCCGAAGCGGCCGGAGATGTAGTCCTCCGTGGCCTGGACCGACGGGTTGGAGAAGATCCGCTCCGTGTCGTCGATCTCGATCAGCCGGCCGGGCTGCCCGACGGCGGCGAGGTTGAAGAACGCCGTACGGTCGGAGACACGCGCCGCCTGCTGCATGTTGTGCGTCACGATGACGATCGTGAAGCGCTCCTTCAGCTCACCGATCAGGTCCTCGATGGCGAGGGTGGAGATCGGGTCCAGGGCGGAGCAGGGCTCGTCCATGAGCAGCACCTTCGGCTCGACCGCGATCGCGCGGGCGATGCACAGACGCTGCTGCTGACCACCGGACAGACCCGAGCCGGGCTTGTTCAGCCGGTCCTTGACCTCGTTCCAGAGGTTCGCGCCCTTGAGCGACTTCTCGACGACGTCGTTGAGCTCGCTCTTCTTGAACTTGCCGTTCAGGCGCAGGCCCGCCGCGACGTTGTCGAATATCGACATCGTCGGGAACGGGTTCGGGCGCTGGAACACCATGCCCACCTCGCGGCGGACCGACACCGGGTCGATGCCGGCGCCGTACAGGTCCTCGTCGTCCAGCAGCACCTTGCCCTCGACGCGGCCACCGGGGGTGACCTCGTGCATCCGGTTGAGGGTGCGCAGGAACGTCGACTTGCCGCAGCCGGAGGGACCGATGAACGCGGTCACGGAGCGCGGCTCGACCGTCATCGAGATGTCTTCTATCGCCTTGTGGGAGCCGTAGTAGGCGGTGAGTCCGCTTACGTCGATTCGCTTGGCCATGTGTCTACTTCACTTCCAGAAATTCAAGCTTCGGTCGCTGTATGGCCGCGTCAGCGACCGGTCTTCGGGGCCTTCCAGCGGGCGATGCCGCGGGCCACCATGTTGAGGATCATCACGAAGGCGATCAGCGTGAGCGAGGCGGCCCACGCGCGGTCGTACGCCGCGTTGGCACCCGCGCTCTGCGAGTACTGCTGGTAGATGTACAGCGGCAGCGACGCCTGCGCGCCCTCGAACGGGTTGTTGTTGATGAAGGGGTTGCCGAAGACCAGCAGCAGCACCGGCGCGGTCTCACCCGCGATACGGGCGATGGCCAGCATCACGCCGGTGGTGATACCGCCGATGGAGGTCGGCAGGACGACCTTGAGGATAGTCCGCCACTTCGGCACACCGAGCGCCAGCGAGGCCTCGCGCAGCTCGTTCGGTACGAGCTTGAGCATCTCCTCGGTGGAGCGGACCACGACGGGCATCATCAGGATGGCCAGGGCCAGCGAACCCGCGAAGCCGAAGGGCTGCATGTCGAAGATCAGCATGAGGCTGAGGATGAACAGACCCGCGACGATCGACGGGATACCGGTCATCACGTCGACGAAGAACGTGACCGCACGGGCGAGGTTCCCGCGCCCGTACTCCACCAGGTAGATCGCGGTGAGGATGCCGATCGGGGCACCGATCAGGGTGGCCAGGCCGACCTGCTCCAGGCTGCCGATGATGGCGGCGTAGATGCCGCCGCCCGGCTCGGAGTCGGCGACGACACCCATGGAGTGGGACAGGAAGTAGACGTCGAGGACCTTCACGCCGCGGGCCACGGTCACCCAGATCAGGGAGACCAGCGGGACGACGGCGAGCAGGAAGGCGACCCAGACGAGCGAGGTCGCGATGCGGTCCTTGGCCTGGCGCCGGCCCTCGACCTTGGCAGCGATGCCGTAGGTGCCGAGGAGGAAGAGGACCGCGGCGATCAGACCCCACTGGACCTTGCTGTCCAGGCCGGCCCCGAGGCCGATGCCGATCGCGACGGCGAGGGAGCCGCCGGCGATGGCCCAGGGGGACCACTTCGGGAGGCTGGCGCCGCGCAGCGTGCTGACGCGCTTGTGGCTGACGGCTGCGGTGCTCATGCGTTGGCCCCCGAGTACTCCTTGCGGCGGGCGATGATCGCGCGGGCCGCGCCGTTGACCAGCAGGGTGATGACGAACAGGACCAGACCGGAGGCGATCAGCGCGTCACGGCCGTCCGGTGTCGCCTCGCTGAACTTGCTGGCGATGTTCTGGGCGAAGGTGCCGCCACCCGGGTCGAGCAGGCTGGCCTGGATGTCGAAGCTGGGGGAGAGGACGGTGGCCACGGCCATCGTCTCGCCGAGGGCCCGGCCGAGGCCGAGCATCGAGGCGGAGATCACGCCGGAGCGGCCGAAGGGCAGCACCGACATGCGGATGACCTCCCAGCGCGTGGCGCCGAGGGCCAGGGCCGCCTCCTCGTGCGTCTGCGGGACCTGGCGGAAGACCTCACGGCTCACGTTGGTGATGATCGGCAGGATCATGATCGCGAGCAGGATGCCGACGGTGAGCATCGACCGAGGGGCGCCGCCCTGCCAGGAGAAGATGCCGGTCCAGCCGAAGTAGTCGTTGAGCCAGCCGTAGAGGCCGTTCATGTGCGGTACGAGGATGAGCGCACCCCACAGGCCGTACACGATGGACGGCACGGCGGCGAGGAGGTCGATCACGTACGCGACGGGGCCGGCCAGCCTGCGCGGCGCGTAGTGCGTGATGAAGAGCGCGATGGCGACCGCGATCGGGACCGCGATGACCATGGCGACGATCGAGGAGACGATCGTGCCGAAAGCGAGCACCGCGATGCCGAAGGTCGGCGGCGTGAGGTTGGTGTTCCACTCGAAGGTGGTGAGGAAGTTGCCGTGGTCCTTGCTGATCGCGAGGGAGGCGCGGTAGGTGAGGAAGACCGCGATCGCGGCCATGATCACCAGCAGCAGAATGCCCGACCCGCGGGAGAGACCGAGGAAAATGCGGTCACCGGGCCGGGTGGCACCGCGGGCGGATCGCTTCTGCTCGGCCGCGGAAGGCTGGGGGGTGGGGGGAGATGCGTCTGTCGTCTGTGTCGATATGTCCATCGGGTTCTCCGGTCTGCGGAGCCGCGGGGTGGGCGGCTCCATGGAGCCGGTGCACCCGTGAGGTGATCTCACGGGTGCGGGGCTCCGGGCGGCGGTGCACCGGACGGTGCGGGCCCGGACCTGGTTGGGATCGGGCCCGCACACTCGGATCAGGTCAGCTCAGGCCCTCGATGGTGGTGCGGACCTTGGCGATGATGTCGTCGGGAACGGGCGCGTAGTCGATGCCCGAAAGGACCTTCTGGCCGTCCTCGCTGGCGATGTAGCGCAGGAAGGCCTTGGTGGCGGGCAGGGTGTCCGCCTTGTTGCCCTTGTCGCAGATGATCTCGTACGTGACCAGGGTGAGCGGGTAGGCGCCCTCGGCCTTGGTGTTGTAGTCGAGCTGGAGCGACAGGTCCTTGCCGGTGCCGATGACCTTCGCGGCCGCGATGTCGGCGGTGGCGCTGTCGGTGCTGGGCGCGACCGGCTTGCTGGCGCCCGTGTCGATGGAGACCGCCTTGATGCCGTCGGCGACGTACGACAGCTCGAAGTAACCGATGGCGCCGGAGGTCTGCTTCACCTGCTGGGCCACACCCGCGGACTGCGGAGCGGACTGGCCGCCCTTGGCCTGCCAGGCCTTGCCGCCGGAGTACTTCCAGTTGTTCGGGGTGGTGGCGATCAGGTACTTGGTGAAGTTGTCCGTGGTGCCGGACTCGTCCGAGCGGTGGTACGGCTGGATCTTGAGGTCGGGAAGCTTCACGCCGGGGTTCAGCTTCTTGATCGCCGCGTCGTTCCAGTTCGTGATCTTGCTGTCGAAGATCTTCGCAAGCGTCGGCGCGTCCAGGACCAGGTTGTCGACACCCGGGACGTTGTAACCAACGGCGATCGGGCCGCCGACCATCGGCAGGTCGATGCCCTGGCCGCCGGAGCAGACCTTCTTGGAGGCGGTGACCTCTTCGGGCTTCAGCGCGGAGTCGGAGCCGGCGAAGGCGACCTGACCCTGCGTGAACGCGGTGACGCCCGCGCCCGAGCCGCCGCCCTTGTAGTTGATCTGCACACCACAGGCCTGCGAGAACTGCTTCACCCAGGCGTCGATCGCGTTCTTCTGCGCGGAGGAGCCGTCGGCGAGCAGCTGACCCTTGGCGTCGTCGCACTTGATCGAGCCGGCGCTGGCCGAAGCCGTCGACTTGCTGCCCGAGTCGTTCTTGCCGGTGTCGTCCGAGCCGCACGCCGTCAGGGCCAGGGCGCCGGAGACGGCGACAGCACCGAGGGAAAGGGCGCGCAGCCGGTTCTTGCGCTGAAGCTTCACTTTCGGGAGTTCCTTCCAGGAGCCGCCACCGTCGGCGGCGTGCGAAGTCGTCGTGGTGCGAGTGCCGACTAGGTCGCACTCCGCACCGGGTAAGGCCGAAATTAGGCAGAACAGGTGAAGCCGCCGAAGGCCATAAGTGAACGGCGGGTGAACCCCTGCCGTCGGCCTGGTTAGGTCACGGAATGCTCACGGGGAGGGCACGCGCAGGTCCCGACTTCCCAAGGGTTACACAGGCGGTCCGCGCGGCATCCGCGATGAGTGCAAACCCGCCGCGCACACGTATGCGAACCCGGTGGAACCCTCCGACCCACGGGTTCGTCTCGTTCCACGGAAGCCGACGAAAGGCACGGGTATGGAACGGCGTACGTTCATCTCAGGCGGCGCGGCCGCGTTGGCGACGGCCACGGTGGCGGGATGCGGCACAGGCGGCGGCCCGGCCGCCACGAGCTCCTCGCCCGGTACGGCCGGTACGTCACTTTCGACCACATCTTCGCGTACGTCGCTGAAGACCACCAGTGCTGCGGCCGCGGCCGACTGGGCGGCCCTCGCCCGTGACCTCGACGGCCCCCTGATCCGCCCCGGTGACGCTACGTGGAAGACGGCACACCAGCTGTACAACACACGCTTCGACGGGCTGAAGCCCGCCGCGGTCGCCTACGTGTCCCACCCGGACGACATCCGTACGACGCTGGCGTACGCCCGGGCCCACGGCATACACGTGGCGATACGCAACGGCGGCCACTCCTACGCGGGGTGGTCGTCGGGCAACGGGCGCCTGATACTCGACGTCTCCAAGCTGAACCGCATCCGGGTGAGCGGCGGCCAGGCGGTGGTCGGGGCCGGCTCCAAGCTGATCGACGTCTACCGCGCGCTCGGCGCGAAGGGCGTGACCATCCCGGCGGGTTCCTGCCCCACGGTCGGAGTGTCCGGCCTGGTCCTGGGCGGCGGTCACGGAGTGGTGTCCCGCGCCTACGGCCTGACCTGCGACAGCCTGACCCAGGCCACGCTGATCACGGCGGACGGTAAGCAGCTCACCGCCAACGCGAGCACCAACGCGGATCTGTTCTGGGCCCTGCGCGGCGCGGGCAACGGCAACTTCGGCGTCGTCACCGAGCTCCAGTTCAAGACCCACCCCGCGCCCCAGGCCGTGACCGGCTACCTGACCTGGCCGTGGGCGAAGGCGGCCGCGGTGATCAAGGCATGGCAGGAGTGGGGCCCCAGCCAGCCGGACGAGATCTGGTCCTCGCTCCACCTGGCGAAGTCGCAGGGCGGCTCCCCCACCATCTCGGTGGCCGCCTTCTCCCTGGGCACCTACGGCGAACTCAAGAACGCGGTGGACCGCCTGGCCGACAAGGTCGGCGCCAACGCGACGAGCGTGTCGCTGCACCGCCGCGGCTACGAGGAGGCGATGGAGATCTACGCCGGCTGCTCCTCCTTCTCCACGGACGCCCAGTGCCACCTGCCGGGTTCCACCCCCGGCCGCTCCGCCCGGGGCGCGCTGGGACGCGAGACCTACGCGGCCCGCTCCGACTTCTTCGACCGCTCGCTCTCGGCGGCCGGCATCCAGACGCTGCTCGCGCAGATGCTTGCCGTCCGGGGCGGCGCCGGCAGCATCGCCCTCACCGCGCTCGGCGGCGCGGTCAACCGGGTCTCCCCCACGGCGACGGCGTTCGTCCACCGCCGCTCCCGCATGCTGGCCCAGTACATCGCCTCCTGGGGGGCGGGCGCCTCCGGCAGCGCTGCCCAGTCCTGGCTGACATCGGCCCACGACGCGATGAAGCCGTACGCGTCCGGGGCGGCGTACCAGAACTACACGGACCCGACGCTCAAGGACTGGCGCAAGGCGTACTACGGGGACGCGGCGGCCCGCCTGAAGCAGGTGAAGACGAAGTACGACCCGAACCGCTTCTTCAGCTACCCGCAGGCGCTGTAGTCCGGGCCGGACGGCCGGGTCCCCCTTGGGCGGCCGGGCCCCGTGTCTCGAACGCCGGGGTCATGCCGCCAGGTCCCGTTCCCCGGACGCCGCCGGTGTCCGGGAGCCGGGGACCAGGGCGTCGCCCGTGCCGGTCGCCGGAGCCGTCCGGCGGATGAGCCGGCCCGCCCTCGGGGACCGCTCGACCGCCTTCATCACCGGCGTGAGCAGGGCCATGGCCAGCGGCGACAGCAGCAGCACCACGGCCGTGCCGAGGGCGAACCCGCCGACGACGTCCGTCGGGTAGTGCACGCCCATGTACACCCGGCAGAACCCTTCGAGCAGCGCGAGCCCGATGCCGGCCAGACCGAACTTCCTGTTGGCGACGAACAGCCCTACCCCCAGGGCCATGGTGATCGTCGCGTGGTCGCTCACGAAGGAGTAGTCGGTCTTCCCGGAGACGAGGACGTCGAGCCCCTGGTGATCACGGAACGGCCGGGGCCGCTCGACGAACCCCCGTATCGGCACGTTGACGAGGACGGCGATGGCGGCGGCCAGCGGCGCCCACACGAGCGCGGCGATCGACGACGGGGCATCCTGGGCGCCGCGCCGCCGCACGGACCACCAGCACCAGACCACGAGCAGCACGAGCGCGATCAACAGCCCGTACTCACCCACGAACTCCATGACCCGGTCGAACCAGGCGGGCGCGCTCTTGGCCAGGCCGTTGATGTCATAGAGCAGGTTGACGTCGGGGTTCGATCCGGATTCGGCGAGTACAGCCATCGTGCTGCGGCCCCTTCGTCGTCTTCCCGGACGCACCTCGCGTGCGCCGCTCCTGCCACCCCCGTGGTCTGTAGATCCGCTTCCGCTGCACTGACGTCCGCTCGGCTACGTCAACAGGAACGCACGACCCCCGTTGATACGTTCCACACTCCACCGAATGATCACGCAGACGTTATCGAAGAGAGACACATCGCCGCAGCTCAGGGGGTGGGTTCACGGTCCGCTCACACCGTCGTGGGCAGCGCTTTCGCGCCATCTTCGGTGACGCGGGTGGCACCGAAGTAGTCCGGGGTGTCGATCGGGTCGAACCGGATCACGGCCCCCGACCGCGGTGCGTCGATCATGTACCCGCCGCCGACGTAGATGCCCACGTGCCGGATGGCCCGGGAGTCGGTCAGATCGTCCGAGAAGAACACCAGATCGCCCGGCAGCAGTTCGTCCCGGTCCGGATGCGCCCCCGCGTTGTACTGATCGTTGGCGACCCGAGGAAGCGTGACCCCCACACTCTCGTAGGCGGCCTTCGTCAACCCCGAACAGTCGAACCGCCCACCCTGGTCAGCAGTGCCGTTACCACCCCACAGATAGGGAGTACCGAGCTTCTTCTGAGCGAAGTAGATGGCCCCGGCGGCCTGCCGGGAGGGATCCACGCGGGAGACGGGGGCGGCGAAGCTCTTCTCCAGGGTCGTGATCGTCTTCACGTAGTTCCGGGTCTCGCTGTACGGCGGCACACCCCCGTACTTGATGACCGCGTACGCCCCCGCGTTGTAGGCGGCGAGCATGTTGCTCGACATGTCCCCCGGGACGTCCTTGACGTACTTCGCGAGCTCGCAGTCGTACGACGCGGCCGACGGAATCGCGTCATTCGGGTCCCAGACGTCGCGGTCGCCGTCGCCGTCCCCGTCAACTCCGTGCGTCGCCCACGTCCCCGGGATGAACTGCGCGATCCCCAGCGCCTTCGCCGGACTCTTGGCGTTCGGGTTGAAGCCGCTCTCCTGGTACAATTGCGCGGCCAGCAGAGCCGGGTTGAGGGAGGGGCACAGGTTGCCCCATTTCTGAACGAGCGTCGTGTAGGCAGCCGGAACGGCTCCCTTGGCGAGCCCCACGCTGCCCCGGCCGACGCCGTTGACGAGGTTCCCGGCGACGACGTACACCCCGATGACGAGCAGCATGACGAAGCTCAGCCCGAGCCCCACCGCCGCCGCACCGGCCACCCATACTTTCCGCACGGCTCAACCCTCCCCCATCGACGGCCCGTTCACGTCACCTTTGTGGTCGCGCCTGCCCGCCCCACCAACATTTCGGCCTATTCAAGACGCTCTCACGGTCTACGCCCACGGCCTGTTCGACCTATTCGACGTGGAAGCCGGTGCAGCCGAAGCTCTCGTAGTCGGTCGGACCGCCCTTGACGTGGTAGAGCACCGCCGTCCAGTCGCCCGGATCGTTGGCGACGGGGATCGCGGGTCGGGTCTCGCCCTCGAAGTGGCTCTGGAAGTCCTCCGGATACGTCAACTCGATGAACCCGCCGTCCTTCCAGTGCGTGTAGATGTCGACGGGCTTGCTGGTGTAGCCGACGTTCTTGCTCTCCATCATCACGTCGTACGGCTTGCCCGTGTCCGAGTCGATCTCGTGCGGCGGCTTCACCCCGACCGAGACGTAGTACGGCTGGGGCTTCTCGGGCTTGAGCTCCGCGTACTTGAACCGGAAGGCGATCCTCGCCCTCTGATGGACGGAGGCAGCCTCGGGGTCGTCCACGTCGCCCACGCTGGTCTGCGTTTCCGCCGGCGGGTTCACCGTGCCGATCTGCCGGCACTGGCCGATGCCGTGTGCCGCTTCGTCGGGATTCGTCGACAGCGTCCAGTAGTCGCGGGAGATCCGGTTGTTCTCGATGTAGGAGGGCACCTTCTGAGCCGCCGCGGTGGAGGGAGACGAGGAGGACGAGGACGGGGCCTGGGCCGAGGGACCCTTCGCCGATCCGCTCCCGCCCTTCCCTCCCCCCTCCATCATCCTCAGCACGACGGCGGACGAAGCCCCCACCACGACCGCGACGGAGAGGGCCACGATCCAGGGAGTACGTCGCGAGCGGCTGCCCACCGGTACGGTGGGCTGCTGGGCGCCGGGGGCGAGCGTCGGCACGTATCCCGGCGCGAGCACGGGCGCGTATCCGGGCCCGACAGTGGGCTGCTGGGCCCCAGGCGCCACCAGCCCGGACGCGACGGCGGCGGGCAGATCGGCGGGCGGCACTTCGGCGTCGGCGGTGAGCCGCCCGTAGAACGGGTCCTCGGCCAGGGAGGAGGACACCGCACAACGCCCGATGACCGAGCCCAGTTCAGGCCGCTGGGCCGGATCCTTGGCGACACACTCCTGGATCAGCACCGCGAGGTCCGGTTCGACGCCGGCGAGGTCGATCTCCTCGTGCACGGCCCGGTACGACACCGCGTGCGCAGGTCCGGAGCCGAACGGGGGGCGGCCGGTGGCGGCGTACGCCAGCGTCGCACCCAGGGCGAACACATCCGCAGCCGCAGTCACCTGATTGCTGGTCAGCACCTCGGGCGCGGTGTACCCGGGCGTCCCAGGTGCCAGCCCGGTCTGGGTCAGAGCGGTGTCGGCCACGCCGCGCGCGATGCCGAAGTCGATGAGCAGCGGCCCGCGCGGGGACAGAATGACGTTCTGCGGCTTGAGGTCCCGGTGGGTGATCCCGTACCCGTGCACACTTGCCAGGGCCTCGGCGAGGGCGGCGAACAACCGCCGCGCGCTGTCCACGGGGAAGGCCCCACTCTTCCCGACCGCCCCACCGAGCGTAGGCCCCGCCACATACTCCGTGGCCAGCCAGTACGGCGCCGCGTCCAACGAGGCGTCGATGAGGTTGGCGGTGTACGCGCTGCGTACCGCCCGGGCCGTCTCCACCTCGCGTCGGAACCGGGCCAGTGCCTCGGGATGGTCGGTGATCTCGTCCCGGATCACCTTGATGGCCACGAGCCGCCCGCCGGGCGAGCGTCCGAGGTACACCTGCCCCATGCCGCCGGCGCCGAGCCGTGCGAGCAGCGTGTGCGTGCCTATGTGCGCCGGGTCCTGAGGCTTGAGTGGGTCCACCCGACCGACCTTGCCACAAAGATCAGTTCGCCCGCGCCGCGTCCTCGTACAACCGCGCCGCCTCCTCGCCCAGGACCACGCTGTACGACGTGTCGTCCGTGGAACCGCCCTGTTCGTGGCCGCCGAGTACGCCCACCACCTCGTGGTCGCCGTTCACCCAGGGGCTGCCGCTGGTGCCGCTGCTGAAGGAGGGGCAGTCGATGCGCTGTTGGGTGCTGCTGTGGGCGGAGGGCTTGTTGGTGCAGCTGATGGGGGCTTCGCGGATGTCGGGATAGCCGGTGACCGTCACGGCCGTGGCGCCGGTCGCCACCCCCGCGGCGAAGTGGTTCCCGCCCACGACGTCCTCGATCTGCTTCCCGTCCCGCTCGTCCACGTCGGCGAAGGCGACGTCACTGTCCTCGTCCTGCCCGTTGGACCAGCCGTCGGGCAGGAATCTCCGGCCGACCCGCCACACCCCGTACGGCGCCTTCCCGTCCCGATAGCCGGGGACGAACACGAGGTCGGCATCGTCGTCGGTGTCGGTCTCCACGCAGTGCGCCGCCGTGACGATGAGGTTGCGCCCCCGGCTGTGGACCACGGAGGCGGTGCAGAAGTGGCCCCCGGCCAGGCGGTCCGCCCGGTCGGCGCTGAACAACGCCCCGACCCGCACGCTGTGCGCGCCGGTGGCGGCCACGGCCGTGACCCCCAGCGGGCCCGGCCCGTCGTCGGCCGCGGCCACGGAAGCCGAGGTGGCGGCCAGCAACACCATCACGCCGCCGAGCAGGACGGGACGCGAGGTACCTGAGATGCGTGAGCAGCGCTTCATCAGGCATCACTCTGTCCCAGGAAGGTGAGAATCGCTCCCCGACGTGACTGAGAATTTTCCGTGAATCGCCCGGGAGGGCAGAGGTCGGAACGTCAGAACGTCGTCGTCATGCCGCCGTCGACCGCGATCGTCTGGCCGGTGACGAAGGACGCCGCGTCGCTCGCCAGGAAGACGATGATGCCCGCTATCTCGGCCGGACGGCCCCAGCGGCCGAGGGCGGTGCGGGTACGCAGCCAGCGGTCCCGTGCGGGGTCGTCCGCCGCTCGGCCGTCGGCCTCCGTCGCGAACGTGCCCGGCGCCACCGAGTTGACCGTGGTCCCGCTGGGGCCGAGGTCGGCGGCGAGGGCGCGGGTCAGGCCGTCGAGGCCCGCCTTGGCGGTGGCGTGAGCGACGTCCCCGGTGCGGGCGAGCTCGCCGACGGTCGAGCAGACGTTGATGACGCGGCCGGGCCTGCCGTGCTCGGACAGCCCCCTGGCGACGGCCTGGCTCAGGGCGTACGCCGAGGTCAGGTGGACGTCGAGCAGGCGGTCCAGTTCGTCGGGGGTCATCTTCTCGATGCCGCTGCGGCGGTGGCCGACGTGGTTCACCAGGATGTCGATGGGGCCGAGGGCGGTCACCGCCTCCTCGGCGGCCACGCGGTCGGTGACGTCGAAGGCGGCGCACAGCACGTCCAGCCCATCGTCACGCAGCCGCGCGGCCACGGCGTCCAGGGCGGCGGGGTCGCGTCCGTTGAGGATCACGCGGGCGCCCGCCCCGGCCAGGCCACGGGCCATCTCCAGGCCCAGGCCCCGTGACGAGCTGGTGACCAGGGCCGTACGCCCGCCGAGTGTGAAGTCCACGACGCCCGAGCACATCCGGCCACCTCCTTGAACGGTTGATTCCGCTCACGGTAACCGTGCCCGCTCGCCCCGGTCCCGCCGCCCCGGTCACAGGACGGCGGCGATCTTGAGCCCCCAGCTGACCCCGGTCAGCTCCTCGGACAGCGTCCACAGCCGCTGCGCCGCCACCGGGTCGCTCGCCGCCGCGATACGGCCCACGAGGGTGGGCGCGCCGCGCATCTCACCCAGGCCGTCGGGACCGACGTAAACTGGCGCCGGGGAGGTCCTGGGTCGCGGCGTAGAGGGTGGGCAGGGCGCCCGCCGTGTCGTCCTGGGCCAGGAAACGGTTGCCGACCTGCATGAGGACGCGGGCGACCGGGTTCGCGGTGTGGCTCTGGAGGTTGGTGGCCGCCCAGCCGGGGTGGGCCGCGAGGGCCCGTACGGGTGAGCCGGACTCGGTGAGGCGGCGCTGCAGCTCCAGGGTGAACAGGAGGTTCGCCAGCTTGGACTGGGAGTAGGCGCGCTGCGGGGTGTAGCGGCCCGTGAGGTTGGGGTCGTCGAAGTGGATCACGCGGTCGCCCATGCGGTGGGCGCCGGAGGCGACCGTCACCACCCGGCCGGTGACGTACGGCAGCAGCAGGTTCGTCAGGGCGAAGTGGCCGAGGTGGTTCGTGCCGAACTGCATCTCGAAGCCGTCCGCGGTCCGCTGCTCCGGCAGCATCATGACGCCCGCGTTGTTGATCAGCAGGTCCAGCGGGCCGTCCCAGGAGGCGGCGAACTCGCGCACGGAGGCCAGGTCGGC
This sequence comes from Streptomyces sp. NPDC054794, assembly GCF_053611585.1. Classification (NCBI taxonomy): domain Bacteria; kingdom Bacillati; phylum Actinomycetota; class Actinomycetes; order Kitasatosporales; family Streptomycetaceae; genus Streptomyces; species Streptomyces sp. NPDC054794. Next base: position 13,861 of record NZ_JBSHAQ010000063.1, on the reverse strand, counting down.
CAGGTCGAGGAGCCGTACCTCCGTACTGCCGCCCACCCGCGCGGCGGCGGCCCCGCCGCGTTCGAGGTCCCGTACGGCGAACACCACGTGCGCGCCCGCGCGGGCCAGCGCGTCGGCGGCGGCGAAACCGATGCCGCTGTTGGCGCCGGTGACGACGGCGGTGCGGCCGGAGAGGTCGGGGAGGTGGGTCGCGTTCCCTGTGCGCGCCTTGAGCGCGTCGGTCTTGTCAGCCATGCCGCCAATGTAGGCAGCGGCAACAATGCTGTCAATGACAACAATGGTGACGGCGACAACAATGCTGCCGCCGACTACATCCCGATACGATGGTCCGCATGCCCGAGAGCCGCCCCTACCACCACGGAGACCTGCGCTCCGCCCTCCTCACGGCCGCCGAGCGCACCCTGCGCGACCGCGGCGCCGGCGCGCTGTCCCTGCGCGAACTGGCCCGCGAGATCGGGGTCAGCCACGCCGCCCCCGGCCGGCACTTCAAGGACAAGCAGGCACTGCTCGACGCCCTGGCGGTGACGGGGTACGAACGGCTGGCGCGCACACTGGAGTCCGCCGACGACCCCGCGCTCCCCCTGGAGCCGCGGCTGTCGTCACTGGCGAAGGCGTACGTCGGGTTCGCCGTCGAGAACGCGGCGCTGCTGGAGCTGATGTTCACGCGCAAGCACGAACCCGAGGCCTCGGCGCAGCTCGCCGCCGAAGTCGAGCGGTCCGTCGGCTCCTTCATGCGACTGGTCGCGGACGCACAGGCGCGGGGCGAGGTCGTCGCGGGCGACCCGGAACGCATCACCCTGGTCGCGGCCGCGAGCCTGCACGGCCTCGCCACCTTCGCCGCCAACGGCTCGATCCCGGCGGAACAGGCCCTGGCCGGCCTGGACGAGCACGTGCACCACCTGCTGCACGGCCTCAAGCCCCGCTGAGCCTGCAACGCGGAAGTCCGTGCGGACATGCGGCCGTTCAGGCCGCCCGGGCCGGCGTGAGAACATCGAGTCGACCACTCACCCGACCAGCCGTCAAAAACCCGCGTCGGCCGTGAAGAGGGTCAACGACGGAACCACACGACAGGTTCCGCTCAGGCCTCATTGCCCGGCGTGACCTGCCGTGATACACAGAGTGACCGTACGGGGCACGTGTACGAAACCCGCCAATCAATGACGTCAAGTCGACATACGACGGCGTCATTGTCGGCGAGAATGAGGCCTGACCTCTGCGCAGCGCAGGGGGCTAGCGGAACTACCCACCAGGGGCGGTGACTTACATGCTCTTTGCGGCCGACAAGGGAGACATCAACACCATCATCGGCGGGATCGCTCCGGACTGGGGCCCCTTCGGCAGCCTGGGCAACGAGGCGAAGGTGATGATCGAGGTGGTGATGGCCGTGGCCATCCTGCTCTGCCTCGGCATCGCCGTCTGGGGTGCCGCCAAACAGCGCATCGGCGCCACGGCCCTGCGGGACACCTTCAGCGCCGAGCAGGGCAAGGGCCTCATCATCGCCGGTCTGACCGGAGTCTTCATCATCGGCTCGCTCGGCACGCTGTTCACCATCGTCTACGGCATGGCCGTGTAGCCGCAGGCCCCTCACGTCCTCGCGTCCGCTCCGGGCACGCCCGGTCCCCCCGACTTCACCCGCCCGTCGCGCCCACCGGCTGAGGTTACGTTTCCCTGATGTCGAGTCATCACACCGCGCCCGCGCGGGAACCAGCACGGCTACCGTCGTACTTCTACGGTGTCCGGTACGACGTCGAGGGGGCGTACGCGGCATGAGTCTCGATGACGAGCACGGTTCCTCCGGGGGTTACGCCGAGACGGGGCAGACCCGCACGCGGCTCCCCGAGGGCGATCCGTACGGCGGTGCGCGCCGGGGCGCCCGGTCCTCCTCCAGAAGCCTGGTCACGGTCGTCGGTGTGGTCGTCCTCCTCATCGCCGCGATCGCGTTCGCGAACCGCGGCGGCGACGACACGAAGTCGCCCTCCGACACCAACCAGGACAAGCCGGCAACTTCACCAACCGCGGCAACCGGAGAAAAGCCGGTGGAGTCGAAGGCCGGGGGGATTCCTTCGGGGTTCGCGCACAGTGAGCAGGGGGCGCAGAGTGCGGCGGCGAACTACGCGGTGGTGCTGGGTTCGACGGGCATGTTCAACAAGGACAGCCGGCACAGAATCGTCGACAGCGTCTACACACCGACTGCAGTGTCCAAGCTCCAGAACGCAATGGACCAGGCCTATTCAGCCGGCTTCCTCAGCAAGCTGGGCCTCGACGCGAACGGCAACGCGCCACAGGGCAGCAACTTCGTATCGCGCACCATTCCTGTGGGAACCAAGGGCGAGCAGTACAGCGGCAGCAGCGCCAAAATCTCGGTCTGGTACATGGGCCTCATCGGAATGTCGTCGTCGAACTCGACCGACCCGGTGAGCTCCACCTGGAAGACCTGGACCTTCGACCTTCAGTGGGTCGACGGTGACTGGAAGATCGACACGGACACGCAGAAGGACGGCCCCGCACCAGTCCCCGGAGACGACAAGGCCGCAGGCTCCGACGAAATCAGCAAGGCCATCGAGGAGTACGGAGGGTTCACGTATGCCCGGTAACCCGCGTCGCGTCCTCAGGCTCACCGGCACGGTGGCCGCTGTGCAGGCAACCGCCGTACTCCTGGCCGCCCGTGCCGTCGCCGCACCTACTCCGAGTCCGTCACCGTCGAAGAGCAACAACCCGTGTGACCTGCTGATCGGCCCCGCCAAGCAATACTGCGAACGAGACTCCGGCTCCAAAGGCATCACCGGCACCGGCACCGACCCCCTCTCCACCACCCTCGACCCCCTCTCCTCGCTTGCCAAGGGCTGTGCGGATGCCGCGTCCTGGACGATCGGGAAGTTGAGTGACGCGGTGAAGGAGACGGCGAACGTCGACTTCACGAATGCCAAGTTCCTGCAGCAGTACGCCGTCGTGTTCGCCGCCTCGACGATCCTCACGCTCCTGCTGTGGCTGCTGGCCGTGGCCAAGCGGGCCGTACGCGGCGTCCCCCTCACCACCGCCCTGTCGGAAGCCATCGGCTTCCTGTGGCTGACGGTGCTGGCGTCCGCCTTCACCCCGCTGATCCTGTACACCGTGGTCTCCGCGACCGACGGCGTCACCGACGTCCTCGCCAAGGCCACCGGCGACCAGACGGACACCTTCTTCGGCACCTTCTCCGGCGCCCTCGGCAAGGGCGACGACATCGGCGGCGGCCCGATCATGCTGATCGTCGTGTCGCTGGTGTCGATCCTCGCCGCCGGCATCCTGTGGCTGGAGCTCGTCATCCGCGCCGCCCTGCTGTACGTAGGCGCCCTCCTCGGCACCGTCGTCTACGCCGGGCTGGTCGACAAGCACCTGTGGGGCCACGTCCGCCGCTGGGCCGGCATCATGATCGCCGTCATCCTGGTCAAGCCGGTGATCGTCATCGTGCTCGGCCTCGCCGGCGCCCTGTCCGGCGACGACGGCCCCAACGCGTTCTCCGCCGTGGTCTCCGGCCTCGCCATCATCCTGCTCGCCATCTTCGCCAGCGCGATGATCTACCGCTTCGTCCCGGGCTTCGGCGACGAGATCGCGAACGGCCGCAACAACCGCATCATGCAGGGCGCGGAGGGCAAGGCCGCCGCGGTCATCAGCTCCCCCGCCACCCTGGTCGCGCAGGGCATCAAGACGCACAGCGCCCGCGCCGACAACAACGGGGGCGGCGGCCAGTCCGGCTCCGGCGGCCCCCGCCCGGCCAACCCGGCCCAGGGCGGAGTCGCCGCGCACAGCACACGCTCCTCGAACGGTGGCGGCGGCGGATCCGTCCCCTCCGCCACACCCGCACCGCGCGCGCCCAGCCCCGCGAACACTCCGCATGCCAGTAACACCCGCAACAGCAGCAACCGCTCGGGAGGTGAAGGGCGTTGACGACCGAGTCCCACATGTCCCATCCGGTCACGCCCCGCCGTACATATCTCATCGGCCGCGCCCGGCCGAACGCGATCGTCGGCCGGAACCGTGAGTCCGGCGAGATCGCGCTGATCGTCGCGGGCGCGTTCCTCGGCATGATGTGCGGTCTCCTGGTGCCCGTGCTGTCCCTGCGCATCGTGCTGCTGACGGGCTTCCCGTTGCTGGCGCTGATGGCGGTGTACGTGCCGTACAAGCGCCGGACGTTCTACAAGTGGTTCGAGATCAACCGCAGCTACAAGCGGACCCTGCGGCGGGGCACCGTGTACCGCAGCGGCGTGATGGAGGCCGGTACGCATCTCGACGGGCGGGAGATCGAGGTCGGGCCGCCGCCCGGGATCGGGCGGATCACCTGGCTCGCCGCGCCGTTCGGCCCGGACGAGATCGCCGTCCTGCTGCACGCGGACCGCAAGATGGTCACCGCCGCCATCGAGATCGAGGGACCCGGCGTCGGCCTGCGCGACTCCGAGGACCAGGAGGCCCTCGTCGACCGCTTCGGGACACTGCTCAAGCACGTGGCCAACGGCGACGGTTTCGTCACCCGGCTCCAGATGCTCGCCCGCACCCTGCCCGCCGACCCCGACGCCCACGCCAAGGACGTCGCGCTGCGCGGCGACGAGAAGGCGCTGACGTGGCTGCAGCAGTCGTACGACCAGTTGCAGTCGATGGTGTCCACCAGCAGCGAGCAGCACCGCGCCTATCTCGTGGCCTGCATGCACTACACGCGCGAACTGGCCGCCGAGGCGCACGCCATGGCGCGGGCCGCGCGGCCGCAGTCCGGGCGGAAGCTGGACCGGGACGCGGGGCTGGCGGTCGTCATGGCGCGCGAGCTGACCGACATCTGCTCGCGGCTCCAGGAGGCGGACATCCGGGTGCGGCAGCCGCTCGGCCAGGGCCGGCTCGCCTCGCTCGTGCACTCCATGTACGACCCGGACCACCCGATCGACCACATCCAGGCGATGACGAAGCGCAACGCCTGGCCGGCCGAGCTGGACGCCATGGAGCCCACCTATCTCCAGGCCAAGACCCGGGAGTCCGCCACCCGCGCGCCCTGGTGTCACGCCACGGCCTGGGTGAAGGAGTGGCCGATGACGCCCGTCGGCGTCAACTTCCTGGCCCCGCTGCTCGTCCACACCCCGGACGTCATCCGCACGGTCGCCGTCACGATGGACCTCGAACCCACCGAGGTCGCCATCGAGCGCATGCTGACCGAGAAGACGAACGACGAGGCCGAGGCCAGCCGCGCCGCCAAGATGAACCGCACCGTCGACCCGCGCGACGTCGCCGCCCACAACCGTCTCGACCAGCGCGGCGAGGACCTCGCCAGCGGCGCCGCGGGCGTCAACCTGGTCGGCTACATCACCGTGTCCTCCCGCTCCCCGGAGTCCCTGGCCCGCGACAAGCGGACGATAAGGGCCTCGGCCGGAAAGTCGTACTTGAAGCTGGAATGGTGCGACCGAGAGCACCACCGGGCCTTCGTGAACACACTCCCGTTCGCCACCGGCATCCGAAGGTAGGGCAAAGCATGCGGGATCCGCTGTCCGTCCTCACCGACGCCTTCACGTCCTTCCTCTTCGGGAAGGTCGAGACGACCCGGCTGCCGGTGCGCACGTCGACGGGCCAGGCCCAGGCGGTCTACCTCCCGACCGCCGCCCCCGGCCTCGGCGACTCCGGCGTCATCATCGGCCGCGAGGTGTACTCCGGGAAGGGCTACATCTACGACCCCTTCCAGCTGTACGGCCAGCAACTCCCGGCCCCGCACTGGCTGGTCCTCGGGGAGTCCGGCAACGGCAAGTCGGCGCTGGAGAAGACGTACGTCCTGCGCCAACTGCGCTTCCGCGACCGGCAGGTCGTCGTCCTGGACGCGCAGGGCGAGGACGGGGTGGGCGAGTGGAACCTCATCGCCCAGGAGCTGGGGATAACTCCCATCCGGCTGGACCCGACGGCGGCACTGGACCACGGGATCCGGCTCAACCCCCTCGACCCGTCGATCACGACGACCGGTCAGCTGGCGCTGCTGCGCACGATCATCGAGGTCGCGATGGGGCACGGCCTGGACGAGCGGTCCGGGTTCGCGCTCAAGGTGGCGCACGCGTACGTCAACGAGACGATCGTCGAGCGCCAGCCGGTGCTGACCGACATCGTCGAGCAGCTACGGCACCCCGAGCCGGAGTCGGCCGAGGCGATGAACGTCGCCATAGACGACGTACGGGCGTGGGGCCTGGACGTGGCGCTGGTCCTGGACCGCCTGGTCGACGGTGACCTCCGGGGCATGTTCGACGGCCCGACGACGGTCGGCATCGACCTGGACGCCCCGCTGATCGTCTTCGACCTCTCGCACATCGACCGGAACTCCATCGCCATGCCGATCCTGATGGCGATCGTCGGCGTGTGGCTGGAGCACACCTGGATCCGCCCCGACCGCAAGAAGCGCATCTTCCTGGTCGAGGAGGCCTGGCACATCATCAACAGCCCGTTCGTGGCGCAGCTGTTCCAGCGGCTGCTGAAGTTCGGGCGGCGGCTGGGTCTGTCGTTCGTGGCGGTGGTCCACCATCTGTCCGACGTCGTCGACGGCGCGGCGGCGAAGGAGGCCGCGGCGATCCTGAAGATGGCGTCGACGCGGACGATCTACGCCCAGAAGGCCGACGAGGCACGGGCGACGGGTCGGGTGCTGGGCCTGCCCAGGTGGGCGGTGGAGATCATCCCCACTCTCACACCCGGTATCGCGGTGTGGGACGTCAACGGCAACGTCCAGGTGGTCAAGCACCTGGTGACCGAGACGGAGCGGCCGCTGGTCTTCACCGACCGCGCGATGACCGAGTCGTCCACCGACCTGGAGGCCGACGACGCGCTGCGGGCCGCCGAGCTGGAGGCGGAGGAACGGGCGGCGGCCTTCGTGGAGCAGCACCTCGGGGACTCCGAATCGACGGTGGCGTAGGGGGACATCGTGAGACCGGACGATCACCAAGACCGCCGGCGGGAGACCCAGGGCGGGATTCCCGACGGCCTGCTGATCGGGATACTCGCGTTCCTCCTCGGCATGACCCTGCTGGTGTGGACGGCGACGGGACTGGCCGGGTGGTTCTCGCGGGGCGCCTGGCCGTCGGCCGTCACCTTCACCCGCACCCCCCTGGCCATGCGGCACCTCATCGGCAGTCCGCACGACATCACGGGCGCCTGGCCGGACACGCCCGCGGACCAGCTCTCCGGGTACGGGCTGTTCTGGGGCCTGTTCATCGGCCAGTTGATGGTGCTGTTCGTCCTCACCGTGTTCGTCATGGGGACACTGGCCCGCTGGAGAGCGGGGAAGGCCCGGCGACGCTCGGAGCAGCGGGCGGCGAAGGGGCGCGCGGCCGCGGCGACCGGGCCGCGGCACGAAGTACCGGTACCGGTACCGCGCCAGGAACAGGACCTCCAGCCGCAGTCCCAGCCGCAGCGAGAGGCACAGTCAGCGGCCCCGGAGCCGGAAGCACCGCCGGTCCCCGAATCCCGGCCGCAGCCGGAGCCGCAGCAGACGAAGGTCCTGCAGGCGACGGCCCCGCAGGAGCCCGCCCCCCGCTTCCCGGCCGACGGCGATCGCGTGGACGGATGGGGAAAGACCCTCGTGGCCCCGCGGGAGAGCCGGCAGGCCACCGCGGCCCAGGCGATCCGCGACGCGGAAGGCCCCGTCCTGGTCGTGACCTCCAACCCCGCCCTCTGGCTGGACACGAAGGACGCCCGGGCCAAACTCGGCCCCACCCTCCTCTACGACCCCACCCACCTCTGCGACACCCCGGCCCGCCTGCACTGGCCGCCCACGACGGGCTGCGAGGAGAAGCAGACGGCGGCGGCGAGAGCGGCCGCCCTCCTCGCCCCCATCAGACCCACGGCCAAGGTCGACCAGGCCCTCGCGGACACCGCCGAAACCCTCTTGCGGAGCTATCTGCACGGCGCCGCCATCGACAACCGCACCATCCGCCACGTACACCGCTGGACCCAGGGCACCCAGATCCAGGACGCGGTACGAACCCTGCGCACGAATCCGAAGGCGGCCCCCGGCGCGGCGGGCGAGCTCGAAGCGGCGCTCACCGGACACCCCGAACGCCGGGACATGGCGCAGCAGTTGACGAGCCGCGCGCTGTCCGCGCTCTCCACGGTCAACATCCGCGAGTCGTGCACCGCAAACCGAAATGATGCGCTTGCCTTGGATTCCTTCGTCAACGAAGGGGGCACGCTTTATGTGGTCGGTGAATCCATCGAGGACCCCAGGACCAACCCCGGGGCGATGCCCCTCCTGACGGCCCTCGTCTCCAGCGTGGTCGAGCGCGGCCGGCGCATGGCCGAACGGTCATCCTCCGGTCGGCTCGACCCACCACTGACCCTCGTGCTCGACGACATCGCTGCCGTCGCCCCGCTCCCCGGGCTCCCGGACCTGCTGGCCGGCGGGGCGGAGCGGGGAATGCCGACGCTGGCCCTGTTCCGCTCCCACGAGCAGGGCCGCGCCCGCTGGCCGCACCACGAACTGCCTGTGTGAGCCGCGGCCGGACCGGCTGTCAGATCCCGTACTTCTCCTGGTACTTGGCGAGAATCTGGGCCGCCTGCCCCTTCATGCGGTGTTCGGCTCGGGCCCGCGCGATCTCGGCGATCTCCGCGGGGGTGTGCCCGAGCCAGCGCATGGTGTTCAACGCGATGCTGATGATGTCCACGACTTCCCGGGCGGCGGCGTCGCGGTCGCCGACCGCGAGATGTTCCTCCAGCTCGTCGAACTGGATGTCCGTGGCTCGCCGGAAGTGGGACAGGGGCTTGTCGGCCACCTCGTCGTGCACTTCCTGCCAGGCATCCCAGATGTCCTGGAACGGACCGAGCTCTTCCTCCACGCCGCCACCTTCTGTCTACGTCGTCAGTACCGCCGGGTCGACCCCCTGCCCCATGAGCAACCCCGAGCCGAGGAACAGGAATCCCGCCAGGACCAGCGTGATCATCCGGCGCTGGGAGAGCTGCGGGATCTCCACTTCGTTGATCTTCAACCCCCCTCCGACGATCGCGACGGCGATACATACAGCGCCCAGCACTTGCAGACTCATACATCCCCCTCGACGAGTCATTCAGCTTGCCTGTATGTAATTTTCCACACTCTCGGATGGGTGTCCATACGGCTCACAGTGTGAATCTGCGGAGAGCCTCCAGGTCGTGCAAGGTGATCTGACGCCGTCCCGTGGTGACCAGCTTCTGCTCGCGCAGTTTGCGCAGCTCGATGGCGACCGCGTCGCGCGACGCGCCGATCCGGCTGGCCAGGTCCTGCTGGGACATCGACACCGCCAGCACCCAGCCGTCGCCGGTCTGTTCACCGATCTCGTTGGCCAGCTCCAGCAGCCAACGGGCGAGCCGGTTCCGCACGCCGAGCCGGGCGAGGAGCACCTGCTGGTCGGACTGGCGGCGGCGCCGGACGGCCGCCTTGTACATCTCCGGCCACAGCCTCTGCTCCTCCACGAACCGCAGGAGGTCGTCGGCCGCGATGTCGACCCCGACGACATCGGTGATGGTCGTGACCGTCGCGGACCGGGGCTCCTCCATCAGGACGCCCTCGTCCCCCATCACCTCACCGGGACCGCGGATCGCCAGGATGACCTCCGCGCCGTCGCTCGCGCGCTGCGTCACCTTCACATGACCTTCCTCGATGACCAGCACCGAGTGGGAGGGCTGCCCCTCCCAGAAGATCACCTGCCCCTCCGGGAACCGCACCTCCGTCCCCTGCGCCCGCAGCGCCCGCTGCAGTTCGTCGGGCAGGAGGTGCATGATGGAGTGGTCCTGTTTTCCCATGGAGTTGAGTGTACGAATCCGCACTCGTCCACGGGATACCCCACACAGACCTTCTCTCGGGGACAGAGGTCCCCGTCAGGGCCCGATCCGCCGGACGGGCCCTAGGAGCGCGGCAGGACGAACTCCAGCTCCTGCTCGCCCGTGTCCCCGGCGAGCGCCACGGTCACCCCGCTCGGCGCGAACCCCACCTTCCGGTAGGCGGCCTGGGCCCGGGAGTTGTCCTCGTGCACGAGCAGACGCACCCGTTCGGCACCGCGCTCCCACGCCCACTCCAGGCCGGCCTCGAACAGCGCCTTGATCAGCCCGTTCCCGCGGTGCTCGGGCCGTACGAACACACCGACGACATGCGCCTGCCGCCGCTCGACCGGGAATCCCGCCCAATCGGTCGACCCGGCCTCCTCGACCAGCACGGTCACCGTGCCGACCCACTCCCCGTCCGAGGCCTCGGCGATGAGCTGCCGGACCCCGCTCGCGTTCTCGGCGGAGTTCGCGGCCCGCTCCTGCCAGAAGGAGTCGGCCCGGGCGGCCGCGTCCTCGTACGTGTCGAGGAAGGCGAGCGGCGCGACCGGGTCCCGCAGCGCGTCGAGCCGCAACCGCCGCACGGCGGGCCACTCGTCGGCTCGTATCGCCCGGATCACATAGTCGTCGCTGATCAAGCTGTTCATGCGGCCACGCTAGTACCCGCTCGCCGGCCCTTCACCTCATATAAGCCGGGGCCGTTGTCAGTGGCACGGTCTACCGTGACTCCCATGACAACTCTGCCGAACCGCCCGAACACCGCACTGCTTGTCATCGACGTCCAGAACGGCGTGGTGGCAGGCGCCCCCAACCGCGACACCGTCATCGCCAACATCGACACCCTCGTCGACCGGGCGCGCGCACAGGACGTGCCGGTGGTCTGGGTGCAGCACTCCGACGAGGAGCTCGTCCACGGCAGCGAGAGCTGGGAGTACGTCCCGGAACTCAAGCGCCGCGACACCGAGCCCCTCGTCGCGAAGAACTACCCGGACTCCTTCGAGGACACCGACCTGGAGTCCGTGCTGGCCGAGCACGGTGTGGGCCGGCTCGTCGTCACGGGCGCCCAGACCGACATGTGCGTGCGCTCGACGCTGCACGGCGCCATCGTTCGCGGGTACGACGCGACGCTGGTCGCCGACGCCCACACGACGGAGGACCTCACCAAGTACGGCGCTCCCGCCCCGGACCTGGTGATCGCCCACACGAACCTCTACTGGAAGTTCCACGGCGCACCCGGCCGCAAGGGCGGGACCGTCGACACGGCGGAGGTGACCTTCTAGCCGCGTCCCGGGACGGCCGGCGCGTCGGCCGTCCGGTCAGTCGCCGTCCTCCAGCTCCTCGGCCTGGTCGTTCGGCACGGCCCCGTACAGGTCGTGCCTCGGCTCCGGCATCACGGACCCGGCCCCGCGCACGCTCTTCCAGATCGCATCGTTGAAGGTCCGTTCGTCGATCTGGTCCTCCTTGGTGAGGTCCTGCTTCGCCGACACCTCGGCCAGGGGAGAGCCGGCCGTGTTCACCGCCGTGAGGTCGGTCGTCGGCCGCACGGCGTCGTACGGCGCCGCGTTGGGCCGGGCCGTGAAGGAGTTCACCATCGGGGTGGCGTACGCGTCGAACTGCGTCATGGGCGACAGCCCCAGCAGCAGCTCGATCGTCCGCACCATGGAGGCGGTGCTGTAGAAGGTCGAGTCGACCCGCCCGGTGCGCGTGTACGGGCTGATGACCTGCGATATCGTCCGGTGCGCGTCGACATGGTCGGGACCGTTCTGGGCGTCGTCCTCGGTCACGAAGATCGCGGTGGACTTCCAGAACTTCGAATGCGAGACGGCGTCGACGAGCTGCCCGAGCGCCCAGTCGTTGTCGGCGACATAGGCCTTCGGGGTCGGCATACCGGCCTTGGTCCCCGAGGTGTGGTCATTGGGCAACCGCACCATCTCGAAGGCGGGCAGCTCCCCGCTCGCCTCGTACCGGGCGAACTCCTTCTTCCACTCCTCGATCCGCGGACTGCCGCAGATCGCGGAGCGCGCCGGGAAAGTGCCGGCGGAGTCCGGGCAACTGAGGTTGTACGGCCCGAAGTCGCGGTCGGTGCCCGCGTTCAGCACGGGATCCTCGGCGACGGCCTTCCCGCTCGCATCCGCGCCCACATAGAACCCGTAGTTGCGGAAGCTCACGCCCTTGTCGTGGAGCCGCTGCCAGAGATAGGCGTGCTCGGGGTCCTTGTTGGGCGCGATCGCCGGATCGCCGTTCTCGGACGGGTAGGTGTGGTTGCGGCCGGAGTAGTTGGCCGGCCAGCCCTGCTCGCTGTAGGGGTTGGAGTTGGCGGCCACGGTCCAGTTCCAGCCCTGGGCACTGACCTCGGCGTCGGCGTAGAAGTTGTCGAGGGTGACGAACTGCCGCTGCAGCGCGCGGGCGTTGGGCGCGGACTCGTCCCCGAAGAGGTTGAGGGAGGCGTCCCCGTTGCCCTGTTCCAGGGAGCCGAACTCCTGGTCGTAGGTCCGGTTCTCCTTGACGACGTAGATGACGTGCTTGATCGGCGTCTTCTCCCCGATCCGCCGCGGCACGACGGCACCGACGGCCCGCGGGCCGTTCCCCTCGGCGAACCCGTTGTTGGCGACGACGGTCCGCGTCCACCGACGCAGCTGCTTCGCCCCGCCGTCCAGCGCGATGGTGGACAGGGTGCCCTTCATCATCGAACCCGAGTACTGGTCGGGCGAGGTCGGGGCGGTGGAGGTCGGATTCGGGTATCCGGGACCGTTGTTGGGGCCGGCCCCGAGTCCCTTGGCGTTGGTGACGTACAGCTTCCCGTGGTGTGCGACGACGGCGGTCGGATACCAGGCGGTGGGGATGAGCCCGGCCGTACGCCCGTTCCTCAGCTCGACGACGGCGATGTCGTTGTTGCCGGAGTTGGCGACGTAGAGCCACCGGCCGTCCTCCGACAGGGCGAGCGCGTCGGGATTGCTGCCGACGGGGGCGTGCCTGTACGGCGCGAGCCCGATCGTCCGCGTCACCTTGCGCGTGACGACATCGACCACGCTGACCTGGTCACTGTCTCCGTTCGCGACATAGAGGGTACGGTGCGCGGCGTCGGTGATGACGGCGTTGGGATGGGTGCCGACCTTGACCGCGGTCTGCTGGACGGGACTCGCCCCGCTGAGGTCGAGGACGCTGACGGTGTCCCCGCCCTGGTTGGTCACGAACGCGGTCCTGCCGTCCTCCGCCAGGGCGACGGCGTACGGCGCGTGCCCCACGGCCACGGTCGCCATGGATCCGTCTCCCAGATTCACCACGGTGGCGGCATCCGCGAGCCGGTCGGCGACGACGAGCCGCTTGCCGTCGGGGGTCACGGCGAGACCGGCCGGATACATGTTCACCGGCTGGCCCTCGGGGTTCTTCGTGGGCAGCTTGATGGGGCTGATCTCGGTCAGCCGGCCGTCGCGCACGTCGTAGGTGTGGATGATCTCCCGTCCACCGCCACTGGCGTAGGCACGCCTGCCGTCGGGGCTGAAGGCGAGCCCGGTGAAGACGGCCTGGGGGCTGGGGTACGAGATGGTCTGTACGACCTCCGAGTCCTCGGGGTCGACCACTTGGAGGGACTGGGTGCCCTGGCCGGCGTTGGTCACCAGGAGCATGCTCCCGTCCGGTGACAGCACGGCGTTGAGGGGAAGATTGCCGAGCCGGGACTGGAGCCCGGCGGGGGTGACCTTGTAGCCGACGGGAGTTACGGCGGTCCCGTCGTCCTTCGGTCCTGCGGTGCCCTGTCCACCGACGGCCGCGAGGGCGACAGCGGCTCCGGTGACGAGCACGGCGGCACCTGCCAGCACAGTGACAACTCGACGTCTGTTTCTGCGTCTGCGGACCATGGGTCACGACGGTGACACGGAGCGTTGACGACTCCATGGACCCGCCATGGCGTGGACATGACCGTGGTGTGAACGCGAAAAAGCCCCAACTCACGGGTTTTCACCCGGAGTTGGGGCTCCTTCTCAAAATTTGTTCGGCGGCGTCCTACTCTCCCACAGGGTCCCCCCTGCAGTACCATCGGCGCTGTGAGGCTTAGCTTCCGGGTTCGGAATGTAACCGGGCG
>NZ_JBSHAQ010000062.1:0-58747 GCF_053611585.1 Streptomyces sp. NPDC054794 | reverse complement strand
GCGCGGGTCAGGCCGCGGATGGCGGACTGGTCCGGGTCGGTGGCCGCGTGGCGGGTGTGGACGAGGAGAGGCTGTTCGCCGTCGAGGTGGGCCTGCAGCTGCGGGAGCAGCTCGGCGGCCGTGACCGCGTGCAGGATCGTGTACGCGGCGGTGGGCTCGGTGGCCTGAGCGGTGACCGGAGTCCAGTCGACCCGGTACAGGTCACGCACGGCACTCGCCTCCACCACCAGTGGACGCAGGGCCAGCGCACCGACCGTCGCCACCGGAGTACCCGTGGGATCGGCCAGCTCCAGCCGATGGCCGGCGCCCTCCTTCGTGATGCGCACCCGCAGGGCCGAGGCCCCGGACGCGTGCAGCGTGATGTCCGACCAGGAGAACGGCAGCTCCGCCTGGGAACCGCTCTCGCTGTCCAACAGGCCGATGGCGTGCAGGGAGGCGTCGAGGAGGGCCGGGTGGATGCCGAAGCCGTCCGTGTCGGTGCCCTCGGGCAGGGCGACCTCGGCGTAGACGGCTCCGTCGCCGGAACGCCAGGCAGCCGCGACTCCCTGAAAGAGGGGACCGTACTCCAGGCCCATCGCGGCCAGGTCGCCGTAAAGGGCGCTGGTGTCGACCGGTTCGGCGCCGGCCGGGGGCCAGACGGTGAGGTCGGCGGCGGGCTCGACGGCATCGGCCGTCAAAGAGCCCTCGGCGTGCAGGGTCCAGGCCCCGTCCTCGCCGTCGGGGCGGGAGTGGACGGTGACGGCGGGCTCCTCGCCCTCGCCGACACGGACGCGCAGGGCGACGGCGCCGGTCTCGGACAGGACCAACGGGGCGTGCAGGGTCAGATCGCGGACGGTCACCGTGCCGACCTGGTCACCGGCCCGTACGGCGATCTCGACCAGGGCGGCACCGGGCACGATGACCGTGTCGTTCACCGCGTGCTCCGCCAGCCACGGATGCGTGGCCAGGGACAGCCGACCGGTGAACAACGCCCCTTCCGAATCGGGGAGTTCCACGGTCGCACTTAGCAGCGGGTGGCCGGCCGTGTCGATCCCCGCGGCCTGGACGTCACCCGCGTCGAGTGTCGAGGGCGCGGGCCAGTAGGTCTCGTGCTGGAAGGCATAGGTCGGCAGCTCGACAGCGTTCCAGCCGGGGCCGAAGTAGGCGGCCCAGTCGACGACCGGAAGGCGGGTGAGCGCCTCGACCAGGGCCTGCGCCTCGGAACGGTCCCGGCGCAGCCCCGCGACGAGTGAGGCTTCGGTGCCCGTGTCCGCCGCCATCGCGGTGAGCACGGCGTCCGGCCCGAGCTCCAGGAACGTGCCGATGCCCTGCCCGTCGAGGGTGGCGACGGCTTCGGCGAAGCGGACGGCCTGGCGGACGTGGCGGACCCAGTAGGAGGGGTCGGACAGGTCCTCGTACGACACCTGCGCACCCGTGAGGGTGGAGACGATCGGTATCGCGGTCTCGCTGTAGGTGAGTTGGGCGGCGATCTGCTCGAACTCCGCGAGCATCGGCTCCATCAGCGGCGAGTGGAAGGCATGGCTGACCGTGAGCTTCTTCGTCTTCCGGCCCGCTTCGGAGAAGTGCGCCACGACCTGCTCGACACCGTCCACCGGTCCGGAGACGACCACCGACACCGGCCCGTTGACCGCGGCGACACCGGTGCCCTCCGGAAGGACCGGCAGGACCTCGTCCTCGGTCGCCTGGATGGCGGCCATCGCGCCCCCGGCGGGCAACTGCTGCATCAGCCGGCCGCGGGCGGCCACCAGGGTCGCCGCATCCGCGAGCGACCACAGCCCGGCGACATGCGCGGCGGCCAGCTCACCGATGGAGTGCCCGGCCAGCACGTCCGCGCGCACACCCCAGGCCTCCAACAGCCGGAACAGGGCGACTTCGAGAGCGAAGAGGGCAGGCTGGGTGTAACCCGTCTCGTCCAGCCCCTCCCCGCCGAACATGACGTCCTTCAGGGGCCGTTCGAGATGCGCATCCAGAGCCGCACACACCTCGTCCAGCGCAGCCGCGAACAGGGGGAAGGCCTCGTACAGCTCCCGCCCCATCCCGGCCCGCTGGCTCCCCTGCCCCGTGAACAGGAACGCCAGCGAACCACCCACAGCCGTCGGCGTCACGCTCCCGCCGGCAATGGCCTCCAGCCCGGCAAGCAACCCGTCCGGGTCCCCCGCCACCACCGCTGCCCGGTACGCGAACGACGACCGCCGCGTGGCCAGCGAATGGGCGATGTCCACCGGGTCCGCGCCGGTCTCTCGACCGACGAGTTCGAGAAGGCGTACGGCCTGCTCGCACGTGGCCTCGGCGGTCTTGCCGGAGACGATCCACGGCACGACCGGCAGCCAGGACGCTGCCACGGCTTCCGCGGGCTGCTCGGCCGGAGCCTCCTCCACGATCACGTGGGCGTTGGTGCCACTGATGCCGAAGGAGGAGACACCGGCACGCCGGGTCCGCTCCCCCGCCTGCCAGGGCCGGGCCTCGGTCAGCAGCTCCACCGCACCCGCCGACCAGTCCACGTGCGACGACGGCGCGTCCACGTGCAGGGTCCGCGGCAGCTCCTCGTGCCGCATCGCCAGCACCATCTTGATGATCCCGGCGACGCCCGCGGCGGCCTGCGTGTGGCCCAGGTTCGACTTGATCGACCCCAGCCACAGCGGAGCGTCCTCGGCACGGTCCTGGCCGTACGTGGCCAGCAGCGCCTGCGCCTCGATCGGGTCACCCAACCTGGTTCCCGTACCATGCGCCTCCACCACATCGACCTGCTGCGGAGTCAACTCGGCCGCGGCGAGAGCCTGTTTGATCACACGCTGCTGAGCCGGACCGTTGGGAGCGGTGAGACCGTTGCTCGCGCCGTCCTGGTTGACGGCCGAACCCCGTACCACCGCCAGCACCTGGTGCCCGTTGCGGCGGGCGTCCGAGAGCCGCTCCAGGACCAGGACGCCGACGCCCTCACCCCAGCCGGTGCCGTCGGCGGCCTGGGCGAACGGCTTGCATCGCCCGTCCGCAGCGAGACCCCGCTGCCGGCTGAAGTCCACGAACGTGTCCGGCGTCGACATCACCGTCACACCACCGGCCAACGCCAGCGAGCACTCACCGGCGCGCAGCGCCTGCGCCGCCAGATGCACCGCCACCAGCGACGACGAACACGCCGTGTCCACCGTCACCGCCGGACCCTCAAGACCCAGCGCGTACGACACACGGCCGGAGGCGATGCTGCCGCCGACGCCCATGAAGCCCTCGGTGTCGTGGTGGGCGGAGCGTTCCAGGACGGTGGCGTAGTCGTGGTACATGACCCCCGTGAAGACACCGGTGGCGCTGCCGCGCGCGGTGGCCGGGTCGATGCCCGCGCGCTCGAACGCCTCCCACGACGTCTCCAGCAGCAAGCGGTGCTGCGGGTCCATGGCCAGCGCCTCACGCGGGCTGATGCCGAAGAACCCCGGGTCGAACTCGGCGGCCTGGCCGAGGAATCCGCCGTGCCGGGTGTACGTCTTGCCGACGGCCTCCGGGTCGGGGTCGTACGACTCCTGCCACAACGGGCCACGGTCGGACGGGAACTCGGAGACCGCGTCGCCACCGGCGGCCAGCAGACCCCACAGGTCCTCCGGCGAGGCCACCCCACCCGGGTAACGGCACGCCATGCCGACGATCACGACCGGGTCGTCCGTCACCGCCACGCCCCGCCGCTCGACCCGCGACTCACCCTCCGAGGGCTCCTCGGCGCCAACGAGTTCGGTCTGGAGGAAGTCGGCGACCGCACTCGGCGTCGGGTGGTCGAAGACGAGCGTGGCGGGCAGCCGCAGGCCGGCTTCGGCGCCGAGTCCGTTGCGGAACTCCACCGCCGTGAGGGAGTCGAAACCGAACTCCTTGAAGGGCTTTTCGGGCGCGACGTCACCAGCGCCGCCGAATCCGAGGACGGACGCGACATGGCGGCGTACGAGATCGAGCAGCACGCGGGCGCGCTCGCCGGCCGGCAGCCGTTGCAGCCGGGCCGCAAGGCCCCCGGCCGTGGCCTGCGCGCCGCTCGCGACGGCCCTGCGGACAGCCGCGGGCCGGACGAGGCCGTGCAGCACACGGGGCAGCTCACCGCGCCTGGCCCGCTGTTCCAGAGCTCGGGAGTCCATGACCACGGGGAGCAGATGTGCGGACGGGGCATACGTGCCGGAGAGCGCCGCGTCGAGCAGGGCGAGGCCCCGTTCCTCGTCGAGAGGCAGGACCCCGACCCGTGCCATCCGGTCCAGGTCGGCGGCGGTCAGCTCGGCGCCCATGCCGCCGACCTCCGGCGCCCACAGGCCCCAGGCGAGCGAGACGCCCGGCAGTCCCTGGGCCTGCCGCAGCGCGGCGAGGGCGTCCAAGTACGAGTTGGCCGCGGCGTAGTTGGCCTGTCCGGTGCCGTCGAAGGTGGCGGCGCTGGAGGAGTAGAGGACGAACGCGTCGAGGTCGCGGCCGGCCGTCAGCTCGTGCAGATGCCGGGCCGCCAGCGCCTTGGGCGCCCACACCGACGCCAGACGCTCCGGCGTCAGCGACTCGACCGTCGAGTCGTCGAGAACGCCCGCGGTGTGGACGACCGCCGTGATCTCGGGGTGGGCGTCGAACAGCCGTGCCAGCGCCGCTCGGTCGGAGACGTCACAGGCTTCGAGGCGCACGTCGTCCGCACCCAACGCCCCCAGTTCTGCGGCGAGTTCCTGCGTCCCGGGGGCGTCGGCGCCGCGTCGGCTCGTGAGCAGGACGCTGCGGACACCGTGGACGGCGACGAGGTGGCGCGCGGTGAGCGCGCCGAGACCGCCGGTGCCGCCGGTCACCAGCACGGTGCCCGACGTGGTCCATGCGGCTTCCGCCGGTGCGGCTGCCTCGCGAGCGCGTGCCAGGCGGGGCGCCTGGAACTCGCCCTCTTCGTAGAAGAGTTCGGGTTCGCCGACCGGGATGTGCTCGGGGATGTCCAGGGCGTCGAGGAGGACGATCCGGTCGGGGTGTTCGGCCTGGGCGGCGCGGGTCAGGCCGCGGACGGCGGACTGCTCCGGGTCGGTGGCGGCCTCGTGCGTGTGGACGAGCAGGGGCCGCTCGCCGTCGAGGTGGGCCTGGAGCTGCGGGAGCAGCTCGGTGGCCGTGGCCGCGCGCAGGATCGTGTACGACTCAGAGGGCTCGGTGGCCTGCGCCGTAACCGGGACCCAGTCGACCCGGTACAGGTCGCGGACGGCGCTCGTCTCCGTCTCCGTCGCCGCGACCGGGCGCAGCGCCAGCGCGCCGACGGTGGCCACCGGCGCCCCGGCAGGGTCGGCGAGGTCGAGCCGGTAGCCCGAGGTCGACTCCGTGATGCGTACCCGCAGCGCCGAGGCGCCGGAGGCGTGCAGGGTCACGTCCGACCAGGAGAACGGCAGCTGGGCCGCCGAGTCGGCCTCCTGCGCCACGGTGATGGCGTGCAGGACGGCGTCGAGGAGAGCGGGGTGGATGCCGAAGCCGTCCGTGTCGGTGCCCTCGGGCAGGGCGACCTCGGCGTGGACGGCTCCGTCGCCGGAACGCCAGGCGGCCGAGACGCCCTGGAACAGCGGCCCGTACTCCAGGCCCACGGCGGCCAGGTCGTCGTACAGGTTCGTGACGTCCACGGCCTCGGCATCGGCCGGCGGCCAGGCCGTCAGGTCCGCGGCCGGCTCGGCGGGCTCGGCCGACAGGGAACCCTCGGCGTGCAGCGTCCAGGTCCCGTCCTCGCCCTCCGGGCGGGAGTGGACGGTGACGGCGGGTTCCTCGCCCTCGCCGACGCGCACGCGCAGGGCCACCGCCCGGTCGGCGGGCAGCACGAGCGGGGCGTGCAGGGTCAGGTCACGGACGGTTCCGCAGCCGACCTGGTCCCCGGCCCGTACGGCGATCTCCACCAGCGCGGCGCCGGGCACGATGACCGTCCCGCGCACCGCGTGCTCGGCCAGCCACGGCTGGGCGGCCGGTGACAGCCGACCGGTGAACAACACGCCCTCGGAATCGGGCAGTTCCACCGCCGCGCTCAGCAACGCGTGCTCGGCATCCGTCTGACCGGCGCCCGCGACATCGCCCCGGGCCGCACCGGCGTAGGCGTCGAGCCAGTACGGCTGGTGCTGGAAGGCGTAGGTGGGCAGGTCGACGGGGAGCCGACCGGGTCCGAAGAAGGCCGTCCAGTCGACGACCGGAAGGCGGGTGAGCGCCTCGACCAGGGCCTGCGCCTCGGAACGGTCCCGGCGCAGACCCGCGACGAGCGTCGCCTCCGTACCCGTGTCCGCGGCCATCGCCGTCAGCACGGCATCCGGCCCCAGCTCCACGAACGTACGCACTCCCCGCCCGTCGAGGGTGGCGACGGCTTCGGCGAAGCGGACGGCCTGGCGGACGTGGCGGACCCAGTAGGAGGGGTCGGACAGGTCCTCGTACGACACCTGCGCACCCGTGAGGGTGGAGACGATCGGTATCGCGGTCTCGCTGTAGGTGAGTTGGGCGGCGATCTGCTCGAACTCCGCGAGCATCGGCTCCATCAGCGGCGAGTGGAAGGCATGGCTGACCGTGAGCTTCTTCGTCTTCCGGCCCGCTTCGGAGAAGTGCGCCACGACCTGCTCGACGCCGTCCACCGGTCCGGAGACGACCACCGACACCGGCCCGTTGACCGCGGCGACACCGGTGCCCTCCGGAAGGACCGGCAGGACCTCGTCCTCGGTCGCCTGTACGGCGGCCATCGCGCCCCCGGCCGGAAGCTGCTGCATCAGCCGGCCGCGCGCCGACACGATCAGCGCCGCGTCTTGCAGGGACCACAGCCCGGCCACATGGGCTGCCGCCAGCTCACCGATCGAGTGCCCGGCCAGCGCGTCCGGCCGCACGCCCCAGGCCTCCAAGAGCCGGAAGAGGGCGACTTCCAGAGCGAACAGAGCGGGCTGGGTGTATCCGGTCTCGTCCAGCCCTTCCCCGCCGAACATGACGTCCTTCAGGGGCCGTTCAAGGTGTTGGTCGAGGGCCGCGCACACGTCGTCGAGCGCCGCTGCGAAGACGGGGAAGGCCTCGTACAACTCCCGCCCCATCCCGGCCCGCTGGCTCCCCTGCCCCGTGAACAGGAACGCGACCGACCCACCAGCGGTCGACGGCGTCACCGCCCCACCGGCGATGGCCTCCAGCCCGGCCAGCAGCCCGTCCCGGTCCCCGGCCGCCACCGCGGCCCGGTACCCGAACGACGACCGCTTCGTGGCGAGCGAGTGGCCCACATCCGCCGGGTCCAGGTCCGGCCGGGCCACGGCGAAGCCGAGCAGTCGTGCCGCCTGTCCCCGCACCGCCTCGGCGGTCTTGCCGGAGACGATCCACGGCACCACGGGCAGCCCGGCCGCCGTGTCCACCGCCTCCGCGGGCTGCTCGGCCGGAGCCTCCTCCACGATCACATGCGCGTTGGTGCCACTGATCCCGAAGGAGGAGACACCGGCACGCCGGGTCCGCTCCCCGGCGAGCCAGGGCCGGGCCTCGGTCAGCAGCTCCACCGCACCCGCCGACCAGTCCACGTGCGACGACGGCGCGTCCACGTGCAAGGTCTGCGGCAGTTCCTCGTTGCGCAGGGCGAGGACCATCTTGATGATCCCGGCGACGCCCGCGGCGGCCTGCGTGTGGCCCAGGTTCGACTTGATCGAGCCCAGCCACAGGGGCTCGTCCGTGGCACGGTCCTGGCCGTAGGTCGCCAGCAGCGCCTGGGCCTCGATCGGGTCGCCCAACCGGGTTCCCGTGCCGTGCGCCTCCACCACGTCGACCTGCTGTGCGGTCAGGCGTGCGGAGGCCAGGGCCTGGCGGATGACCCGCTGTTGGGAGGGTCCGTTCGGTGCCGTGAGCTGGCTGCTCGCGCCGTCCTGGTTGATCGCCGAGCCGCGCACGACCGCGAGGACCTGGTGCCCGTTGCGGCGGGCGTCCGAGAGCCGCTCCAGGACCAGGACGCCGACACCCTCGCCCCAACCGGTGCCGTCGGCGGCCTGGGCGAACGGCTTGCACCGGCCGTCCGCAGCGAGACCCCGCTGCCGGCTGAAGTCCACGAACGTGTCCGGCGTCGACATCACCGTCACACCACCGGCCAACGCCAGCGAGCACTCACCGGCGCGCAGCGCCTGCGCCGCCAGATGAACGGCCACCAGCGACGACGAGCACGCCGTGTCCACGGTCACCGCCGGACCCTCAAGACCCAGCGTGTACGAGACCCGGCCCGAGACGACGCTGGCGGCGCTGCCGTTGCCGAGGAAGGGGGAGATGTCCTGGGGGACGTCCTGGAGGTGGGCGCCGTAGTCGTGGTACATCACGCCGGCGAAGACGCCGGTGGAGCTGCCGCGCAGGGACGCCGGGTCGATGCCCGCCCGCTCGAACGCCTCCCACGACGTCTCCAGCAGCACCCGCTGCTGCGGGTCCGTCGCCACCGCCTCACGCGGACTGATCCCGAAGAAGTCCGCGTCGAAGTCCGCCGCCCCCTCCAGGAAGCCGCCCTCGACGGAGTACGTCTTGCCGGGGGCGTCGGGGTCGGGGTCGTACAGGCCCGCCACGTCCCAGCCGCGGTCCGTGGGGAAGGGGGTGATGGCGTCGCCGCCCGCGGCGAGCAGACCCCACAGGTCCTCGGGGGAGGTCACGCCGCCGGGGTAGCGGCAGGCCATGCCGACGATGGCGATCGGCTCGTACTGCTTCTCCTCCTCCTCGCGCAACCGCCTGCGGGTGTCGCGCAGTTCGGTCGTGGCCCTCTTGAGGTAGTCGAGGAGCTTCTGTTCGTTCGACTCATTCGACATGCGGTCGTCCACCTGTAGGAGAGGAGCGGGAGGGAGGAAGGAGGAGTGGGGGTGGGTCAGTTCACGGCCGCTGCGCGCAGGCCGGAGAGCGTGCGCCAGAGCGCGTCCGGAGTGCTGAACGTCTCCATGGACAGCGCGTCGTCGGTGAACTTGACGTCGTAGGCGTTCTCGATCTCGATCAGCAGGTCGACGATGCCGAGCGAGTCGAGGCCGGCGTCGCGCAGGTCGAGATCCTTGGTGAAGGGGGCGTCCTCGGGGAGGAAGCCGAGGTGGGGGCGGATGAGGCCCTCGAACTGGTCGTCCCACATGGCGTGTTGGTCCTCTCTGGAGGCGGGTGTGCGGGCGGGTCGGGAGGCTGTCCCGTCGGCGGGGCGGCGGGTCAGTCGCGGGCCGCGAGGACGCACTCGACGACGCTGTGTTCGGTCGAGAGATTGCGGATCGACCGGACCTGGAGGCCGGCCCCCTCGGCCTGCTTGCGCATGTCCTCCTCGGACCGGATGCGCGTGCCCTCCTCGCAGACCACCATCTGGAACAGCGAGCGGATGGCGGAGGCGTTGTCGTGGCCGAGGAGCGGCTCGATGACGAAGAGGACGGGTTCGGCGGCGAGGCCCTCGGACTCCTCGACGGTGCGGGCCATGGCGCGCTGGACCGTCTGCAGGATGCGGGTGCTGCTCTCGGGGCTCCAGTTGTGCAGGACGTTCTTGAGGAAGTAGGCGTCGGCGCCGCTCGGGACCTCCTCGAAGAAGTCGGCCTCGGCGAAGGAGAGGCGGCGGATCAGGTCCTGGTCGCCGGACTCGTCGAGGAGCTGGGCGCCACGCTTGGCGACGTCGCCGCGCTCGGCGACGGTGCCGTGGATGTCCGGGTGGGCGGCGAGGATGCCCTTGAGGAGGTGGCCGCTGCCGCCGCCGACGTCGATGACCTTGGAGATGCGGGAGAAGTCGAAGTCGCGGGCGAGTTCGGCGGCGGCGGGCCGGGTGATGTCGGCCATGGCCTTGTCGTAGACCTCGCCGGCGTCGGTGTCCTTGTCCATGTAGGAGTAAATGGACTCGCCGTACTCGGAGCGGGAGGCGGGCTTGCCGCTCTTGACGGTGGTGAGCAGGTCGCGCCAGACGTCGTAGTACATCTCGCCGCCCAGGACGCACCAGTAGCGCATGGACTGCGGGTGGTCGTCGCGCATCCGCTCCGAGGTCTCGGTCTGCTCGAAGGTGCCGTCCTCGCGCTCGCGGAAGACGCCGACGATGCCCAGGACGCGCAGCAGGTAGAGCACGCCGTCCGGGTTGGCGTCGGTCAACTCGGCCAGTTCGGCGGGCGACTTGGGGCCGTCGGCGAGGTGGTCGGCGATGCCGAGCCGGGCGGCCACGCTGAGGGACCGGGAGATCCAGCCCATGCCGGCGAGCTGCAGCAGCTCCATCGTGTCTCCAATTCCTGGTGCTTGTGGTGTGGGTCAGTGCGAGGACAGTGCCGCGCTCAGGCGGCGCACCGTGCGGTGGTCGGCGATGTCCTGGAGGCCGATGCGGATGCCTTGCCTGCGGGCCTTGTTGGCGACCTGGGCGGCGCCCAGGCTGGTGCCGCCCAGGGCGAAGAAGTCGTCGTCCAGTCCGGCCTTGGCGGCGCCGGAGAAGGCGGCGAACAGGTCGCACAGCAGGGCCTGTTCGGGGGTTTCGGGCGCCTGGTACGTGGTGACGGCGGCGAAGTCGGGGGCCGGGAGGCGGTCCGTCTCCAGCTTGCCGTTGGCGTTCAGGGGCAGGGTGTCGAGGGTGAGGAAGGCGCTGGGCACCATGTAGTCGGGCAGGGTGTCGGCCAGGTGCGCCTTCAGTGCGTCACCGGCGGGCGCGGGCGCGTCGGCCGGGACGACGTAGGCGACGAGGTGGGTGTCGCCGGTGCCGGTCCGGTGGACGGTGACGGCGGTGCGGGAGACGGCGGGGTGGCGCAGCAGGGCCGACTCGATCTCGCCGAGTTCGACGCGGTAGCCGCGGATCTTGACCTGGCCGTCGAGCCGGCCGAGGAAGGACAGGGTGCCGTCGGGGGCGCGGCGCACGCGGTCGCCGGTGCGGTACATGCGGGTGCCGGGCGGGCCGTAGGGGTCGGCGACGAAGCGTTCGGCGGTGAGGGCGGGGCGGCGCAGGTAGCCGCGGGCCAGCTGGCCGCCCGCGATGTACAGCTCGCCGTCGTCGGTGGGGCGCAACCGCTCGTCCAGGACGCGCAGTTCACTGGTCCAGGTGGGCCGGCCGATGGCGACGGCGCCGGACGGCAGGGCGTCGCCGGGGCGGACGGCGTGCACGCAGCAGCCGACGGTGGCCTCGGTGGGACCGTACTCGTTGAGGACGGTGACCCGCGGGTGACGGGCGCGGAAGGCGTCGACGGTCTCGGAGAGCAGCAGTTCGCCGCCGACGACGAGCTGCTCGGTGGGCGACGCCTCGGGCGGCAGCGTGGCGAGCAGCGCCATGTGGGACGGGGTGACCTTGAGGAGGGCGGGGCTCGGGCCCGGCTCCTCCAGCGAGCCGATACGGATGGTGCCGCCGCTGGTGAGGGGCGCGTACAGGGTGGTGACCGTCATGTCGAAGGCCACGGAGGAGTGCAGCAGCGTGGTACGGGCGGCGCTCGGGTAGGTGCCGCGGGCGTAGTCGAGGTAGGCGGCCAGCGGCCGGTGGGTGACGACGACGCCCTTGGGGCGGCCGGTGGAGCCGGAGGTGTAGATGATGTAGGCCGGGTGGTCGGGGTGCAGCGGCCGTACCCGCTCGGAGTCGGTCGGGTCCGTACTGGGGGCCGCCGCGATCCGGGCGCGGGTGGCGTCCTCGTCGAGGAGGACGGTGACCGCGGAGCCGGCCGGGGCGCCGCTGCCGGTGTGGGTGAGCAGGGCGGCCGGACGGGCGTCCTCGGTCATGAGGGCGAGGCGCTGCGCCGGGTTCTGCAGGTCGAGCGGCAGATAGACGGCCCCGGCCTTGAGTACGGCGAGGAAGGCGGTGACGAGTTCCGCGCCGCGCCGCATGCCGACGGCGACGATGTCTTCGGGACCGAGCCCTAGGGAGATCAGGTGGTGCGCCAACCGCGCCGAGCGCTGGGCGAGTTCGCGATACGTGACGGCGGTGCCGCCCTCGACGAGCGCGAGGGCGTCGGGGGTACGGCGGGCCTGCTCGGCGAGGAGTTCGGGAAGCAGGGCGGTCTCGCCGTGGGGGGTGGCGGGCGTCGGGTTACTGACGGGGGCCGGCGTGATCGTCACAGCCGGCGTGCTCGGCGTGGTCGTCGTCATGGTGCGGTCACCCGGCCGTGCCGGTGGCGCCGGTCGCGCCGACGGGGCGGTCGGCCAGCAGCCGCTGCAGTGCGTGTGCGGTGGCGGTGGAGCGCAGGAGGTCGTCGTGGGCGACGGGGACCCGGTGTTCGTCGCCGATCGGGTGGTCCGGGGCGGTCGTGGTGAGGGCGGTGGCGGTGGTCCAGGCGGGCAGCGGGCTGAGGGTGGTGGCGGCGGTGAGGTAGGAGACGAGGGAGACGAAGGCGCCGGAGAGCTCGTCGCGGATGTCCTCGTCGAGGTCGAGCCGGTCCGCGGCGGCGGCCACGGCGGCGGTGAAGGTGTCGGCGAGTTCCCGTCCGGCGACGGGCAGTTGGTCGTCGCCGTACTGGGCCTTCAGGGCCTCGCCGCGGGCGTGGAAGGCGTCGAGTTCGGCGGGGGTGAGCAGCGCGCCGAGGGAGTCGCCGGCGGTGTGGAAGTCGTCGTACAGGCCGCTGGTCGAGGGGAGTTCGGGGTCGAGCAGGATGAGCCGGGGGGCGGGTTGCCAGTCGGCGATGCGCTCGGCGAGGGCCGCGGCGAAGACGCCGCCGGCGCAGTAGCCGAGGACCGCCTCCACGGGGGCGCCCGAGGCGCGGACCTCGCCCAGCCACCAGTCGAGGTAGGCGTTCCCGGTGGGCGGGACCTGGTCGTCGGGGCCCGGGGGCCGGCTCGCCCACAGGGTGAGCGGCGGATCGAGGAGCGGGGCGAGGTCGGCGAATTGGGCCGGCGCGCGGCTTCCCGCGGCGAAGTCGACCGCCAGCAGGAGACTTTCGCTCTCCCCGCTGCTCAGCGTCTTCCACGCTATTCGACTCACGGCTATTCCCTATTCCTGTCCTCGGGCCACGGAAAGACAATTCGTGGCAGCGGTGAACTTCACGCTAGATGCGGGTGGTGGCGTTGCGGACCCCTACCGTGGGCGGGGGCACCCCTAACCTCGGATCGTGGCCGTGGCGCTTATCCGCGTGGTGATGGCGTCGAGCACCTCGCGCTGCCGGTCGGCGAGGTAGAAATGCCCGCCGGAAAAGGACTGCAGCTCGTGGCCGGCGGTCGTGTGGTCCGCCCAGGCGTCGACCTCGTCGAGGGTGGTGTTGGGGTCGGTGTCGCCGATCAGGACGGTGATGGGGCAGTCGACGCTCACCCCGCGGTCGACGCGGTAGGTCTCCACGGCCTTGTAGTCGTTGCGGATCGCGGGCAGCGCGAGCCGCATGATCTCCTCGTTGCCCAGGACCCGGTCGTCGGTGCCGCTGAGCTTGCGGAGCTCCTTGATGACGCCCTCGTCGTCGCGGGTGTGGACGCGCTCGGCGCGGGTGCGGGAGGGCGCCCGGCGGGCGGAGGCGAACAGCCGCTCCGGGGCCGGGATTCCGGCGGCCTTGAAGCGGCGGGCGATCTCGAAGGCGACGGTGGCGCCCATGCTGTGGCCGAACAGGTACAGCGGCCGGTCGGCGTAGTGGCGCAGTTCCTCGAAGGCGCGGTCGGCGAGTTCGGGAACATTGTCGACCAGGGGTTCCCTACGACGTTCCTGGCGCCCCGGATATTGCACGACCAGGACGTCGATGGCGGGGGTCAGCTCCTTGGCGACGGGAAAATAGAAACTCGCCGAACCGCCCGCGTGCGGAAAGCAGACGAGGCGTGGCGCATCGGCGACGGCGGGGTGGTAGCGGCGAATCCAGGCGCTTTCCTCCGGGTTCGGCGCGGCGGTCGGTACGGCGGTGTGCGCGGCTGTCCGCAGCGTGCTGTTCTGCGTCGTCATGAGGAGGACCTCAGTTCTCGTCGGTTCTCGTCGGTTCTCGTCGGTGCTCGTCGGTGCTCGGTGCTCGTCGGTTTGTCGTCGGTGCTCGTGGGCGCTCGTGGGTGTTCGTCGGTGGTCACAGCTCGGGTGCGGGTTCGGGGAGTTCCGGCAGGAAACCGAAGAGCATCTCGGTGAGCTGCCACTGCCCGGCGAACTCGGCGAATTCGGCCTCGGGGACGGGCACGCCGGCCCGTTGGAGCGCCGCGCCCAGCAGCCGCTGGGCCTCCGTGTCGGAGGCGGCGCCCTGCGGCAGGACGACGGGGGTCGGCGGCGTCGCGGGCAGCGGGGCGGGTGCGCGCAGGTGCCAGTCGGTGTGCTGCTGGTAGGCGTCGGCGACGGCGAGGAGGGCGCGGTCGGTGCCGGGGGCGGCGGCCAGTTGCAGGGACAGCGGCAGGCCCGCGGTGTCGAAGCCCATCGGCAGGGCGACGGCCGGGAACCCGACGGCGCTCCACAGGCTGGGCAGCCAGGACACGGCGGCCAGGCCCGCGGGATCGTCGTAGCGGGGCGCGCCGGCGGGCCAGGTCGGGGTGGCGAGGGCGTCGAGTCCGTCGAGGCGGGCCCGCAGTCCGGCCGCACCCCAGGCCCGTACGCGCTGCGCGTGGACGTACACGGAGGCGGGGATCAGGCCGCCGAGCACGAGGGTGCGCCGCAGCGGCCGCCCGTACTGGTCCCAGCGGGTACGCAGTCCGGCGCCGTGCCGGTCGAAGCCCTCGGCGAGGAGGGTGATGAGCTGGGCGGCGAACAGCGGGTACAGCTCCGGCAGTTCGACGCTGACGACCTTGGCCCCCTGGTCCCGCAGCCGTTCGAGGGCGGTGTCGAAGGCCTCGCGGCACTCCGGGGACAGCTGCCCGGACTCCTCCAGGGCGCGGTCGGGGACCCCGACGCGCACCCCGTCCAGGCCGGTGCGCCAGGCCGGCTCGGGGGTGTCCCAGCCGGCGGCGACCCCGAGGGCGCGGGCCGCGTCGCGGACGGTACGGGCCAGGGTGCCGACGGTGTCGAGGCTCGGGGCGAGGGGCAGGCAGCCGGCGGTGGGGACCAGACCGTGGGTGGGCTTGATGCCGGTGACGCCGCACAGCGCGGCGGGGATGCGGATGCTGCCGCCGGTGTCGGTGCCGAGGCCGACGTCGAACAGACCGTGCACCAGACCGGCGGCACTGCCGCTGCTGGAGCCGCCGGGGTAGCGGGCGATGTCCCAGGGGTTGCGCGGCACGGCGAAGGGCAGGGCCGGGTCGGGGCGGCCCAGGGCGTGTTCGGCGGCGGTGGTCAGGCCCAGCGGTACGGCTCCGGCGGCCCGCAGGCGGCGTACGGCGACGGCGTCGCGGCCGCGGTGCCAGTCGGCGTCGTGCACCTTGCTCTGGGCGGTGGGGACCGCCTCGCGGGTGGCGAAGACGTCCTTGACGCCGAGGGTGACGTCGCGCAGCGGGCCGTCCTCGGTGCCCTCCGCGCGGGGGGTGTCGAAGCGGCGCGCGAACACGCCGAGCCGCTCGTCGAGGCGGTCGGCGGCGGCCCGCTGCCGCTCCAGCCGCGTGCTGACGTCCACCATGGCCGCTCCGTAGGTCGTGGGCTGTCCGGGAGTTCCGGGTCTTCGACCCTAGGGAGGGCGCACGCCCGCGCAGTCCCCCTTGCCGGACCCCTTAGCACCCCTGAATTCGCACCCCTGCCTGCGGGTTGTCCGTGGTTTCCCGGGCTACCGTGGCGGTGCGGCGGGAGCAGACTGACGCAGACTGGTGGTGACCCTGCCGCGTTCCCGGGTCCGGAAAGGGGGGATTTCCTTGCTGCGGGACGACGTACCCCTGCCCGTCGGCCAGGTGGCGCTGCGCGACGACGCCGGCGCCGCGTCGCCGGCCCGTGTCCTCATCGCCGCCCTGGGCGACCTCTACGACCCCGAACCGGTGCTGGAGCCGGGTCCGTTGGCCGTGCGCACCGTGACGTCCGTCGTCGATCCGCCGTTCTTCGGCAACGGCGACATCGGGCGGCTCGCCGTGTGCGCGGCCGTCAACGCGCTCGCCGTCGCCGGTGCCGAGCCGCGCCGGCTGACGCTCGCCGCCGTCGTCGAGGCGGGGCTGCCGGCCGCGCTGCTGCACCGCGCCGCCGCGTCGGTACGGGAGGCGGTGCGCGAGGCGGGGGTGCGGGTCGCGGCGGTCGACGCGCGGGTGGTGCGGGCCGGCGAGGCCGACCGACTCACCTTCGTGGCCACGGGGTTCGGGACGTTCACGCGTCCGCCGCTGAGCGTCGCCGACGTGCGCCCCGGCGACCGGATCCTGGTCTCCGCGCCCCTGGGCAGCCATGCGGTCCATGTGCTGTCGCTGCGCGCCGGACTCGGTTTCGAGTACCACGTGCCCAGCGACGTCGCCCCGCTCGGCGGGCTGGTCGAGGCGGTCCGTACGGCGCTGCCGTCGGGCGCGCTGCGGGCGGCCGGGACGGTCGGCGAGGGCGGACTGGCCGCGGTGCTGCGGGAGTTCGCGGCGGGCTCGGGCCGCGCGCTGCGGGTCCACGAGGCCGCGCTGCCGGTGCCGTACGGAGCCCGGGAGGCGTTCGACGTGCTGGGCCTCGACCCGTTGTACGCCGCCGGAGCCGGCTGCGTGTGCCTGGTGGTCGACCCCGCGGCTCAGGCCGCGGCGCTGGCCGCGCTGCGGGGACACCGCAACGGCCGGCTGGCGGCGGCGGTCGGTGAGGTCGTGGGCGCCACGAACGGTGCCGACGGTGTGAACGGTCCGGGTGGCGCGGGCGGTCCTGGCGGCTGGGGCGGTGCGGTCGAAGTCCGCTCGCTGGTCGGCGGTTTGGCGCCGCTGCGCGACGAGGCGGAAGAGGGCGGGGCTCCGGCGCGCTTGCTGTGAGGGGCGAGCCGCCGCCGACGCCCCGGCTCTCCCCTCCCGTCGGTCAGTCCCTCGCGCGCCTGCCCCGGTTCAGTACGGCGGCGGCGATCAACGCGGCCACGGCCGGAACCGGACCGATGCCGACGAGGATGCCCGCGTGGGCGGTGGCGGACTGTGCGACGGCGTGTCCGGTGCCCGAGGAGACGTAGCCGAAGAGGGCGAGGATCAGGCCGTACACGAAGGGGCCGACCGCCAGGCCGAGCGTCTCGCAGGTGGTGAACAGCCCGGACGACACCCCCGCCCCGCGCAGTTCCTCGCCCGCGATGCACTCCTGCAACAGCGCGTAGAGGAAGAGAAGTTGACCGGCGTGCCCGGCGCCGGCGAGGGCCATCAGGAGCAGCACGAGGGGCAGCGGCAGGACGGGCGCGGCGAGCAGGAGCAGGCAGCCGGTGGCGAAGACCGCGCAGGCCCACCGGTATCCGGCGCGGTGGCCGACGCAGGTGCCGAGCCGGGTCCAGGCGCGCACGGTGAGCAGGTTCGGCGCGACGAACGCGGCGACCAGCAGGCCCGTGGCGTTCTTGTCACCGAGGATGTGCTCACTGAAGTAGGGCGCCCCGGCGGTCAGTCCACCGGTGGCGACGGACTGGACGACGATCCCGGTGAGCAGCGCCGGGAATCCCGCCACGCGGCGGGCGACGGCGAGCCGGCGGCGCAGGCCGGGGCCGGCGGGCGTCGCGGCACCCGTGCGGGCGCCCTTGATGCCGATGAGGACGCCGGCCGTACCGGCGAGCACGCACAACGCGCCGAACAGGCCGACCAGTCGGTGGCCGGGCACTCCCCCGCCGCCCGCGTCGACGAGCGCGGGTCCCGCGGCCCCGGTGAGCAGCGCGGACACGGCGATCACGGCGACGCGGCCGCCCACGAGGGAGACCCGGTCGGCGGGCCGGTCGGTCAGTTCGGCGGGCAGGGCGTTGTAGGGCACCTGGAAGAAGGCGTACGCGGTGGCGGCGAGGAAGAAGCCCGCCGCGGCCCACCAGGCCCCGGCGGAGGCCGGTCCCGGTGCCGAGAACATCAGGGCGAACGCGGCGGCCACGCCGACACCGCCGGCCAGCAGATGGGTACGGCGGCGGGGCCGGCGGTCACCGGCGTGCCCGACGAGGGGCCCCAGCAGGGCGTTCCACACCTTGGGTACGAGGATCACGGTTCCGGCGAGTGCCGCGCCGACGCCGAGGGTGTCGGTGAGGTACGGCAGCAGCAGGAGGCCCGGCAGCGTGCTGAAGGCGCCGGTGACCAGGGCCCCGGAGGCGTACCCCGCGCGCAGCCCGCGGCTCGCGCCGGGGGCCGGGGGTGTGGTCGCCGGGCGGGCGGCGAGTTCCGATTCGACAGCCATGGTTCGAGCGTGACCGGCGCGGGAGCACGGCAGTAGTCAGGGATTCACCCCACATTTCCGGGACTTCCTGTCGTGCAACTACCGGACACGGGCGGGCGCTTGGATCAAGGACGCGGCTGGGAGATGGTCGGTGGGACGCACCGGGACGAAGCCGGGACGAAGCCGGGACGAAGCCGGGACGAAGGGGGAGGGCGGGACGGGGATGCGTACCGAGGAGGCCCTGGACACCCGCGCGCTGCTGCGGGTCGCGGCGGGCGGGCTGCATCGTGAGGCGGCCGCGGCCGCGTCGTTGCTGCGGTTGCTGCCGCCCGAGGACACGGAGGCGGCCGTGCTGCGGGCGCGGGCGCTGGTGCTGGCCGGGCGCCCGGAGGCGGCGCTGCGGGCGTCCGCGTCCGTACCGCCGACCATTCAGGACGCGCCGGTGCGGGCGGCGGCGCTGCGGCTGCTGGGCCGCTGGGACCTGGCCGAGCGGAGCCTGCGACACCATCCGCCCGCCCCCACCGCCACGGCCCTGGAATGCGCCGCCCTGTCCCTCGACCGCGGCGAGCCGACCCTCGGCCACGCGGCCCAGCACTGGGCCCAACAGGCCCTCCACTGCGCCCGGGAGGTCGTCCCGGGCGAGCCCGTCACCCACCGCCGGGCGCCCGACAGCGACGAGCGGCCCAGGGGCACCGCCGCGGACGCCTTCGAGCCCGTGACCGACCATGCCGAACACGAAGGGCACCGGCAGGTCGCGTACGCCGCCCCCGGCCGGCGGAGCGTCGACGCCCCCGCTCCGCCGGCCGACCACGTCGGCCACGTCGGCCACGACCGAGGCCGAGAGTTCCCGAACACCACCCCCGAGCCCCTCACCCACCACATCCGGGACGACCGAACCGTGGAGGCCCTGGGCGGCACTCCCGACCAGGCCGACGTCGACGTCGACGCCGCCTACGCCCGTTGTCTCCTGGCCGCCGCCTTCGCCGCCGTCGGGCGGTTCGGGGCGGCTCTCGACGCGGCCGACGCCGCGGCGCAGGCGGTGGACGCGCTCGGGGAGGACGTGCTGCTGCGGCGGCTCGACGCGGTGCACCGGCTGGCCGACGCGCTGTTCTACACCGGGCGCAGGCGGGAGGCGGAGCGGCGGCTCGGGGAGGCGCTGGTGTGGGCCCGGGAGTCGGCGCAGGACCATGTGGCGGGCCGGCTGGAACTGGGGCTCGCCCGGGCGCGGCTGGCCGCCGAGGACCTGAGGGCGGCCGGTCAGTGGGCCGAGCGGGCGGCCGAGTCGGCGCGCCGCACGGGCGGGGTGCCGCTGGCCGTGGACGCGGCGCTGTGCCTGTCCCGGATACGGCTGGCGGCGGACGACAGCGCGGCCGCCCTGCACGCGGCGGAGAAGGCGGCGCGGGCGGCGCGCCCGCTGGGCGGGGTGTGGCGGGACCGGGCGGCCGCCCGGCTGCGGGAGGTGCGCCTGGTGCGGGAGCACGAGCGGCCCGCGCCCCCGGACGAGCCCGAGCGGACGCCCGCGGCGGACCTGCCGCTGCAGGCGCTGAGCGGGCGCGAGGCCCAGGTGGCGGTGCTCGTCAGCGAGGGCTGTACGAACCAGCAGATCGCGGCCCGGCTCCAGCTCAGCCCGAAGACCGTCGAGACGCATCTCAGCCGCATCTTCAAGAAGCTCGGCATCACCTCACGGGCCCAGGTGGCCCATTGGGTCGGCCGGGCCGCGGGCCCCGCCCGGGACAGCGGGGGATGACGTCCCCGGGCGGGGCAGCTGCCGGCGCGGGCACGCGGTGACAGGGGGGTGTCGGGTGCGACCGCGCCGCGCAACCACCCTGCCCGCGCGGACCTGAGCGGCACTAAAGCCCGGCTGGCCCGCGGGCTTGCCCGAGACCCCAACTAATTGCCGTGCAACTTGCTGCCACCGTTCCCGGCTGGCATCCGGCACCGCCGTCTCCGCACCCTGGTGGGCGTGGGCCGTCCACGCTGACGGCCACGGGGACAGCGCGCGCCACGGAATGGGCCCTCCCCTGTGCTCTGCGCGCAGGGAGCGCTCCCATCGCGCCGAGGAGAGACCATGACTGTCGACACGACCAGTACCGCCGTCCAGGGCCTCAAGTACGCCACCCGCCATCTGATCCACTGCCCGACGTCCTGGGAGCACTACCTCCTGGACGCGCCCAGCAGCGGCGAGGAGAACTTCGTCCTGGCCGGCTCGGTGCCCACCGGGCACCCGCTGTTCAACGACGGTCCCGGCCACTTCCACGACGCCCAGTCCGTCACGGAGGAGGTGCGCGAGGTCGGCGAGTTCGTGGGCCACCGGTACTTCGGTGTGCCGCGCGAACGGCCCGGCCTGTTCTACCGGTTCGCGCTCGCCCTGACCGACCTGCGGGCCTGGCGCGTGGCCGACGCGGACCCGCCCCGGATGACGACGCATCTGACCGCGCGGCCCGACCATGTGATCAGCGGCGTGCCCCGGGGGCTGACGTTCGGCGTCGAGGTGCGCATCGACGACGTCCCGTGCTGCACCGGCAGCGCGGGCCTGGTGTTCCTGATGCCGGCGCTGCACCGCAACCACATCGAGCACAGCCGCCGGGCGCTGCGCGCCGCTCCCGAGCTGGACGACGCGCCGGACGGCGCGGGCTGGCCCGTCGACCCGGCCGAGATCGGCCGCCGGGCCCCGGGCAACGTGGTGGTGTGCGAGCCGAGCGTGTCGGCGCAGGGCCGGCTGACGACGTGGATCCTCACCCGGGGGGAGAACCCGGCGCTGGCGCCGTCCGCGGACGGTCAGGTCTCGGGTCTGCTGCTCCTGGAGGCGCTGCGCCAGACGTCGATCCTCACCGCGGGCCGGGCCTGCGGCGTGGACGCCGACCGGGCCGTGGTGGCCGACTGGGACGTGCACTTCCGCGGCTACGCGCAGGCGGGGCTGCCGCTGCGCTGCGTCGCGGTGCCGGGCCCGCTGGAGCGGGATGCCGAGGGCCGTCCCTCGGTGCCGGTGACGCTGACCGTGACACAGCACCGGCGCGCGGTGGCCGAGGCCCGCACGAGCGTCGTGCAGGATCTGTGACGCGGGTGCCGTGATGAGGTTCCGCATCCTCGGCCCGATGGAGATCGAGGGCAGCGCGGGCCCCGGTGTCTCGTACACACCGCGGGCCGCGAAACTGCGCGTGGTTCTGGGGGCGCTGTTGGTGCGCAGCGGCGAAGTGGTGTCCGTACAGGCGTTGACGGACGAGTTGTGGCAGGACGATCCGCCGCGTACCGCGATCACCACGCTCCAGGTGTACATCTCGCAGCTGCGCAAACAACTCAACACCGCCGAGGACGGGTTCGGCCGGGAGACCCTGGTGACCCGGCAGCCCGGCTATGTACTGCGCCTGGATCCGGACCAGTTGGATCTGACCCGGTTCGAGACGCTGCACGCGAGCGGCCGGCGGGCGCTTGAGGCGGGCGACTTCGCGCAGGCGTCGGCCCTGCAGCGGCAGGCGATCGACCTGTGGCGCGGCCCGCTGCTCTCGGACACCCCGCACGGTCCGACCCTCGACGCGGCGGCCGTGCGGCTGGACGAGGCGAACGTGGCCGCCCTGGAGCAACGGATCCGGGCCGACCTGGAGTTGGGCCGTCACCGCGATCTGATCGCCGAGCTGCAGTCGGTGACGACGCGCTATCCGCTGCGCGAGGAGTTCCACGGGCATCTGATGCTGGCGTTGTTCCGGGCGGGCCGGCAGGCGGAGGCGCTGCGCGCGTTCGGGCAGGTGCGGGAGACGCTCGTCGAGGAACTGGCGATCGAACCCGGCCCGGCGCTGCAGCGGCTGCACCAGCGGATCCTGGAGGGCGATGCGGGCCTGCTGGTCGAGGAGGCCGCCGCGCCCGCGGCGGTCACGGTGACGCAGAGCCGCGGCCGGCCCGTGGCGCTGCCCGCCGCCGACCCCGCCTTCACCGGCCGCGAGGACGAACTCGCCCGCGTGGTAGGCCTGTTGGACTCGGCGCCGGCCGGTACGTGTGTCGCCGTGGCCGGTATGCCGGGCGTGGGCAAGACGGCGCTGGCCGTGGAGGCGGCGCACCGGTGCGCGGACGCCTTCCCGGACGGGCGACTCTTCGTCGACCTGGAGCCGGAGCCCGGCCGTCCGCTCACCCCCGCGCAGGCGCTGACGCGGCTGCTGCGGCGGGCGGGCGACAGCGGGCCGCTGCCCGAGGCGGTGGAGGACCTGCGCGACACCCTGCACACCTTCCTGACGGGCCGGCGGCTGCTGCTCGTCCTGGACCACGCGAGCTCCGAGTCGCAGCTGCGCCCGCTGCTGCCCACGGCCGAGGGCTGCCGGGCACTGATCACCATCCGCCGCACACCGGCCTCGCTCGCCACCGTCCGTACGGTGTCACTGGCACCCCTGCCACCGGAGGCGGCCCGCGCGCTGCTGGCGGCGGTCTCGGGTACGGGGGCCGCCCAGAGCGTGGACGACGTACGGCACCGCGCCCCGGGCGGCTCGGACGGGGCGGCCCTCCTGGAGGTCGCCGGGCTGTGCGGCCACCTTCCGCTGGCCCTGCGCGGCGCCGCCGCGCAGCTCGCCGCGCGCCCGCACTGGACGCCGCGGACCCTCGCCGCCCGGCTGCGGGACGCGCGGGACCGCCTTGACGCCCTGCGGGTGGGCGAACTCGACGTGAAGGACGTCCTGGTGCGCGGGTGCGCGGCGGCGACCGCGGAGCAGCAGCGCGCGTTCCGGCTGCTCGCCCTGCTGCCGGACGCCCCGTTCGGTCTCGGTCCGGCGGCGGCGGTGCTCGGCCTCGGAGCGGACGCGGCCGGCCACGCCGTCGAGGGGCTCGTCGACGCGCGCCTCCTGGAGGCCGACGACGCGGGGCACTACCGCTTCCACCCCCTGCTGCGGCTGCTCGCCGTCGAGCTGCTCGCCCGGCACGAGCCGGAGGACTCGGCGCGGGACGCGGCGGGCCGCCTCGCCGAGGCGTACGCGGACACCGTGGCGGGCGCGGGACCCTCGGCCGTCGCGGACACCGGCCTGGTCACCCTGGTCGGGGTGCTCCGCACGGCGCACGCGCACGGCGCCTGGCAGGCGGCGCTGCGGCTGGCCGACTCGCTGTCCGGCGGCCTGGAGTCGCACGCCGCCTGGCCCCACTGGCGGGCCGCGCACACACTCGGCCTGGACGCGGCGCGCCGGGCCCGGGACCGGGCGGGTGAGGCGCGGATGCTGCGCTCGTTGGGCGACCTGGCCTGGCAGCAGCGGGAGTTGGCGCGCTGCGAGGAGCTGTACGAGGCGGCGGCGCGGGCCGCGCGCGGCTGTTCGGACGACCATGAACACGGGCGCGCCCTGGTGGGTCTGGTCGACGTACGGCTCGACGCGGGCGCCTTCGACGAGGCCGGCGCACTCCTCGACACGGCGCTGGGCTCGCTGCCGGACCGGTCCCCGGCCCGCTTCGACGCCCTGCGCGCCGGGGCGCTGCTCGCCCTGGACCTCGGCGACGAGGCGACGGCGACGGCCCGCTTCACGGCCTGCCGCGACCTGGCCACGGCACTGCGCGACCGGCGCCTGGAGGCCTACGCCCGCCGCTGCCTGCGCCGCCTCACGGACACTCCGCACGAGCCGGAGCCGGCGGTCGAGGTACGACCGGGGGTGTGGCGCCTGCGCGAGGCGGCGTGACGCGACGCCGTGGCGAGACCGCGTCCGCGTGCCCGCGCGGGCCGCTCTCCACCTCCCGGGCCCTTGCACGCTCACCGGTGGCAGCCGCACCACGCCAGCCGCCGATCGCATCGCCCTCAACCAGCCCAGGAAACCGATCACACCACGCTCATCCGGCCCGGACATCGAACGCACCACACCCGCCCCAGGAGCCGCAATCGGATCCGGACCGGCGTGATTAAGCCGCGCTTTGCCCGTTCCGGACACTCTGCTCCCAGTCATCTCAAGGGGGAAGCCATGACCGTCGCACAGCAGGCCCCGAGCAGACCCGGAGTTCGCCCGGCACCGACGGACAGCGGACGCCCCCTCGCCGGCCGGGACGCCGAACTCATGGTGCTGCGCGGCAGGTTGGCCGACTCGGACGCCCGTCTGGTGACGCTCACCGGGCCCGGCGGGGTCGGCAAGAGCGCGCTGGCCGCGGCGTTCGAGCCGGCGCCCGGGCAGTTCCGTGGGGTGCGGACGGCGAACCTGGCGCCGGCCGCCTCCGCCGACGAGGCCGCGGCGATCGTGCTGCGGCTGGCGGCCGAGCTGCGCCGCGTCCCGGGGGACGCGGACGCCCTGCTGGTCCTGGACGGCTGCGACCATCACGGCGAGCCGCTCACCACGGTGCTCGGCGAACTCCTCACCCCAGCAGGCCGGTTGACGGCCCTGGCCACCTCCCGCGAGCCGCTGCGCGTCGTGGGCGAGCGGCTGCTGCCGGTGGGCCGGCTGCCGGTGCCGCCGCCGGGCGCCGAGGACCCCGGCGAACTGGCGGACAACGCCTCGGTCGCCCTGTTCACCCGCGCGGCGCGCGACACGGTGCCCGGCTTCGCGCTCACCGAGGAGAACGCGCCCGCCGTCGCCGCCCTGTGCACGCTGCTCGAAGGCCTGCCGCTCGCCCTGGAACTGGCCGCCGGCCGACTGCGGCTGTTCACTCCCCAGGTGCTGCTGGCCCGGCTGCGGCACCGCGGCGGCGCGCTGACGGCGCTGTCCGGCGGCCCCGCGGGCGCGCCCGCCCGGCACCGTTCGCTCGCGGCGCTCGCGGAGTCCGCCGTCGCGGGCCTCAGCCGCGGACAGCTGGCACTGCTCGGCCAACTGGCCGTCTTCGAGCCGGGTTTCGGACTGCCCATGCTCGAACGCGTCTCACCGCTGCCGCGTGCCGACACGGACGTCGTCCTCGACTCGCTGCTCGACCGGAGCCTCGTCGTCGCCCTCGACCAGGAGCAGGGCGAGCCCCGGTTCGCGGTGCCCGAGCCGGTCCGCTCCCACATGGCGGAGGAACTCGCCGCCGACGGCCTGCTGGACGCGGCCCTGGACCGGCACGCCACCGCCTACCGGCAACTGGTCACCACCGTCGAGCCGCGCCTGACCGGCCCCCGGCAGGGCCAGTGGCTGCGGGTGCTCGCCGCCGAACACCCCAACGTCGTGGCCGCGCTGCGCCGCCTGCACCAGTGCGGTGCCGCCGAGGACGTCGCCACGCTGGTGCTCGCGCTGTGCCGGCCCTGGCTCGTGCAGGGTCATCTGCAGGACGGCGTGGAGTGGTGCGAGACCGTCGCCCGGGACGAGACGCCGGGCGCGGACGCGGCGACGCCCCGGCCCGCCCTGTCCGAGCCGCTGCGCGCCCGCCTCGTCGACCTGTCGGCGACGTTCACGCTGGCGCTCGGCGACGCCGATCTCGCCGTACGCCGTCATCGCCGCGCCCTCGCCCTGTGCAAGCGGCTCGGCGACCGGCGGCAGACGGCGCTGGTGTCGGCGCGGATGGGGCTCGCGCTGCTGCGGTTCGACGATCCGGCGGGCGCGGTCGCGGCACTCGGCCCGGCGGTGACCGCCCTGGAGTCCCTGGGCGCGGCCGCCGCGGCGGCGGACGCGACGGTCGCGCTGGCCGCGGCGCTGCGCGCGCAGGGCGATGCCCGCAAGGCCCGGGACCTGCTGGAGAAGGGCCTCGACGCGCACCGCAGGGTCGCGGACGCGCGCGGTCTCGCGGCGGCACTGCGCGAGTGGGCGGCCGCCGCCGGGGAGCGCGACGACACCCGGGGCGCGGCCCGCGCGCTGCGCGAGAGCCTGGAGCTGTACCGCACGCTCGACGAACGCACCGAACTCCCCGGCGCACTAGAGGAGTTGACTCTGCTGCGGCTGCGTACCGACCCGTCGGCGGGCCTGCGGGCGACCCGCACCCTGGCGGCCTGCGCGGCCCTGCGCCGGGCCGTGGGCAGCACCCCGGCCCCGGCCCGCCGGGCCGCCGTCGACGAGACCCTCGACGCGCTGCGTTCCCGGCTGCACCCCACCGGCTACCAGGCGGCCTGGGCCGAGGGCACCCGTATGCTCCCCGGCACCGCCCTGGAGGAGGCGCTGGCCGCGCCCGACCCCGACACGCGCCCGGCGGCCCCCACACCGGAGGCGCAGCCGCTCACCCCGCGCCAGGTGCAGGTGGCGATGCTGGTGGCCGAGGGGCTGACGAACCGCCAGATCGCCTCCCGCCTGGACATTTCGGAGTGGACGGTCGTCAACCACGTACGCCAGATCATGCGCCGGCTGGGCTGTACGTCGCGGCTCCAGGTGGCCTGGTCGGTGGGCCGGTGGACGTGACGACGGACGCCCCCCGGCTGGGTCCGCTGCCGGCCGGATCGAGCGTTCCGCCGCGGGTCGCGGAGCGCTGGCGCGCGGCCGGGCTGTGGCGGGCCGAGGGCTTCGTGCACGACGTGCTGCGCAACGCCGCCGCGCATCCCGACCGCCCGGCCTTCGTCGGACACCGTGCCAACCGTCCCGAGGGGCGGCGGACGGTCATCGTGTCGTACGCCCAACTCGCCGTGTACGTCGACCGGTTCGCGGCGGCGCTGCGTTCGCTCGGGGTGACGGAGGGCGACCCGGTGGCGCTGCACCTGCCCAACTGGTGGGAGGCCGCGGCGCTCACGCTGGCCTGCTGGCGGATCGGTGCCGTGGTGGTGCCGGTGCTGCCCGGGGTGCGGGCACCCGATCTGGAGCGCATCCTGGCCGCCACGCAGGCGCGGGTGTGCGTGGTGCCGGACCGCTGGGAGGAGTACGGGAACGCCGAGGTGCTGGCCGAGCTCGCACACCGGTTGCCGTGGCTGCGGCGCCGGGTGGTGGTCGGCGACGCGGAGGCGACGGGCGCGGTGGACTTCGACGCGTACTTCCTGCGCACCGCCCACGAACGCGGCCCGCACGCCCGCGACCTGCCCCTCTCCCTCGCCTCCCCCGACCGGCCCGCACTGCTGCTGACCGTGATGGGCATGGGCGAGGACCACGGCGCGCTCCTGCACACGGGCAACACGCTGTACGCGGGCCTCGCGGCGCAGGGCGGGACGAAGGCCGCGGCGGCACCGGAACCGGGCCGTCCCGACGGCACCGCCGCCGCCCCTGAGGCGTCCACAGCCCCCGCGGCCTCCGCCCCCGCCGGTGTCTTCGCCTCCCCTCTCCCCCTCGCCTCCCTCGCCGCCCTGCTCTACGCGGTGTGCTGGCCGATCGCGGCCGGGGGTACCGGGGTGTTCCTGGACGTGTGGGATCCGCGGGTCTTCCTCGGCCTGATGGAGTCGGCCCGGGTCGACCGGGTGTACGCCACGCCCGCGCACTGGGCCGAGCTGCTCGCCGCGCAGCGGCAGGAACCGCGCGACCTGTCCGGGCTGCGGACCGCCCTGACCGGCGGGCGCGTCGGCACGCCAGAGGCCCTTCTCAACGCGCTGCGCGAGGAGTTGGGCGTCCCGGTGCACAGCGCGTGGGGAGCGCCCGAGGCGGGGCTGGGTGCTCTGTCGCAAGGGTCCGGGGAACAACCGCTCCCCGGGCTGGAAGTCGCCCTGGCAGCGGGCCGGTTGCGGGTGCGTGGGCCGTCGGTCGCGCTGGCGTCCTGGCGGCACGGGGGTGCCGTCGAGGGGACCTGGGAGCGGTGGGAGGGCTGGCTGGACACGGGCGACGCGGCGACCTCGCCGCGGCCCGGCGAGGTCACCGTGGTGCGCCGGGCGGACGACCGGACCGGCGGCCTGTTCGTCGTGCCGGTGGACGAGTTGGAGGAGGGGCTGCGCGCGCATCCCCGGGTGCGGGAGGCGGCCGTCGTGGAGTACACGGACGCGACGTACGGGGAGATGCCGTGCGCCGTCGTCGTACCCGCGCTCCAGGAGGAGCCGCCGGGCCTGGTGGAACTCCGCGACCATCTCGCCCGCCGCGGCCTGACGGAGGCGTTCCTGCCGACCCGCCTGGAACTGGTCGGCTCCCTCCCCCGAGACCCGAACGGCGAACTCCGCAAGGAGGCCCTGCGCACCTGGCTGACCCGCCTACGCCCCGGCACGCCACGGCCCCGCCCGGAGACACCGGCCTGAACGCCCCGCCCCGGGCGTGCCCGCCGGCACGGAACGTGATGCCCACCCGCATGTGCTGTGGCACCCGCCCACATGTGCCGCAGCGCGTGCCCGGCCACCGGACCGGACCGTGGAGCCCGGGCGCACCGACATCGTCCCCGGCCGCCCATGCCGTCGTGCCTGCGAGCACGAGCCGTGGCACCCACCCGCACGCGCCGCAGCGCCCGCCTGCAGGCCGCAAGAGCCCGGCCGCCCGTGGCATCGTCCTCGGCCGTCTGCGCCGTCGTACCTGCCCGCACGAGCCGCAGTGTCCGCCCGCCCGGCTGTAGAACCTGGCCGCCCGTGCCGCCGCGCCCAGTCACCCTTGCCGTAGCGCCTGCGAGCACGAGCCGTGGCACCCACCCGCACGCGCCGCAGTCCCCCACCGCACGGCCATAGAGTTCAGCCGCCCGTGACATCGTCGCCCGCCACCCGTGCCGAAGCTCGGCCACACGCGCCACGGCGCCAACGCACCCGTGCCGTACGACCCGCCCGCACGAGCCATCGCGCCAACCCGGCCTCAGACCGAAGCCACCCGCAGTCCGAACGACACCAGTTCGCCGCGCCACTCCCCGGTCAGTGCCGCCGTGTCTGCTGTGCGGCCCGCTCGGCCGACCAGTTCGTGGATCATGCGTTCGGCCACGTCGCGTTCGTCGCCGTCGAGGAGCATCTCGCGCAGCAGTTCGGCGTCCCAGGCGTACTCGGGGCCGCCGTCGAGGAAGCCGCGCAGCCGCCAGGCGGCGTGCAGGGCGCTCGCGTACGCCTCGTAGGCGGGGGCCAGTTCGTCGCGGCCCGCCAGCGCGGCGCCCATCAGCAGCGGGGCGCGCAGCGCGTACCAGCCGGCCCGGCAGCCGCTGTCGCAGCCGGACACGCACCGGCCGGGCCACGGG
Organism: Streptomyces sp. NPDC054794; assembly: GCF_053611585.1. Taxonomy (NCBI): domain Bacteria; kingdom Bacillati; phylum Actinomycetota; class Actinomycetes; order Kitasatosporales; family Streptomycetaceae; genus Streptomyces; species Streptomyces sp. NPDC054794. The sequence goes on along the minus strand of NZ_JBSHAQ010000062.1, from coordinate 29,880 downwards.
TCGTCTAGGTACGCCGCGGTCATCGCCTCGCGCGCGTACATGCCGACGCAGCGATCGGCCCGCAGTTCGTCCCAGTGCACCCGGGCGGCGCCGGTCAGCCCGGCGGCCAGCCGGTCCGCGCAGGCGACCGCCAGGTCACCGGCGAGCGTCGCGGTGTAGGCGCCGAAGCTCCGCGCGTCGCCGCCCCAGCCGCCGCGCTCGTGCTCGGCCGCGCGCGCCACGTGCAGGGCCGGCATCCCGCGCCGCACGGCCACGTTCTCGTGCACGTCCGCGCGCAACAGCATCGCGGTGTCCAGGAGTTCGAGCGCGGCGGCCGCGTCGACGGCGCGCGGGTCGTCGGGGGTGCCGCCCGCCGCGAGGTACCCGGTGAACAGCACCACGGGACGCACCCGTTCGCCGCCCGCCGCGACCAGCTCGGCCAGGGACTCGACCAGGACGGCGGCGCGGGCGTGCCCCGAGTGGCGCTGGTACTCGTCGTTCAGGAGGGAGCGCAGCCGGGCCTCGACGCGGTCCAGCATCTGCTCGCGCTGTCGCGCGGGAGCCGGCGTCCTGTGGTCCTGATCCGTGATCATGGGGGCCTCCTGCTGGGCTTACGGATTGCGACCGACCCTGCCGGATGCGTGACCCGCCCACAATGCGGGAAGCGGACGTTCCGCGTCGTCAGGAGGCCCACGGCAGGGGCGTACGGCAGCGTCCTGCCATACCCGCCGGCCGCGCGGCCCGACCTTGCCATGCGCTTGCCACAGCCATACGCCGCTTTAGCGCCATGGCCGTATATGGACTCGCTGCTCGACACGCAGACCGGGCGCCGGCCCGGCCACCCGCTCGTCCTCAGGAGATCCCCATGGCGAACAACTCCTCCATGTCGAACAACAGCAACTCGAACGACAACAACAACATCAACAACAACAGCTCGGCGATGGCGAACGACGCCGACGCCCCGCGTCTGCAGAGCGTGACCGCCACGGACATCAACGCGCTCGCCGAGGACCTGTCGATCGTTGCCAACGACAACAACAGCAACAACAACGGCAACATCAACAACAACAACAACTCGAACAACAACAGCAGCAGCAACAACGACAGCAACACCAACAACAGCTTCAACAACTGACCGTGGCACGCCGGCGGGGCGGGGCGCCACAGCCCGCCCCGCAGCACAACGCACAGCACGACACGCAGCACCCGCACGACCTCACCGGCGACCCCCGCGCCGTCGCCGCCTACCGCGACGAGCGCCGACGCCTCCAGCGCGAGGCCGTCCTCGGCACCGGTGAGCTGATCGAGACGCTGCTCGCCGAGCGCCGCGCCCGACTCGCCGCACTGCGGCAAGTGCCCTGGGTCCGGCGCTTGTTCGACGTCACGCACCGTCAGGTGCGACAGGTCGTCGCGGCCCCCCGCTACGCGGCCGTACTGCCGCTGCGCCGCTCCATGCTGGTGCACCTGGCCGAGCTGCCCCTCCCGCTGCCGGCCGACGACCTGATCCTGAGCCACCCCACCCACGCCCCGGCCGCCGAGATCCTCCCGGAGCTCCCCGAACTGCGGCCCTGGCGCGCGCGGGTGCTGCGCATCCTCGCCGAGTCCTCGCTGGCCGAGCGCGACACGCCCTTCCGCACGGTCGGCCCGCCGCACGCCGCCGTGATCCTCGGCGCCGACGGACCCACCGTGGGGGCGCTGGCCGGAGTCGCCCACGAGCTGGGCCACTGCCTGTACGAGCGGGCCCGGCCGGGCACCGGCATCCGGGCCCGGCTCGCCTCGGAGCGCCTCGCGCACCGTCTGGAGGAGTGGCTCACGGCCGCGTATCTGCGGGAGCACGGCAGCCCCGAGGAGTGCCGCCGCTGGTGGCTCTACCAGCGGCAGGTCGACGCCTTCAACCTCCACTACTTCGAGCTGGAGCGCGCCCTGATGTACGAAGAGACGGACTCGGTCGAGGAGTTGACGACCGAGTCCGTCTCCGCGCTGCGCGAGTCCCTGTTCATCGTCCCGGGCTGTCAGGTGGTGTACGCGAGGGCGTCACTGGCCCGGCTGCCCGTCGGCGGCGCGCAGTGAGGCGGGCCGCTGGTCGGTCCACGCGCGGTCGATGTGGTCGAGCACGGCCTGCCGGGACGTCTCCGCGAGGGCCACGTGCCACCCGACGGGCACCTCGGCGGCGGCCGGCCACACCGAGTACTGGCCCTCGTCGTTGATCAGCGCCAGATAGCCGGCGTCGGGATTCTCGAACGGCGTACCGCTCATGGTCGTACTCCTTCTGTTTCTTGCGCCGGGTCCGGTCCTGTGGCTCACGCCAGGTCCAGCGCCTCGCTGAACGGCAGGTCGGCCGGCAGGTCCTGGCGGCGGGTGATGTTGAGCTTCCGGTAGACGCGGGTGAGGTGCTGTTCGACCGTGCTGACGGTGATGTACAGCTTCAGCGCGATCTCCCGGTTGGTGTGGCCGTGCACGGCGAGCAGCGCGACCCGCTTCTCCGACTCGCTGAGTTTCGCGTCGAGTTCGGCGTGCGTCGTCTGCCGGGCCCCCTCGGGCAGGTCGACGGCGCCGGCCCGGCCCGGCAGGATCCGCTCGCGCAGGGTCTGCGCGCCGCACTCCTTGGCCAGGTGCCAGGCGCGCCGGTTGACCATGTTGGCCCGGCCCGGGTCGCCGCACTCCTTGAACGCCTCGCCCAGGTCGGCCATGGCGTACGCGAGTTCGAGCCGATCGCCGGAGCGACGCAGGTCGTCGACGGCGCGGGCGAGCAGCGCGGGCCGCTCGGCGGGCTCACCGAGGGCCGCCTTCAGCCGGAGCGTGAGGCCGTTCACCCAGGGGTGGGCGAGGTCGCGCGAGGCGAGCTGGTCGGCGACGAGCCGGGAGGCCTGGCGGACCTCGCCGAGCTGGAGCAGCGCCTCGGCGGCGTAGGTCCGCCACGGGAGTACGACGGGGCGGTCGAGGCCCCAGCGGCGCATGGCCCGGCCGATGTCGAGGTAGTCGGCGAGCGCGGCCTGGAAGCGGTTGGTGGCGAAGTAGTAGGCGCCGCGTGCCTTCAGGTGGGCGAGCAGGTGCAGGCTCCCGGTGAGCCGCTCCGGTTGCGGGCGGCACACCTCGCGCCCGGCGTCGTCGTGCCGGCCCATGGGGGTGCGGGCCGCGGCCAGGGTGGCGCCCGCCCAGCTGTGGAAGAGGCTGTCGTCGTGCTCGGGCACCGCGGCACGGGCCTGCAGGGCGAGCGTCTCGGCACCGGTCAGGTCGCCCTGGCGCAGCAGCGCCTCGGCCCGGACGAGCGCGAACACGGCCTGCCAGCCGGGCGCGCCGCGGCGGGCCGCCTCGTCCATGTAGGTCTGGGTCCAGGGCAGGGCGCGGCGCGGCCCGTCGAGGTGCAGCAGGGCGCGCAGCGCCTGCAGGACGGGGGCGAGGGTGGTCTCGGCGAGGCTGGTGCGCCGCAGCAGGGCCTCCGCGCTCTCCACGCCGCGCGCCGAACGCTCCCACTCGGGCACGCCCCAGAAGGCCACGGCCCAGCCCGGCCCCTGCCCGGCGGCGGGAGCGGGGTGCGTCGCCGTGGCCGCCGGGGACGCCCTGCGGGAGGTGTGCTCCCGTTGGCGGGGCAGGGTGACGGGCGGGGTGGGGCGCGTTGACCGGTGCGGGAAGGCGGACAGGCCGTCCAGCGGTACGTGCCGCGGGTCGTCCCACGAACTCCCCTCCGCCGTGGTCGTGTTGACGCCGAGTTCCTGGAGCACCCCGGCGACCTCGTCGATCCGGCCCTGGGTGACCAGCAGGCGGGCGAGCCGGGCCGCGACGGCCGCCGGGAGCCGGTCGGCGCGCACGGCGTCGAGCGGCTCGGCCAGCTGTGCCTCGGCGGCGGCCGGGTCGACGGCGAGCTCCGCCGCGGCCAGCGCGGTGCGCAGCTCGGCGCTCTCCGTCTTGTCGTCGGTGCCGGCCAGGGCCGCCCGCAGGCACTCCAGCGCGCGCCGGTGGTCGCCGTCGGCGAGCAGCCGGTCCGCGGCTGCGCGCAGCACCGGTCCGGCCCAGGCGGGCGCCTGATGGCCCACGGCGAGCAGCTGTGCCGCGACGTCGGTGGCCGCGTGGCCCTGGGCGTGGGCGAGTTCGGCGGCTTTTCGGTGGCGGAGCGCGCGTGTCTCGGGGTCGAGATGGTCGAGTACGGCCGCGCGGGCGGCGGGGTGCCGGAAGGCGGTGCCGTCGAGGAGGCCGGCGGCATCCAGGGCGTCCAGGCAGGCCCGTACGTCGGCCTCGGGCAGGTCGAGCAGGCCGGCGATCGCGGGCGGTGCGGCGAGGGTGCCGAGGACGGCGACGGCCGCCGCGACGTCCTCGGTACGGCCGCCGCAGCGCCGCAGACAGGCGAGGAAGGCCTGGACGAAGGCCCGCCCGGGCCCGCCGTCCTCGGTCAGCGCCCGCAGTAACAGCGGGTTCCCGCCGGTGAGCGCGTGCGCCTCGCCAGGGGTCGGGCGCGCGTCGGGGTCCCGCTCCAGGGCCGCCGCGACGTCCTGCCGGGTCAGCGGTTCGAGCCGTATCCGCACGAAGCCGGGCCGGCGCAGCAGGTCAGTGCCGAGCTCCGGGTCGTCGGTGCGCTCGTGCAGCGATTCGGCGAACACCAGCAGGACCCTGGCCTGCCGCAGTCTGCCCGCCAGATGGAGCAGATAGCGTCGGGACGGCTCGTCGACGAGATGGAGGTCGTCGACGCAGATCGCCACCGGCGTGCGCTCGGCGAGCCGTCCCACCGCGGTGGCGAAGGCCTGCCGGGCCGCGACGCGTCCGGCCCCGGCCGTCGCCGCGTCGGGGTCGAGCGGTACGGCGTCGAACGCGCCCTCGGGAGCCGCGGCGGCCAACTGGCCCACCACTCCGAGGGGAATATGCCGCTCGGCCCTCGTCCCCTCCGCGCGCAGCAACAACACCCCGGCCCGCGCCGTCATTTCAGTTACGGATTCAATCAACTCCGTCTTACCGCAGCCCACCGCGCCCTCGACGAGCACGATCCGGGCGGCCCCGTCGACCGCCTCCCGTACCGCGGATTCCAGCAAGCGGATTTGCTTTTCCCGATCCAGATACATCGCCGCCGCCTCACATCCCCCGTTGGTCAAGGAGCCGAAAATCCATCGGGAATTCCAGGCGTACTGCCGGAAACGTTCCCCAAGACTTTCTCCAGTCGCCCCCATGACTTCCCCAAGACAGCGCAAAGCAATTCCTTTGCGCGGGGCAACCGTCCTTCAAGACGCCAAGTCTACGAGGCCAGTTGGCCCGCCCCGGTGGCCGAAAGCTGCACGGCAGCAAGTCCCGTCCAGGGCCGCTCTGCGCGTCGTCGGGTCGCTGTCAAGCGGGCAGAATCCGCCGCGGGACGTCCCTGCGGTGGCCGGGGCGGCGCCACTCGCGCGGGTAGCCGACCGAGACCTCCTCGAAGCGCACGCCGTCGTGGAACGTCGTGCGGGGGATGTGGAGATGGCCGTACACGACTGCGGTGGCGCGGAACCGCAGGTGCCAGTCGGCGGTCAGCTCGGTGCCGCACCACTGGGCGAACTCGGGGTGGCGCAGGACGTCGGTGGGGGTGCGCACCAGCGGGAAGTGGTTGACCAGCACGGTCGGCAGGCTCGGGTCGCAGGCGGCGAGCCGCCGCTCGGTCTCGGCGACCCGCGCCCGGCACCAGGCGTCGCGGCTCGGGTACGGGTCGGGGTGCAGCAGGAACTCGTCGGTGCACACGACCCCGGCCGCGTAGGCCTGGTCCAGCGACTCCTGCCGGGTGGCGGCGGTGGGGGTGCGGAAGGTGTAGTCGTACAGGAGGAACAGCGGCGCCACGACGACGGGGCCGCCGGGCCCGCACCAGACCGGGTACGGGTCCTCCGGGGTGTGCACGCCGAGGCCCCGGCAGATCTCCACGAGCCGGCGGTAGCGGGCGTCGCCGCGCAGCTGCACGGGGTCCTCGTGGGCGGTCCACAGATCGTGGTTCCCGGGCGCCCACACGACCCGCGCCCAGCGCTCGCTGAGCACGCCCAGCGCCCACTCCACGTCGGAGAGCAGTTCCCCCACGTCCCCCGCGACCACCAGCCAGTCCCCGGGCCCGTCCGGCCGAACCGCGTCCAGGACCCGCCGGTTCTCCGCGAACGCCACGTGCAGATCACTGATGGCCATCAACTGTCCGTGACCCATTCACCCGACCCTAGGCCGACCCCGCCAACCCCGAGTACCCCTCAACCCCCCTAAGCGCCACCCACCCAGGGGCGCGGGGAACCGCGCGCTCAACCCCCACCGCCCCGCAGCCGAATGACAACCGCATAGCAACCCCCACCCCCAACCCCCTCCACCTAGCAGAGGACAGGGGCTTTCCACCCCCCGAGACCACCAGTACCGCCCCCCAAGCCCCCCACGCGTTGAGCCCAGCGGCAGCGCCACCGCACGGTGAGGACACAGCCGCCGCCCGCCCGGCAGCGGCCCGTCCGACAAGGGTGATCCCCATGATCGAATCGCTGCTCCCGGCCGAGGTCGCCGCCGTCGACACGACCGTCGACCGCATCGACGTCACCCTCTTCCCGGGCGAGGAGGCCCAGATCGCCCGGGCCGTCGAGACGCGGCGCCGGGAGTACACCACGGCCCGCTGGTGCGCCCGGCGCGCCATGGCGGCCCTCGGCCAGGAGGCCGTCCCGGTGCTGCCGGGCCTGCGCGGCGCGCCGCAGTGGGCGCCCGGGCTCGTCGGCTCCATCACCCACTGCGCCGGCTACCGGGGCGCCGCCCTGGCCCGCGCCGACGAGATCGCCGCGCTGGGCATCGACGCCGAGCCCAACCAGCCGCTGCCGGAGGGGATCCTGGAGTCGATCGCGCTGCCGCAGGAGCGGTCCTGGGTGCACCGGCTGCTGCGCACCCTGCCCCAGGTCCGCTGGGACCGGCTGCTGTTCTCCATGAAGGAGAGCGTCTACAAGTCGTACTTCCCGCTCACCGGGCACACCCTGGAGTTCGAGGACGCGCTGCTCACCGTGGATGCGGAGCGCGGCACGTTCCGCGCGGCGCTGCTCAACGACCCCGCGGCGCGGCCGGGTTCGGCGCGGCGCGTTCTCACCGGCCGCTTCTCGGCCACGCACGGGGTGATCCTGAGCGCGATCGCGGTACCCGCCGTGCGGCACGCGAAGCTCGCCCACACGACGGCAGGCGCCCCCCTGTCGGTCTGAACAGGGAAGGCGCCTGCCGGAGAACGGGCTGCGCAAGCGGGGTGTCTAGCCCCAGCGGTCGTCACCCTCCACGACGTAGGTGGCGGCGGTCGAAACCGTTCCCAGGTGCGCATCGGCCCGGTTGGTGTGGTCGTGCTGCCCGAAGAGCACGGCTCCGGTAAACAACACACCAAGAGCACTACCCAAAGCTGCACTACGAGCGACGATGTTGATCATGCTAGTCATGACGTGCACGTTTCCCCCTGCAGGCTCGATGTCTCTGCGCTCCGAACGGGAAGGATCGTCATGAGCTGGAGCCTCTCGCTCACCGATGGCCTCTCCCGCCGCCAGGAACACCTTCTCGAATCTCTTGAGCGAAACCCAAGCGATATGCGATGGCTCAAAGCTGCACGGCAACAACTGCACTCAAGCACCTCGTGGTTCGGGTGCGCGGAATGAGTTCTTCCCATTCCGAATTCGCCGAGCTGGACGACATCAGTGCCGCGGCATACGGACACGCCGTTGAATTGGGCCGCTTCATACGCGCGGATATCGCCCAGCGACTGGCCCTCTCCCCGGCCGAGGTCGAGCACGCGGAGAAGGTGCTGACCCTGCTGCGCCTGCTGCAGCCGATGCCGGGCGACCCGAACGTGCTCGTCCCCGTGGGCCCCGACGTCGCCACCGCCGATCTGGTGAGCTCGGCCGAGAAGCAGATCAGCGTCCTCCAGCAGGCGGTCACCGACGTCCGCAGCCGTCTGATGTCGCTGACTCCCGTCTACTTCGAGGGCCGCCGCCTGCGCAACCGGCTGGAGGCCATAGACGTCATCACCGACCCCGACACCGTGCAGTCCATGCTCGACCACTTCAGCACGCACTGCCGTCAGGAGATGGCGTCCGTCGCCCCGGGCGGCGCCCGCCCCGGCGCGCTGCTGCAGGCGGCCCGTGCGTCGGCCCTGGGCATGCGCGAGCGCGGCGTCGCCATCCGCACCGTCTACCAGCACACCGCGCGCAGCGACCTCGCCACGCGCGCGTACGTGCGTGACGTGACCGCGGCCGGCGTGGAGGTGCGTACCGCCGACCAGGTCATCGACCGGATCCTCATCTACGACCGGGAGACGGTGTTCCTGCCCACGCACGGCCACCACGACGACGTGCACTACGCGAGCGGCGGCGCCATCGTCGTCCGGGAGCCCACCCTGGTCGCGTTCGTCTACACCGTCTTCGAGCACCTGTGGGACAGCGCGACCCCGTTCGTCCCGGACACCTCGCGCACGCCCTCCACCGCCGACGACCTCAAGCAGTCGATCCTGCGCCTGATGGCCAAGGGCTACAAGGACGAGATGGTGGCGCGGCGGCTCGGCATGTCGGTGCGCACCTGCCGCCGTCACATCTCGGAGATCACCGAGGAGCTGGAGGCCACCAGCCGCTTCCAGGCGGGCTACAACGTGGCGATCTCCGGCATGCTCGACCAGCACACCCGACAGGAGACCGAGTCCGGCTGAGCCTCACCTCTCGCCCAGTGCGTCCTCGACGGCCTCCACACAGTCCTCGTCGAGCATCGTGGTGATGTCCGTGTCGGCCGGCGGGCCGAACCCGGCGTCGTAGACGGCCGCGCTGACGCAGTAGCCGCTGGCCAGCGGGAAGGTACGGAAGGCCCATTCGTCCCCGGTGCCCGCGGTGCCGTCGGGACGCTGCACCCGTACCGGCTTGCCGTCGGGGCCGAAGCCGAACTCGGTGAACCGGAACTGCATGCCCTGCCCGATCGCCTTGCTGTACGCCTCCTTCAGCGTCCACAGCCGCACCAGGGACGGGTTGCGCTGCTCCTCCGGCAGCGCGGCGAGCGTCACCATCTCGTACGGGGTACACACGTGCCGCCCGAGGCCGCTGCCGTACATCTGCCGGTCGGCGCGCTCGGCATCCACGCCGATCAGACCCCGGGTGGTCAGGCCGACGAACAGCAGGTCGTCGGTGTGGCTGAGGCTGATGTCGACCTGGTCGCAGCCGCGCAGATACGGCCGTCCGGTGGGCCCGTACGCCAGCTCCAGGGCGTCCGGGTCGCCGCGCAGCACCACGGCCGCCGCGGACTTGAGCAGCACCCGGGAGGCGGCGTACCGGTCGCGCACATCGGTGTGGGCGAGGCCGAGGTAGCGCGACCAGTCGCGGCCCAGCAGCCTGCGCAGCCCGTCGCCGGCGGGCAACTGGGGCTGCAGGACGGGGCGGTGGGCGTACAGCAGCGCGGTGCCGCACGCCTTCAGATCCGCCCTCACCCGGTCCCACGCGGCGTCGTCGACACCCACCTCGACGGGAGCGCCGAGCGGCGGTCCGAGCGTGGAATTGCCGGGGACGGTCATGCCTGTGCCTCCACCCTGCTCTGTTCCTGGTTCTGTTCCTGCGGTCGTTCCTGGCTCCGGCCGCCGACCTGCTCCAGCACGACCGTATGGATCTCGGTGAGCGTGCGGGCCTGCAGAACGGGGCTCAGCGACAGCCGCCGGCCGGTCTCCTCCTCCATCAGCGTGACCAGCCTGAGGAGGTGGAGGGAGTCCCAGCGGGGCAGGTTCACCAGGCTCTCGCCGGCCTCCCGCGCCGTGACGTCCAGGCCGAGTTCCTCCCGGAGCAGGGCGAGAAACCCGTCGAGGGTGTCGATCGCGCTCATGTGTGCCTCCTGCCGTCGGCGCCGGTGGTCAGCGTCCCGGTGATCCGCACGTGCTCCGGCGGGGCGGGCAGCCGGCGCAGGTCGTGCCGGAACAGCAGCGCCCCGTCGCGCTCCCCGGCCGCGGTGAAGCCGAGCGCGGGGTAGAAGTCGCGGACCCGGGCGTTCTTCGCGGTGGGCCGGTACGCGGCGAGCACCGCGCGGTGCCCGGTGTCGCGGGCGTGCGCCAACACGGCGGCGAGCAGGGCCTGTTCGATGCCCCGGGCCAGGACGCGGCAGCTGAGCCACGCGTTGTCGAGGCGCAGCGCGTCGCCCTCGCGGGTGGCGAGGAGCGCGCCGGTCAGGCCGTTCTCGCCGAACCGGTCGGCGGTGCGCGCCGCCAGCAGTGTCCGGTCCGGGTCCGTGACGGCCCGGGCCACCTCGGGTGGGGTGAGGCGGAGCCCGGTGAGGTTGAACTGGTTGGTGCGCTGTGTCAGTTGGGCGAGCCGCTCGTGCTCGTGGGCGCGCGGCGCGCAGAGATCGACGTGGACGCCGAGGCCGCGCAGGAACTCCTCGTGCGAGCCGGACTCGGCGCGCAGCGCGGCGCGGGCGCCCGCGCCGCGGTAGTGGCCGGCCCGGGCCCGGTCCTCCTCGGTGACCGCGAGTGTGTCGAACCAGCCGTCGGCGAGCAGCCGTTGTACGTGCAGGGCGGGCTCGTCGTCGAGGGGGACCACGGCGGCACGCACGCCCGAGTGGCGCACCTCGGCGCGCTCGGCGGGCGAGTCGTCGGCGAACACCAGCGCGTCGTCCCCGATGCCCAGCGCGTCGGCCACGGCGGCCAGGTGTCCGCTCTTGGGCTCCCAGTCGGCGTGCACGGAGGCGAAGTCCCCTTCCCGCAGCACGAGGTCGGGGTGGGTGCGCAGCGCCTCCAGGACGGCACCGCGCTCGTTCTTGCTGCTGACGGCGAGCAGCACACCCTGGGCGGCGAGCTGCCGTACGGTCCGCTGGAACGCGCCGAACGCCTCGCCGCGCAGCGTCCCCGCGGCGGCGAGCGCCTCGGCCCCGTCGTCGGCGAGCACGCCGTCCCACAGGGTGTGGTCGAGGTCCAGGACCAGGCACTTGCGGGTCCGGCCCGTCAACGCGCGGGTCAGATGGGCGACTTCGCGGGCGTAGGCGTCGAGCAGCCCGGCGCCGATGCGGGCGCCGGCGTACTGGGCCAGGCGCGCGTCGGCGACCGGACCGCAGGCGGCGATCAGCGGGTCGAGGTCGAGCACGACGACGCCGTCGGCCTCGACCCCCAGCCGCAGCAGCCGTGCGTTGAACTCCCGCCACACCACGCCCAGCCGGGCCCGGGACCGGTGGTCGACGAGCTGGTGGGTGCGCTCGCGGGGCAGCGGCAGGGTGTTGAGCACGAGGGTGCCGCCACCGGCGCGGCGCCGCACCAGGCCCTCGATGCGCGCCGCGACCTCGTCCGCGGCCCGTGCGACGTCCTCGGGCCCCCACACCGCGGGCACCTCGGCGAAGACGGTGGTGTCGTCCAGCAGGCACAGCGCCAGGTCGACGGCGATGCCGTGGAAGACCCCGGACGGGTCGGTGAGGTCCCGCAGATAGGCGCCGTGGTCGCCGACGACGGCGTTCACCAGGAGCCCGTGCCGGGCCAGTTCGCCGACCAGTGGCTCGACGACGTCCGCGGCCGTGGACTGCCCGGTGACCGCCACGGTCACCCGGGACAGGTCCGGGTGCCGGGCCAGGACCGCGTCCCGGTCGGCCCGGGCGAGCAGCCGCCCGGCCCGCCGCGCCCAGTCCGGCCGGGCCCCGGGATCGTCGGCCAGCTCGGCGAGGAGTGGCGCGACCTCGTCGTACGCCGTCTCCAGCCGTCCCTGCGCGGCGAGCTCCCGGAGCCGTTCCAGGGGCTCGCCGCGCGTCGTCGTGCGCACCGGCACCGCCATCGCCTACACCTTCTCCAGGCCGAGCCCGGTCTTGATCCACTTGCTCGACTCCACGGCGATCGCGAGCGCCCGGCCGCCGGTGGGCAGGTCCGGGAGCAGCCGGGCCAGCTGGAGCAGGACCAGGGCGTTGCCGGTGTTGCCGGTCTCGGCGACGCAGGACACCTCCTTGGCGCCGGGCACGTCGAGGTGCTCGGTGATCCGCTCGGTCATCCGGCCCGACAGCTGCGGCGGCAGCAGGAAGTCCAGGTCGTCGGGGGTCCACTCCAGCTGGTCGAGGAGTTCCCAGAGGATCTCGCGGGCCATGGTCGGCACGGACTCCTCGATGGCCTTGTAGTCCTCGACGAGCATGGGGCGGTCGCTGTGGCGGTCACTGATCCCGTACCAGTCGACGGTCTGCCCCGGCGGGCGGCCGAGGCCGGTGAAGCGGTTGAGGACGCCCCTGACCGCTACGCGTTCGGCCACCGGTTCGGCGGTCAGCACCGCCGCGCCCGCGCCATCGCCGAACAGCACGTAGTTGACGAGCTCCTCGGTGGGCACCCGGGCCACGTCGCGGTGCGGGTCGAGGTGGCGGTGCGTGACGTCGCCGCCGATCACCAGCCCGGCGCGGGCGCCGCCGGCGATCAGGGTGCGGCCCAGGTCGAGGGCCTGGACGGCGCCCGCGCAGCCGGACTGGATCTGGAAGGCGGGCAGGTACATCAGCCCGAGCCGGTCGGCGACCTCGCTGGCCGTGGTGGGCAGCAGCGTGTCCGGGGTCGCGGTGGCGAGCAGCACGAACTCGATGTCGACCGGGTCGAGTCCGGCGGCGTCGATGGCCGCGCCGCCGGCCTGTGCGCACAGGTCGGCGAGGGTGTGCCGGACCTGTCCCGTCGCCAGGTCCCAGCCGAAGTGCCGGGTGCGGGTGCCGACGAAGATGTCGACCCACTCCTCGCTGACCCCGAGGGCCCTGCCGAGCGTCGCGTTGTCCACGGGCGGGCCGGGCAGCGCGCTTCCGGTCGCCGCGAGATAGGCCGTCGCGCTCACGCGCAGACTCCTTCCGGTTGCGGGCCGTTGAGCACGGCCTCATCGACATCAGCGCCGCGCGGGCCCCCGGGTGTCACCGCCGCGCGGATCGGGGTGACGCTCACGCCCGCACCCCTTCGGTGAGGTGCCCGCCGAGGAACTGGGCGAGGGTGCCCACCGAGCGCAGGGCGGGCAGGAGTTGCTGTACGGAGACCTCGCCGAGGTGCGGCAGGCGGGCCTCGATGCGGTCCTTGAGCTGCATGATCATGACGGAGTCGAAGCCGAGGTCCTCGTAGAAGCGTGCGGAGTGCACGACCTGTTCCAGGGGGTACGAGCCGACCTCGGCGACCGCGTCGATCACCGCGGCGAGCACGGGGTCACGGTCCCGGGACACCGGGTCGGTCGTGGCCGGTTCGGCGGGCTCGGCCAGCGGGGACGTGGGGCGTGGCGGCGTCGCCGCGGGCCGGGCCTCGGGGGCCTGCTCGGTGCGCGGGGCCGGCGGGGCGGTCCAGTAGCGGTGCGCGGTGGAGAAGGAGTAGCCGCGCAGCTTCTCGCCGGAGCCGGCCGTGACCTCGGGGTCGTACAGCCGCTCCCAGTCGGGGTCGAGCCCGGTCCGGTACAACTGCGCGACGAGTTCAACGAGTTCGCTGCCTCCGGCCTCCGGTCCGGGCGCCGGGTGCAGGAACTCCACGCTCGTGGCGAGTCCGGCGCGTCCGGCGAGCGGCAGCAGCTGGGGGCGCGGCCCGATCTCCACGAGGTGGGTGGGCGCGCAGACAGTCTCCAGGTCGGCGAGGGCGTCCGCGAACAGCACCGGCGACTCGGCCTGGGCCGCCCAGTAGTCGGCGTCCATGCGCTCGGTGTCCGCGAGGAGTCTGCCGTACCGGGTGGAGAAGACCGGGATCTCGGGCGTCCGGGGTTCGGTGCTGCCTGCCGCCGCCCTGAGCCGGTCGAGCACCGGCCGCACCAGCGGCGAGTGGAAGGCTGCGGGCGCCTGGAGGTCACGGGCGCGTACCTGCGCCTCCTCCAGGGTCTCGGCGATCCGGGCGAGCGCCTCGGCGGTGCCGGACAGCACGGTGTCGCGCGGCCCGTTGAGCGCGGCGATGTGGGCCTGCGGCTCCTCGGCGAGCAGTTGCCGCAGCGCGTCGGGGCCGGCCTGCACGGAGAGCATCGCGCCGCCTTCCGGCAGCCCGTGCATCAGCCGGCCGCGCGCGGCCACCAGGTGCGCGGCCTCGTCGAGGGTGAGCACCCCGGCCGTGACGGCGGCCGCGAACTCGCCGACGCTGTGCCCGAGCACGGCGGCGGGCCGGACACCGAACGCGGTGAGGGTGGCGGCGAGGGCGTATGCGACGGCGAACAGGGCGGGCTGGGTGAGGTCCCCGGCCACACCGCGCTCGTCGCCGGCCAGCAGCAGGTCGCGCACGGAGGTGTCGACGTACGGCAGCAGCGCCGCGTCCGCCGCGTCGAGGTGCTGTCGGTAGGCGGCCGACTCGCGGTACAGGCCCGCGGTCATGCCGGCGTACTGGGCGCCCTGGCCGGTGAACAGGAAGGCCACGGACGGCCGGCTCCACGGCCGGTGCGCGACCTGCTCGGGCAGTCCGCCCGCGGCGGCCTCGCGCAGCGCGGCGGCCAGTTCCTCGGTGTCCCGGGCGGTGACCGCGAAGCGGTACGGCAGGCCGGTCTTGACCCGGTTGCTCTGCCGGCACAGCGCGGCGGCGGCCGTGCGCGGGCGCCGGGCGACGGCGTCGGCCTGCTCGGTGAGGTTGCGGATCAGGGCGCCCGGTGTGTCGGCGGTGAGCGTGAAGACGCCGGCGCCGGGCCGGGCGCGCTTGGCGGTGGTGCGCGGGGCGGGGCGCGGCGCGGAGCCGAGGACGGCGTGCGCGTTGGTGCCGCCCATGCCGAAGCTGGAGAGCCCGGCGACGACGGGTCCGGGCGGCAGCCGAAGCGGTGACTTCAGCAGTCTCAGACCCCGCTGGGCGAGCCTGAGCTGGGGGTTCTCGCGGTCCGCGAACCGGCTGGCGGGCACGATCCGGTGGTGCAGCGCGAGGGCGACCTTGATCAGCCCGGCGATCCCGGCGGCGCCCTCGGTGTGCCCGAGGTTGCCCTTGACGGAGCCGATCGCGCAGGGCTCGACACGGCCCTCGCCGTGCAGGCTGCCGAGGGCGGCGCACTCGATGGTGTCGCCGAGCGCGGTGCCGGTGCCGTGCGCCTCGACGAAGGTGACCTCGCGCGGCTCGACCCCGGCGCGCTTGCAGGCGGTGGCCACGACCTGTTCCTGGGACCAGCGGTTGGGCGCGGTGATGCCGTTGCTGCGGCCGTCCTGGTTGACGGCGGTGCCGCGGATGACGGCGTAGATCCGCTGTCCGTCGGCGACGGCGTCGGACAGCCGGCGCAGCACGACGAGGCCGACGCCCTCGCTGCGGCCGATCCCGTCGGCGAGCGCGCTGAACGGCTTGCAGCGCCCGTCGGCGGCGGCGAGTCCGAGCTGGTGGTAGACGAGCCCGAGCGCGGGCGACATGACGAGGTTGACGCCGCCGGCGAGTACGGTGTCGCACTCCCCCGACAGCAGCGCCCCGACCCCGAGGTGCACGGCGACGAGCGAGGACGAGCAGGCCGTGTCGACGGCCATGCTGGGCCCGGTGAAGCCGAGTTGGTAGGAGATCCGGTTCGCGGTCATGCCCGCGCTGCTGCCCGCGCCGAGCTGCGGCGTCACCCGGTCGTAGTCGCCCAGGTGCAATCGCCCCCACTCGCCGCCCATCACGCCGACGTAGACGCCGGTGCCGCTGCCGGCCAGCGAGCCGGGCGCCACGCCCGAGTCCTCCACCGCCCGCCACGCGCTGTGCAGCAGCAGCCGCTGCTGCGGGTCCATGGCGGCCGCCTCGCGCGGCGGCACGGAGAAGAAGTCGTTGTCGAACACGTCGGCGCCGTCGAGGAACCCGCCGCGCGCCAGCCCGGCGCGGGCGGCCCCGTCGGCGGCCGGGAAGGCGGCCGGGTCCCACCGCTCGGTCGGTACGTCCCCGATCGCGTCGCCGCCGCGCAGCAGCAGCTCCCAGTACGCGTCGGTGTCCCGCGCGAGCGGGAAGGCGCAGTCGATCCCGACGATCGCGACGCCGTCGCCGTACGCCGGCCCGTGCGCCATCACCGCTCCTCGCGCGCGTCGGCCACCGCCAGCTCCGTCGCCAGGAACCCCAGCAGGCTCTGCACGGTGGGGTGGTCCCACAGCAGGGTCGGCTCCACCACCAGGCCGAACTCGTCCTCCAGGTCACCGCACAGGCTCAGCGCGCACACCGAGTCCATGCCGTACTCGGCCAGCGGCACGGTGGGGTCGATGGTCTCCGCGTCCCTGCCCAGGTAGAGCGCGACCCGGTCGAGCAGCCAGCCGCGCGGCAGGACGTGGTCGGGTACGGGAGACGGTGTCTGCCTGGTCGGTACGTTCATGGCCGAACGCCTTTCGGTGGGATTCGCCGGGCCGGGACGCGGGGCTTGGGCCGCGTTCATCCCGGCAGCGGGGTGTCGTAGAGGTCGTAGCTGCGGCGGTCGCTGAAGCGCAGTTGCACCTCGTGGCGGACCCGCAGTTCGCACTCGGCCGGCAGGTCGGGCGCGGGGGCGCCGAGGCGGCGGGCGATGCGGTGCAGCGCGGCCGCGGCCCAGGCCGGGTCGGCGAGGAACGGGTCGGAGCCGTCCTGGTTGTGCCGCCACACGCCGAGCACCGCGGAGGCGGCGAGCAGATGGGCGTAGCGGTCCATCAGCGGGAACGGCGCGGCACCCGGTTCCGGGCCGAGGGCGAGCACCCGGGCGCGCAGGTCGCGGAACTCGTCGACGAGGCCGAGCGCGAGGTCGCGCAGCGCGTGCTCGACGGCGCCGCGCCCCGGCGTCTCGGCGGCCACCGCGAGCAGGGTGGCGCTGAGGCTGTCCTGCCCGCAGGCCAGGCTGAGCCGCGCCAGGTCGTACGAGGGCAGCGGGTCGCGCGGCCGGAACAGACCGGCCGGCGCCTCGTCCTCGACGAACCACGACCGCCGTGCCAGCCGCGGCAGTTGCGGGATCACGGTGCTCTGGCAGGCGACGGACCCGGCGTGCCCCAGGGTGACGACGGGCAGGTCCCGGACGTGCTTCTGGAAGATGCCGAGGGTGCCCTCGCGGGTGTAGAAGCCGGCGCCGAGGACGATCGACAGGTCGTACATCGTCTCGGTGAGGACGCGCGGCAGCAGGTACTTCACGGCCGCGGAGTAGACGCTGGTCTCCTCCGGCAGGATGTGGATGGCCCGGGTGGCGACGGTGGCGAGGGCGTCGTACAGCAGCAGGTTGACGAAGGCTCCGGTGATGGTGGCCGCGGTGCGCTGCGAGTCGGAGCCGCCGGTGGACCAGCCGCCGCCGCGGTGCTCGTGGTCGAAGGCGACGGCGGTGCGCAGGCTGGTGTCGACGGCGGCGAGCACCATCGACGAGATGACGGTGCGGGTGATCTGGAAGGAGCGCAGCGCGATCGGCACCCCGTCGCCGACGGGGCCGAGCAGGGCGCTCTCCGGGACCGGGCAGTCGTCGAAGTCGACCCCGCCGAACACACAGCCGCGCAGCCCGAGGGAGGTGTGCCGGCGCAGCAGTTCGGCCCGCCCCTCGGGGAACCGGGCCGGGTCGAGCAGCAGCGCGGTGTGGCTGCGGCGGCCGGGGGACGGGTCGGTCCGGGCGAACAGCACCAGCGCGTCGGCCCGGTCGAGGTTGTTGATGACGGGCTTGCGTCCGCTGAGCAGGAGTCCGCCGTCCGCGCCGCGCCGGGCGGAGACCTGGCTGCGGACGTAGTCGTTGCTGTGGGCGGTCTCCAGCTGCGCGATGGCGGCGCGCGAACCCTGGAGCATCTGGCCCGCCAGCGCGCTCTGCTGATCCGGGGTCCCGGCCATCCACACGTCGGCGGCGGCCATGAAGGACATGGCGCCGTATCCCATGCCGAGGCCCACGTCCCGCCGGAAGACCGGGCGCATGACGCGGACCAGGGTGTCCATCGACTCCAGGCGCCCGCCCAGTTCCACGGGCACGTACTCGTGGTGCATGCCGAACCGGTCCAGGGCGTCCTCGCCGGCCTCGCTGCGCACGGCGTCCCGGTCGGCCTCCAGCAGGGCCGCGTAGCCGCGCGGGTTGGCGCTGTCGCCGGGGTCGCCGAGCAGTTCCTCCACGGCGGCCACCCGGCGCTGCGCCTCGGCCTCGCGCACCGGCGCGGCGGTGACGGTCACCATGCGCCACCGCCGCCGGCCGACTGGAGCAATCCCTGCCCGAGCAGGACGTCCCCGGCCCGCACGAGCGCGCGGACGGCCGGGTCGAACACCTCGTACTCGCCGTGCACCTCGCCGGCCAGGAACTCCCGCCGCATGAGGGTGCGTTGCACCTTGCCGCTCGTGGTGCGGCGCACGGTGCCCGGCCGCACCAGCAGCACGTTGCCCGCGGGCACGTGGAACTCCTTGCCCACCAACGCCTGGATGCGCTGGGCGAGTTCACGCAGCTGTGCCTCTTCCAGCTGCTCGCCCCTGACCTCCTGCACGAGGACGAGCTGCTCGCGTCCCGCCTCCACGGAGAACGCGGCGCCGGTGCCGGCGGCGAGCGCCGGGTGCAGGCTCCTGACGGCGTACTCCACGTCCTGCGGGTAAACGTTCCGCCCGTTCAGGATGACGACTTCCTTCAGCCGCCCGGTGACATACAGCTGCCCGTCGTCGAGGACGCCGAGGTCGCCGGTGCGCAGGAATCCGCCCTCACCGCCCTGCAGGACGCCCCGGAAGGCCGCCTCGCTCTCCTCCGGCTTGCCGTAGTACCCGGCGGCCACGCTCTCGCCGCGCAGCCAGATCTCACCGACGGCCCCCTCCGGCAGCTCCCGGTAGCCGACGGGGTCGACGACGCGGACGTCGAAGTCGGTGACCCGCCCGCTGCTCACCAGGGTCCTGCTCTCCGCGCCCGGCTCGGCGGGCGCGACGACGTCGCGGGCGAGCGCGGCCGCGTCGGCCTCGCGCCGCCGGAACGCCTCACCGCGCACGCCGCCCGAGACCACGAGGGTGGCCTCGGCGAGCCCGTAGCAGGGATACATCGCCTCGGCGCTCAGGCCCGCGGCGGCGAACCGGCGGGCGAACGCGTCGAGCGTGTCGGCGCGCACCGGCTCGGCCCCGTTGAGCGCCAGCCGCCAGCGGGACAGGTCGAGGCGGCCGATCTGCTCGTCCGTGACCCGGCGCAGCGCGAGGTCGTAGCAGAAGTTGGGACCGCCGCCGATGGTGACGCCGTACCGGTCGATGGCCTGCAGCCAGCGCACGGGGCGCTTGATGAACGCGGTCGGCGAGAGCATCACGGACGCGCTGCCCAGCCAGAGGGGGTGCAGCAGATGCGCGATGAGCCCCATGTCGTGGTACAGCGGCAGCCAGCCGCCGAAGCGGTCGTCGGCGGTGGTCCCCAACACCCGTTGCAGGGCGGCCTGGTTGGCCATCAGGTTCCGGTGGGTGACCATCACACCGCGCGGCTCGGACACGGAACCGGAGGTGTACTGCAGGAAGGCGAGGTCGTCGGGCCGGGTCGCGGGCGGCTGCCACGCGTCCTCGCCCGTCTCACCCAGGGCGTCGCTCGCCACGCACACGACGTCGTCGCGGCCCTCGGTCGCCAGCCACAGTGCGACGTCCGGCGCGCTCGCCCGGTCCGTGAGCACGACCGGCGCCTTGCAGTCGCGCAGCATCGCCGAGCTCCGCCCGAGCCGGCCCTTGGCACCCCCGTCGGGCAGCGGCGCGGGCACGGCGACGGCACCGCTGTAGAGGCAGCCGACGAACGCCTTCAGGAACTCCAGGCTGCCCGGGTACATGAGCAGCACGGGCCGGCCCTCGACCCCGTGCGCCCGCAGCGCCCCGGCGACGCGGCGCGCCGCGCGGTCCAGTTCCCCGTACGTCAGCCGCTCGGCCTCCGGGCCGTCCTTCGCGTCGCGGAGTTGGATGTGTACGTCATCGCCCGCGAACTCGGCGCACCGCGCCCGGACGAGGTCGGTGAAAGTGGCGAAGCGTGACAACTGCATCCCCCTCGCATGTCCCGCATGGTTCGCGTATCCATGTCGGAGGGATCGTCCGGCGCCGGCCTAAAGGGGCGCTTGCATGCACATTCCAGGGAAATCGCGAAGCGCCCGCGCGGGCGGTGTCAGTCGCCGGGCCGGGGCGGAGCCGTCGTGCCGCGCACTTCGAGGAAGGGCACGACGAGGTCGACCTCGCGCGGGCGCTGAGGGTCCTCGATCCGCTCCAGCAGCCGCTGGGCCGCGCGGCGGCCGACGTCGTGGCTCGCGGTGTCCACGGTGGTCAGCCACAGATGACGCAGCCGGGAGAGATAGGTGTTGTCGTAGCCGACGAGGGAGAGGTCGTCCGGGACCCGCAGCCCGCTCTCCTCGGCGGCCGACAGCCCGCCGACGCAGGCCACGTCGTTGACCGCGAAGACGGCGGTGGGCCGCCGCGCCCGCCCCAGGAGACGGACCATGGCCCGGTAGCCGCCCTCCTCGGTGAGGTCGCCCTGTTCCACGACCGCGCCGCCGGCCAGGCCGTGCTCGCGCACAGTGGCCTCGAAGCTGCGGCGGCGCAGTTCGCCGACCGCGCCCCGGCCGGCGATGTGGGCGATGTGCCGGTGGCCGAGCCCGATGAGGTGCTCGGTGGCGAGGCGGGCGCCGTGCTCGTCGTCGTTGGTGACGACGTCCACGCCGGGCAGGTCCGGCTCGCGGGTGCCGGCGACGACGGTGGGGACCTGCGCTGCGGCGTTCCGCAGCGCCTGGGGGTCGCGCAGGGTACCGACGGCGACCAGGCCGTCGACCCGCAGTTCGGTGAACGTGCGGGTGAGGTCCTCGCCGAGCCGCCGGTTCAGGTGCCCGTCCGCGAGCAGCATGTGCAGGCCGCTGTCGTACAGCCGCGCGTTCAGCCCTTCGAGGAGTTCCACGAACCACGGGTTGCGCATGTCGTTCAGCAGGACGCCGACGGTGCGGGTGCGCCGCTCGCTCAGGCTGCGCGCGGCGGCGTTCGGCCGGTAGCCGAGTTCCTCGACGGCGGCGAGGACGGCCGCGCGCTTCTCGGGGCGCACGCTCTCGGCGCCGCGCAGCACCAGCGAGACCAGGGACTTGGACACGCCCGCGCGCGCGGCGACGTCTCGTATGGTCGGAGTCCTCATGCTGTGGACCGTTCCACAAGCATCCCCGCTTGTAAAGCCCTCCCCCACGCTTCCTGCACCCCTTGACACCTGCCCGAAAGAGCACTCATCGTGGGCCAGCAGGATTTTGGATCGGTCCAAAGAAGGGCTGTCATGGTGAATACGCTCGGGATCGCCGTCGTGGGATTCGGCTGGATGGGCCGGGTGCACACCCAGGCGTACGCGCGCCTGCCGCACCACTTCCCGGAGCTGACCGTGCGGCCGGAGCTGGTCGCCGTCGCCGACGAGGTGCCCGGCCGGGCCGAGGAGGCCGTGCGGCAGTACGGCTTCGCCTCCGCCCTGCGCGACTGGCGCGAGGTGGCCGCCGACCCGCGCGTGCGGGCCGTCAGCATCACCGCGCCCAACTTCCTGCACCGCGAGATCGGCGTCGCGATGGCCGAGGCGGGCAAGCACATCTGGATCGAGAAGCCGGTCGGGCTGACGGCCGAGGACGCCCGCGCGGTCGCCGACGCGGTCGCCAAGGCCGGCGTCCACGGCGCGGTCGGCTTCAACTACCGCAACGCGCCCGCCGTGGAGACCGCCCGCGACCTGATCGCGGCCGGCGAGATCGGCACCGTCACCCACGTCCGCATCCGCCTCTTCAGCGACTACGCCGCCCACCCCGACGGCGCCCTGACCTGGCGGTACGAGCGGGCGCGCGGCGGCAGCGGGGTCCTCGGCGACCTCGCCTCGCACGGCGTCGACCTGGCCCGCTTCCTGCTCGGCGAGATCGAGGCGCTGACCGCCGACACCGCGGTGTTCGTCCCCGAGCGGGCCCGCCCGACCGGTGCCACCGCCGGTCACACGCGCGCCTCGGGCGGTGCGCTCGGCCCGGTCGAGAACGAGGACTACGTCAACTGCCTGCTCCGCTTCGCCTCCGGCGCCCGCGGCGTACTGGAGGCCTGCCGGGTGTCGGTCGGCGAGCAGAACAACTACGGCTTCGAGATCCACGGCACCGAGGGCGCCGTCTTCTGGGACTTCCGCCGCATGGGCGAGCTGGGCGTCAGCCGCGGCACCTCGTACCAGGACCAGCCGGTCAGCACGGTGTACGTCGGCCCCGGCCACGGCGAGTACGGCGCGTTCCAGCCGGGGTCGGCCACGAGCATGGGCTACGACGACCTCAAGGTCGTCGAGGCGCAGCGCTTCCTGCGCTCGATCGCCGAGGACACCCCGCACGGGGCGACCCTCGGCGACGCCGTGGCGAGCGCGGTCGCCCTGGACGCCATGAGCCGCTCCGCGGAGCGGGGGTCGTGGGTGACGGTGGACTGAACGCCGCGCCACGGCACTTTGACGCACCGTCGGCGTGTCAGGCGCCCTCGTCACCCCGCGGCTCGACACGAAAGTCGAACGCGAGGGTCCCGGGATCCAGGGCCGTCGCCCCGCCGTCGACGGTGAGGACGGCGCCGTTGACGTACGAGGCGGCCGGGGACAGCAGCCAGCCGATCGCCTCCGCCACCTCCCGGGGCTCACCCGGCCGCCCCAGGGGCAGCGGCCTGGTGGCCTCCTCGTAGGCGGCCTCCACGCCGCCCTCCCCCAGTCCGGTCTCCGCGGCGAAGCGGGCCATGCGCCGGTCGGCCATCTCGGTCCGCACCCAGCTGGGACACACGGTGTTGGCCCGCACGCCCCGACGCCCGTAATCGACCGCGACGGAACGGCAGAGCTGGAGCAGGGCGGCCTTGGACGTGGCGTACGGGGCGTTGCCCGTGCCGTTGCGCAGCGCGGACACCGAGGCTACGGCGACGACCGCTCCCCTCGCCTCCAACAGGTGCGGAATCGCGGCGCGCAGGAGCAGCAGCGGGCCGGTGACGTTGATACGCATCACCTCGTCCCAGTCCTCCAACGACAGGTCCCCCACGGCCCCGCCCCGCCCGACGCCCGCGTTCAGCACGACCCCGTCGATGCGCCCGTACGCCCCCAGGGCGGCCCGGACGAGCCCGTCCGCCGCCTCCGGGTCCCCCACATCGGACGGATACGCGAGCGCCCCGATCTCCCGTTCGAGCCGCCGCAGAGGCTCACTCCGCCGCCCGGAGACGACGACCTGATGCCCCTCCTCCCGCAACAGCCGGGCGGTGGCTTCCCCGATCCCCGTACCTCCACCGCTCACGACGACAACTCGCTTGCCACTCATAGCTGTTCAGGCCCCTCCCACACGGAACAACCCACCGCGCCCGAGCCTAGATCCCGTTGATCAACTCCTGACGACTTTGCGCCAGAGCCCTTCTGAATGCCCTTCAGCTGCCCTTGGGCCGACTCCGATGACGGATGCCGACTCGGGTCCCCCGAACAGAGGCCTCCCATCGTTACCGAAGCCATTGGGCCGTTCGAAGGAGTTGAGGCAGCGAGACCGCCAAGGGTGTCACGGACCGTCAGCTGCTCCTCTTTCCTGCTCACAGCGTGATTCGGAGCCGGGACAGGGCTGGCGCCGGAGCCCCTCCCCAGCGTCGATGGCCCATACAAGGGAGAGTTACGTATATATCTGCAATTTGTAACGCAAATCATTTCGCTGATCTCGTGTCGCCGCGGAGGGTCACAGTGTGGGGCCTCGGCACCCAGCCGGGACTTTTGGATCGCACGCCCGGCCCCGACCGGGGCGGATGTGCACGAACGTGAGGTGACAGATTCATGTCTGTTTCTCGTACGGCGGTCCGCCTGATCGCCACCTGTGTGGCGACGGGCGCCCTCGTCGGCGTGGCCGCCATGCCGGCCCTGGCCGCCGGAGCCGGCCGTGATCGCGACGACGGGAGGAGTTACTCGCACAGCGACAGGAACGGCCACGACCACGACGGTCACTTCGGCGACCGGGACCGCGGCCGGGGCTGGGACCGAGGCCACGACTGGGACCGGGACCGCGGCCGGGGCTGGGACTGGGACCACCACGGCTGGGACCGAGGCCGGGACCGGGACCGGGGCTGGCACCACGGCTGGTACGACGACCGGCACTGGGACCACGACCGCTACCACGGCCACCGCTAGCCGGCCTTGAAGGCTGTGCTGTAGCGCGGGGACCGACCCCTCTTTGCCACCCGTCGTCATAGTCGGCACGGCCGCTGGACTTCGCCGGAGGGCCGAAGACCGTGTCTTTGCGGTGTTCGGCCCTCCGACCATGAGTCGCCCCGTACGGCCGTTGCCCGAGCGGCGCACCGCCGGTTCGGGGGCTCGCGGTCCGGCGTACGCGAAGTACAGCCTCCCCTGGCCGACCACATTGGTGGTGGACGATGACACGCTGCTGAGCGATCCGCTGGAGCCCAACATGGGGGACCGCCACTGGATCGCATGCCGACATATCGGGCGGCTCGGAGCCTCCCGCGGAGTGCCGGTCGAAGGTACGCCCATGCCTGGCCGACTCGTCGATCGACTGACGGAGGAAGCGAGAAGGCCGCCGCGAATCCTGACACTGGGAACGCATGACTGCGAGTTCTGCGACGATGAGGACGGGCGTGGCGGCAACGGAGAAATCCACCGGTACTCGAACTGGATTGCGGCCGGAGAGATCGACGATAGGGCGGCCCATTCTCACCTGTCTCCAGCGACTCGGCACGTCGTAGCCGAGCAATGCGCCCGGCGTAATACCCGAAGCTCGACGGCGACCCTGGATGCGATATGGGAACTGGCAAGAGGGCCGTCGAGTCGCCTATGGGCTATCGCCTGTGCCCGGCTGGCTGACACTCACTGCCAGGGCAAGGACCACGCCGGCGCGGACCGGCGGACCGCTTGCCCGACGCTCCGCCGGAATCACCGAACCAGCAGGTCAGACTGCCTTTGCGGCAGGCTCCAGAATCGCCACGCACTCCACATGATGCGTCATCGGAAACAGATCGAACGCCCGCAGCGTCCGCACCCGGTACCCGCCCTCCCGGAAGTAGGCCAAGTCGCGGGCCAGGGCCGCCGGATCGCAGGCGACGTAGGCGATCCGGCGGGCGCCCAGCGACGTCAGATGGGCGACCGTGTTGCGGCCGGCCCCGGCCCGCGGCGGGTCCAGGACGATGAGGTCGACCTCGGTGATGCCGGTGCGCGGGAGGACCGACTCGACCTTGCCCTGCTCGATGCGGACCCGGGGGAAGTCGGCGAGGTTGTGCCGCGCGTCCTCCACGGCGCGCTTGCCGGACTCGATGCCGAGGACCGCGCCCTTCTCGCCGAGGCGGTCGGCGAGGGCGCCGGCGAAGAGGCCGACGCCGCAGTACAGGTCGAGGGCCATCTCGCCCTTGCGCGGGAGCAGGCCCTGCATGACCGCCGTCACCAGGGTGTCCGCCGCCTTCGGGTGGACCTGCCAGAAGCCGCCGCTGCCCACGCGGTGGGTGCGGCCGTCGGCGCGCTCGCGCACGAACGCGCGGCCGTGGACGCGGTGGATGCCGCCGTCCTTCTCGTCGACGCGCATGACGGAGACGGGCCGGTCGAGCTCGACGAGCGGCAGCCGGGCGCCGGGCCGTGGCTCCAGGATCACCATGCGGTCCTGGGATCCCGTCGCGGCGATCGCCTCCACGGACGCCATGCCCGCCCAGTCCCGGTCCTCGATGCCGAGCTCGCTGACACCGGGCGCGGCGATCATGCAGTGCTCGATCGGTTCGACCTCGTGCGAGCGGTGGCGGCGCAGTCCGGCGTTGCCGTCGGCGTCCACCGCGTACTGCACCCGCGTCCGCCACTGGGGCACCTCGCCCGCCGGCAGCTTGTCGCCCTCGGCCGGCATCACCGTGCCGTCCCAGCCCGCCTCCTCGGGCGTGAGGCCCGCGAGCCGCTGCAGCTGCTCGGCGATCACCTCGCCCTTGAAGCGGCGCTGGGCGCCGGGCTTGGCGTGCTGCCAGTCACAGCCGCCGCAGCGCCCAGGGCCCGCGTACGGGCAGGGCGCCTCGACGCGGTCCTTGGACGCGGACAGGATCTCGACCGCGTCCGCGCGCAGGAAGCGGGCCCCCTCCTCGCCCTCGGTCACCCGGGCCACGACCCGCTCGCCCGGCAGCGTGTGCCGGACGAACAGGACCTGTCCCTCGGACGTACGGGCGATGCAGTGGCCGCCATGGGCGACGGGGCCGACCTCGACCTCGTACTCCTCCCCCACCAGCGACTTCTTCGGTTCTGCCTGCATGGCGGGGTGACTCCACAACTGATGAGAGGGACGGCCGGCCGACAGGTCGGCCGGACAACAGCCCACCAGTCTAGTTCCTGGTGGTCGGCTCCTTCGCCCGCTCCCCCTGCGCCGGTCCGCGCCGCACCGCACCCGGCGCGTTCCACTCCTGCCGCTTGCGGGCCCGGACCTTGGCCGCCTCGGAGGACTCCAGCTGGTACGGCACCGAGGTCACCATGACGCCCGCGGTGAACAGCAGACGGCCCTTGAGCCGCAGGGCGCTCTGGTTGTGCAGCAGGTGCTCGTACCAGTGGCCGACCACGTACTCGGGGATGATCACCGAGACCGCGTCACGCGGGGACTCGGCGCGCAGGCCCTTGACGTACTCGATGATCGGGCGCGTGATCTCGCGGTACGGCGAGTCCAGCACCTTCAGCGGTACGTCGATGCCGCGCCGCTCCCACTCGTCGCGCAGCGCCTTCGTCTCCGCCGGGTCGACGTTGACCGTGAGCGCCTCCAGGGTGTCGGAGCGCATCAGCTTGGCGTAGGCGAGGGCACGCAGGGTGGGGCGGTGGATCTTGGAGATCAGGACGACGGAGTGGACCCGGGAGGGCCGCACGCTGTCGTCGCTCGGGCCCTCGGGGGCGGCGATCTCCTCGGAGACCCGGTCGTAGTGGCGGCGGATCGCGGTCATCGTCGCGTAGAAGATGACCATGCCCAGCAGGGCCACCCAGGCGCCGTGCGTGAACTTGGTGACCAGGACGACGACCAGGACCAGGCCGGTGAAGAAGGCGCCGAACGCGTTGATCGCCCGGGAGCGGACCATGTGGCGGCGCTTGGCCTGGTCCTTCTCGGTGGCGAGGTGGCGGTTCCAGTGCCGGACCATGCCGGTCTGGCTGAGCGTGAAGGACACGAACACGCCGACGATGTACAGCTGGATCAGCCGGGTCGAGTCGGCGCCGTAGATCACGACCAGCAGGGCCGCCGCGCCCGCGAGCAGCACGATGCCGTTGGAGAACGCGAGGCGGTCGCCGCGGGTGTGCAGCTGGCGCGGGAGGTAGCGGTCCTGGGCGAGGATCGAGCCGAGCAGCGGGAAGCCGTTGTACGCCGTGTTCGCGGCCAGGAACAGGACCAGGGCGGTGGCGGCGGCGAGCAGGATGAACAGGAAGCTGCCCTTGCCGAAGACCGCCTCGGCGACCTGGGAGATCACCGGGTTCTGGACGTAGCCGGAGCCGACCGGGCTGCCGTTGTGGATCAGGTCGGTGGCCGGGTTCTCGGCCATGCGGACCTTGGTCGACATGGCGAGGGCGATGATGCCGCAGAACATGGTCACGGCCAGCAGGCCCATCATCGCGAGCGTGGTCGCCGCGTTCTTGGACTTGGGCTTGCGGAAGGCCGGAACGCCGTTGGAGATCGCCTCGACACCGGTGAGCGCCGCACAGCCGGAGGAGAAGGCGCGCAGCAGCAGGAAGACGAGGGCGAAGCCCGCCAGGCCCTGGTGTTCCGCCTTGATGTGGTAGTCGGCGGTCGGCGCGCGCATGGTGTCGCCGAGGATCAGGCCGCGGCAGGCACCCCACGCGATCATGATGAAGACGCCGCCGACGAACACGTACGTCGGGATCGCGAAGAGCTTGCCCGACTCCTTCACGCCGCGCAGGTTCATCAGCGTCAGCAGCACGATCACCACGGTGGCGCAGAGCACCTTGTGCTCAACGACGAAGGGGACCGCGGAGCCGAGGTTCTCGATGCCGGAGGCGATGGAGACGGCGACGGTCAGGACGTAGTCGACGAGCAGCGCGCTGGCGACGGTGAGGCCGGCCTTGGGGCCGAGGTTGGTCGTAGCCACCTCGTAGTCGCCGCCGCCGCTCGGATAGGCGTGCACATTCTGGCGGTAGGAGGCAACCACCGTGAACATCAGCACGACGACCGCGACCGCGATCCAGGGGCTGAAGTGGTACGCCGACACGCCCGCGATGGACAGGACCAGCAGCACCTCTCCCGGGGCGTAGGCCACGGAGGACAGCGGGTCGGAGGCGAAGACGGGGAGTGCGATGCGCTTCGGCAGGAGCGTTTCGCCCAGCCGGTCGCTGCGCAGCGCCCGCCCGATCAGAATCCGTTTGGGCACGTCGGTCAGTTTGGACACGACAGAGCATGGTAGGCCGTCGAACAGGCAATCGCCCACCCGCGTCTCACGATCTGCCTCACGAGTGAAATCGGACGCGACCGGAACTGCGGATTCCGTGGTCCGACCGCTCGCCGTGCCTAGATGGCAGACCCCGCCTGTCGCCGCCCCCAGGAGGTCCCATGCCCGCGACGGCAGAGCTGATCGGTGCCGCGGTCGCCCTCGTCGGCCTCGGAATCCTGACCGTGTACAGCGTGCGCAGTATCACCAGACGCTGATCGTCGGCGGCCGTCTGCCGCGATCACCGGAGGCTGATCACGCAATCTCAGCACAGGGGTGCCCGCCCAGG
Organism: Streptomyces sp. NPDC054794; assembly: GCF_053611585.1. Taxonomy (NCBI): domain Bacteria; kingdom Bacillati; phylum Actinomycetota; class Actinomycetes; order Kitasatosporales; family Streptomycetaceae; genus Streptomyces; species Streptomyces sp. NPDC054794. The sequence continues at coordinate 1,495 of NZ_JBSHAQ010000062.1, read as the reverse complement.
ACGGTGCGTGTGTAGCTTGGGCCTCGGTCTGAGACCCTGATGGGGCTGAGCAGTAAATTCTGGACACCGGAAGGACGGTCGTGCACATCGTCATCATGGGCTGCGGAAGAGTGGGTTCCGCTCTCGCCCAGACCCTGGAGCAACAGGGGCACACGGTCGCCGTGATCGACCAGGACCCCACCGCCTTCCGCCGGCTGGGCCCGGGATTCGGCGGTCGCCGGGTCACCGGCGTCGGCTTCGACCAGGACACCCTGCGCGAGGCGGGCATCGAGGAGGCCGGCGCCTTCGCCGCCGTCTCCAGCGGTGACAACTCGAACATCATCTCCGCCCGGGTGGCCCGCGAGATGTTCGGCGTGGAGAACGTCGCGGCCCGCATCTACGACCCGCGCCGCGCCGAGGTCTACCAGCGCCTGGGCATCCCCACCGTGGCCACGGTCCGCTGGACCGCCGACCAGATGCTGCGCCGTCTGCTCCCCTCCGGTGCCGAGCCGCTGTGGCGCGACCCCACCGGGGGCGTCCAGCTCGCCGAGGTGCACGCCTCGGCCGACTGGGTGGGCCACAAGATCAGCAAGCTGCAGGAGGAGACGGGCGTCCGGGTGGCGTTCCTGACCCGGCTCGGGGAGGCGATCCTGCCCACCTCGCAGACGGTGCTGCAGGAGGGTGACCTGGTGCACGTCATGATGCGGACGGACGAGGTCGAGAAGGTCGAGGCGGCGTTCGCCGGGGGACCCGAAGAGGAGGGCGGTCACTGATGAGGGTCGCCATTGCCGGTGCCGGTGCGGTCGGCCGTTCGATCGCCGGCGAACTGCTGGAGAACGGCCACGAGGTCCTGCTGATCGACAAGGCCCCGACGGCCATCTCGGTCGAGCGCGTCCCGCAGGCCGAGTGGCTGCTGGCCGACGCCTGCGAGATCACCTCCCTGGACGAGGCCGCGCTCCAGCGCTGCAACGTCGTGATCGCCGCGACGGGCGACGACAAGGTCAACCTGGTGGTCTCGCTGCTCGCCAAGACGGAGTACGGCGTCCCGCGCGTCGTGGCCCGCGTGAACAACCCCAAGAACGAGTGGCTGTTCAACGAGTCCTGGGGCGTCGACGTGGCCGTCTCCACGCCGCGCCTGATGTCCGCCCTGGTCGAGGAGGCGGTGAGCGTCGGCGACCTGGTCCGGCTGCTGCGCTTCAGCCACGGCGACGCCAACCTCGTCGAGCTGACCCTCCCCGAGGAGTCGGCCCTGGCCGGCACCCAGGTCGGCGACGTCGAGTGGCCCGAGGACACCTCGCTGGTCACCATCATTCGGGGCACCCGCGTCCTGACCCCCACCAAGGACGACTCCCTGGAGGCGGGCGACGAACTCCTCTTCGTGGCCGCGCAGGCCCGCGAGGAGCAGCTGGAGGACCTGCTGTCGGTGCGCCGGGAGACCAGCTGATCTTTTGCAGCGCTGCGTGGAGGGGGGGGCCCGGAATAAAAGGGCCCCCCCCCAACAATAGAGCGGAAGGAG
>NZ_JBSHAQ010000061.1:32713-60997 GCF_053611585.1 Streptomyces sp. NPDC054794 | reverse complement strand
AAACGCCCGGTTACATTCCGAACCCGGAAGCTAAGCCTCACAGCGCCGATGGTACTGCAGGGGGGACCCTGTGGGAGAGTAGGACGCCGCCGAACTCCCTTTAGAGCTCTGGCTCTTGGGCAATACAGCCCAGGAGCCAGAGCTTTTTTGCGTTGAGGTAGGGTCAGGGGGCATCGTTCGCACGTTTTCCCACAGGAGGCCCCCGGGTGGAGGTCCAGGAGACCCGCGTCCAGACGGACCGAGTCCTCACCATCCCGAACATCCTCAGCATGGCGCGGCTCGCCGGCGTCCCCCTCTTCCTGTGGTTGATCCTCAGGCCGGAGTTCGGGGGTCCGCAGAGCGACGGTTGGGCCCTCCTGGTGCTGGCACTGAGCGGGGTCAGCGACTACCTCGACGGCAAGCTCGCGCGGCGCTGGAATCAGATCAGCAACCTCGGCAGGCTTCTTGATCCCGCGGCCGACCGCCTCTACATTCTCTCGACGTTGGTCGGTCTCACCTGGCGCGAGATCCTGCCGGTCTGGTTGACGGCTGTGCTGCTGGCGCGAGAGTTGGTTCTGCTGGTGATGGTGGGCATCCTCAGGCGTCACGGCTATCCCCCGCCCCAGGTGAACTTCCTCGGGAAGGCAGCCACCTTCAATCTGATGTATGCCTTCCCGTTGCTCCTGCTCAGTGACGGAACCACCTGGATCTCGTCACTCGCTGCTATTTTCGGATGGGCGTTCGCCGGGTGGGGTACAACGCTCTACTGGTGGGCAGGAGTGCTCTACGTGGTGCAAGTCCGCCAACTGGTCCGTGCGGACGCCATGGCCGATTGAACTCGGCGATTGTCCGGACGTAGTGGCTCGATGGCCCACGGCGGAAAAGTGCGGGACAATCTGGACGGGTGAAGTCGGCTAGACCGTCGTCTCTTGGAGGAGGACGCTTCCGACATGAAGGCCGTCGTGATGGCCGGTGGTGAAGGCACACGCCTTCGCCCCATGACCTCTAGCATGCCCAAGCCGCTCCTGCCCGTGGCAAACCGCCCGATCATGGAGCACGTGCTGCGGCTGCTCAAAAGGCATGGGCTCACCGAGACCGTCGTCACCGTGCAGTTCCTGGCCTCGCTCGTCAAGAACTACTTCGGGGACGGCGAGGAGCTCGGAATGGAGCTCACGTATGCCAACGAGGAGAAGCCACTCGGTACCGCCGGAAGCGTCAAGAACGCCGAGGAGGCGTTGAAGGACGATGCTTTCCTGGTCATATCCGGCGATGCGCTGACCGACTTCGACCTCACCGAGCTGATCAACTTCCACAAGGAAAAGGGTGCGCTGGTCACCGTCTGTCTGACGCGTGTGCCCAATCCGTTGGAATTCGGCATCACCATCGTCGATGAAGAAGGAAAGGTCGAGCGTTTCCTGGAGAAGCCGACCTGGGGGCAGGTCTTCTCCGACACGGTGAACACGGGCATCTACGTCATGGAGCCCGAGGTCTTCGACTACGTCGAACCCGATGTCCCCGTCGACTGGTCCGGCGATGTGTTCCCGCAGCTCATGAAGGAGGGCAAGCCGGTCTACGGCTTCGTCGCCGAGGGCTACTGGGAGGACGTCGGTACGCACGAGAGCTACGTGAAGGCTCAGGCCGACGTGCTGGAGGGCAAGGTCGACGTCGAGATCGACGGTTTCGAGATCTCGCCGGGCGTCTGGGTGGCGGAGGGTGCCGAGGTGCATCCCGATGCCGTACTGCGCGGACCGCTCTATGTGGGTGACTACGCCAAGGTCGAGGCCGGCGCCGAAATCCGTGAGCACACGGTCGTCGGGTCGAACGTCGTCGTGAAGAGCGGCGCCTTCCTGCACAAGGCCGTTGTGCACGACAACGTGTACATAGGCCAGCACTGCAATCTTCGGGGCTGCGTCGTCGGCAAGAACACCGACATCATGCGCGCGGCCCGGATCGAGGACGGCGCGGTCATCGGCGACGAGTGCCTGATCGGCGAAGAATCGATCGTGCAGGGCAATGTGCGGGTCTACCCGTTCAAGACCATCGAGGCCGGCGCGTTCGTCAACACCTCGGTCATCTGGGAGTCCCGGGGACAGGCGCACCTGTTCGGCGCCCGTGGGGTGACCGGCATCCTGAACGTGGAGATCACGCCCGAGCTGGCCGTGCGGCTGGCCGGTGCCTACGCGACGACCCTCAAGAAGGGGTCCACCGTCACCACGGCCCGTGACCACTCCCGTGGTGCCCGTGCGCTCAAGCGGGCGGTCATCTCCGCCCTGCAGGCCAGCGCCATCGACGTACGGGACCTGGAGAACGTACCGCTGCCCGTGGCACGGCAGCAGACCGCGCGCGGCAGTGCCGGCGGGATCATGATCCGGACCTCTCCGGGTGTGCCGGACTCGGTCGACATCATGTTCTTCGACGGCCAGGGTGCCGATCTCTCGCAGGCGAGCCAGCGCAAGCTGGACCGGATCTTCGCGCGGCAGGAGTACCGGCGCGCGTTCCCCGGTGAGATCGGCGATCTGCACTTCCCGGCGAGCGTCTTCGACTCGTACACCGGCTCGCTGCTCCGCAATGTCGACACGACCGGTGTCGCCGAGTCGGGGCTCAAGGTGGTCGTGGACGCGTCCAACGGCAGCGCCGGGCTCGTCCTGCCGAGCCTGCTCGGCAAGCTCGGTGTGGACTCGCTGACGATCAATCCCGGTCTCGACGAGTCCAGGCCCACGGAGACGGCCGACATGCGGCGGTCGGGGCTGGTGCGCCTCGGCGAGATCGTGGCGTCCTCGCGGGCCGCGTTCGGCGTGCGGTTCGACCCCGTGGGTGAGCGGCTGTCCCTGGTGGACGAGAAGGGCCGCATCATCGAGGACGACCGGTCACTGCTGGTGATGCTGGACCTGGTGGCCGCCGAGCGGCGCAGCGGGCGGGTGGCGCTGCCGGTGACCACGACCAGGATCGCCGAGCAGGTGGCCGCCTATCACGGGACCCAGGTCGAGTGGACCACCACCTCTCCCGACGACCTCACGCGTGTGGGGCGTGAGGAGGGGACCATCTTCGGTGGTGACGGCAAGGGCGGGTTCATCGTCCCCGAGTTCAGCAGCGTCTACGACGGTACGGCGGCGTTCGTACGGTTGATCGGGCTGGTGGCGCGGACGCAGCTCACGCTCAGCCAGATCGACGCCCGGATCCCGCGGGCGCATGTCCTCAAGCGGGACCTGGCGACCCCGTGGGCCGTCAAGGGACTGGTGATGCGGCGGGTCGTCGAGGCGGCCGGAGATCGCTTTGTCGACACGACCGACGGTGTGCGGGTCGTGGAGACCGACGGGCGCTGGGTGATGGTGCTGCCCGACCCGGCCGAGGCGGTCACGCATCTGTGGGCCGAGGGGCCGGACGACGCCTCTGCCCAGGCCCTTCTCGACGAGTGGTCGGCGGTCGTGGACAGCGCCGGACGGTAAAACCTCTGCACGCGTGCGTGCCGGACAAGTGTCCCCAAGCGGGCCTGTCCGGCACGCCGGAGGGGCCATTCGGAGGTACTGGTCGCAACGTGCGACTATGTGCGGCATGCCGCAGCAACCCCCCGTTCGGAGCAAGCCCACGCGGCCGCCACGCCCGGACGCCTCCATGTCGTTGATCACCAACGTCATGGACCACAGCCTCGACGACGGGTATGCGGAGGCCGCCGCCCGGAAGAAGGCCCAGGGCGAAGGCGGCATGCCGAAGACCCTCAGGGCGAAGCTCGGCCTCGCCGCCGGTCTGGTGCTCGCGGCGCTCGTCGTGACCGTCGGGGCGGCCCAGGCGCGCGTGGCGGCGCCCGCCGTCGCCAAGGAGCGCCAGGAGCTGATCGACCGGATCGACCGGGAGAGCACGGCTGCGGACAAGCTCGAAGGCGCCGTCGACGACCTGCGCGACGATGTGAGCGCCCGGCAGCGGGCGGCGCTTCGGAAGAGCGGTGGAGGCGCCCGGACGGACCTCATGGGCGTCCTTTCGGGCGCGACGGCGGTGCACGGCCCCGGCGTCAAGCTCGTGGTGAACGACGCCAAGGAAGCCACCACGGGCGGTAACGGCTCCAATCCGCGCGAGACCTCCGGTTTCTCCGACACCGGACGGGTGCGCGACCGTGACATGCAGCGCGTCGTGAACGGGCTGTGGGCCTCGGGGGCCGAGGCCATCTCCATCAACGGGCAGCGGCTGACCGCCCTGTCCGCGATCAGGGCCGCGGGTGACGCGATACTGGTCGACAACAAACCGCTGGTGCCGCCCTACACGGTCCTGGCGGTGGGGGACGGGGAGAAGTTGAGCACCAGGTTCCAGAACAGCGCCGACGGGCTGTATCTGCACGCCCTGGACGAGAACTACGGCATCCGGACCGGCATCTCCACGGAGACCGACCTCCGGCTTCCCGCCGCACCGAGTGTGATCGTACGTACCGCACAGCCGAGCACTGAGAAGGGCACATCGTGATCGCCGTACTGGGCCTCGTCGTGGGAGTCGTGGCCGGCCTGTTGGTCCGACCTGAGGTTCCGGCGGTCGTCGAGCCTTATCTGCCGATCGCCGTCGTCGCGGCGCTCGACGCCGTCTTCGGCGGCCTGCGGGCCATGCTCGACGGGATCTTCGACGACAAGGTCTTCGTGGTGTCGTTCCTGTCGAACGTCGTCGTGGCCGCACTGATCGTCTTCCTCGGCGACAAGTTGGGCGTGGGCGCGCAGCTGTCCACCGGTGTCGTGGTGGTCCTCGGTATCCGTATCTTCTCCAACGCCGCGGCGATCCGGCGGCACGTGTTCCGGGCGTGAGTGGGATGAGCAACCAGGACGAGCAGCCGGAGAACAGGCTGCGCAAGGAACTGCCCGACGAGGTCCCCGCGGTGGGTCCCGAGGCCGGGCCGGAGGCCGACGAGAACCCGGAGGCTGCGCTCACCGGACGCCGGCGGCTGGTGAAGGGCCTGTGGCCGCCGCGTGTCACCCGGGCCCAACTCATCGTCGCCCTGCTGCTGTTCGGCCTCGGGTTCGGCCTCGCGGTGCAGGTGGCGTCGAACAGCGACAGCGACAGCGCGCTGCGCGGTGCCCGTCAGGAAGATCTTGTTCGCATCCTCGATGAACTGGATGACCGTACTCAGCGTCTTGAGGACGAGAAGCAGGGTCTCGAAAAGCAGCGCGACGAACTGCGGAACAGTTCGAACCAGGCCGCGGAGGCCCGCAAGCAGACGGTCGAGAAGGAGAAGCAACTCGGCGTACTCGCGGGCACCGTGGCCGCGCAGGGACCGGGCATCACGATCACCATCGACGACACGAAGGGGACGGTCCAGGCGGACATGCTGCTCGACGCGATCCAGGAGTTGCGCGCGGCCGGCGCGGAGGCGATCCAGGTCAACGACGTACGTGTCGTCGCCGGTACGTATCTGACCGACTCCGACAAGAGCGTGAGCGTCGACGGGAACAAGATCAACGCCCCCTATCGTTTCAAGGTCATCGGCAAGCCGCAGGACCTCGAACCGGCCCTCAACATCCCCGGAGGTGTGGTGCAGACTCTTGAGAAGGAGCAGGCCACCGTGATGGTGGAGCGGTCGGACAAGATCGTTGTTGATGCCTTGCGACCGGCGAAGCGGCCTGACTACGCTCGGTCGTCCTCCCAGTGAACCGACGGTGCATGGGGGACATCCGGCGAGGGCATGAGGTTGCGGGGGGTCGGCGCACCGAAGAGGTGGTGCGTGGTGGAAACTGTCTGGTGGATACGGACGTTGTGAGGATGTCCGGGTCGGCCGGTGTATTCAGTCAGGGTTCGTCCTGCCCCACGGGCGGGTCTGTTTCGGTCAAGGGGAATCGCCCGTGAAGTTGTTTGCGAAGTTGTTCGGCAAGAGCGCGCGAGAGGGTAGCGACAACGCGACCGCTCGCCATCGCGCACAGCCTGACGCAGAGGGCCAGCGCCCGCTGTTCCGTGACCAGGTCGCTGGTCCGGGCGGTGACATTTCCGGAGGTCAGGGCGCGCCGTCTGTTGACCCTGGCCAGTCCGGCGGCATAGGTTTCGGGCAACCGTCAACCTCAAGTACGGGTGGAGGGTTTGCCTCCGACCCGTATACGTCCAATGCGCCGGCGGGGCAGCCGCGGCAGGAGGATCCGTCCATGTCGGTCCTGGTGTGTACGAGGTGCGGTAACCGCAACGCGGAGAACGCCCGCTTCTGTTCGAACTGTGGCGCGCCGCTGCGTGCCGGCGCGACCGCGGAGCGTCCGTCCGAGACGACGTCCACGATCTCGATCTCCGGTATCGAGGCCTACGACGCCGAGGTCACCGGTCAGACGCAGATGCCGGCGCTGTCTCCGGAGGCGCAGGCCGCCGTCGACGCCCTGCCGCTCGGCTCGGCGCTGCTGGTGGTGCGTCGCGGCCCGAACTCGGGCAGCCGCTTCCTGCTGGACGGCGAGCTCACCACGGCCGGGCGTCATCCGCAGAGCGACATCTTCCTGGACGACGTGACGGTCTCGCGCCGCCACGTGGAGTTCCGGCGCTCCCCGGACGGTTCGTTCACGGTGGCCGACGTGGGCAGCCTGAACGGCACGTACGTCAACCGGGAGCGGATCGACCAGGTCGCTCTGTCGAACGGTGACGAGGTGCAGATCGGCAAGTACCGGCTGGTGTTCTACGCGAGCCGGCAGGGCATCTGACCCACCCCCAGGGAAGGTCCATGCTTCAATCACCGAGCGGCGGTGCCGGCCACGGCGCCGCCGCCACGGACAGTGGGCTGATGAGCATCGGCACGGTGCTGAACGTGCTGCGCGACGAGTTCCCCGAAGTCACCATCTCCAAGATCCGCTTCCTGGAGGCGGAGGGGCTCATCGAGCCGCAGCGGACCCCGTCGGGGTACCGCAAGTTCAGCACCGAGGACGTCGAGCGCCTCGGACACGTCCTGAGGATGCAGCGGGACCACTATCTGCCGCTCAAGGTCATCCGGGAGCACCTGGACGCCATGGCGCGGGGCGAAGCCGTACAGCTGCCGGTCGTGGGGCGCCAGCGGGACGGGGAGACCGTCCTGGAAGCCCTCGAAGCGCCCACGGCGGCGCGGATCGCGCGGGCCGAGCTGATCTCGGCGGCCGAGATCGAGGAGCGCGACCTCCAGGAGTGGGAGTCGTACGGCCTCATCACACCCTTGGAGGGCGGGGTGTACGACGCGGAGTCTGTCACCGTGGCCTCGCTCGTCGCCGAGCTCGGGCGGTTCGGGATCGAGCCGCGGCACCTGCGGGTGATGAAGGCCGCCGCCGACCGCGAGGCCGGGCTCGTGGACCAGGTGGTGGCCCCTCTGAAGCGCCACCGCAACCCGCAGACCAGGGCTCATGCGGAGGCTCGTACGAAGGAGCTGGCGGTGCTGACCGTCAAGCTGCACGCCGCACTGGTACAGACCGCGCTCGGGGTGCGGCTGCCTTGAGCGGTGCTGGTGCGCGGGCGGCCGGATCGGGCACCCGTTCCCGGCCCGACTACCCAAACGTCCCGAGCACGGCCTAGGGTTGCTGTGTGAACGAGCTCGATGTCGTAGGTGTCCGGGTCGAAATGCCCTCCAACCAACCGATCGTGCTCCTGCGTGAAGTGGGAGGCGACAGGTACCTCCCCATCTGGATCGGGCCGGGGGAGGCGACGGCCATCGCCTTCGCCCAGCAGGGCATGGCCCCGGCGCGACCGCTGACGCACGACCTGTTCAAGGACGTGCTGGAGGCCGTCGGTCAGGAGCTCACCGAAGTGCGCATCACCGATCTGCGGGAGGGCGTCTTCTACGCGGAGCTGGTCTTCGCCAGCGGCGTCGAGGTGAGCGCCCGCCCGTCCGATGCCATAGCGCTGGCCCTGCGCACCGGAACGCCGATCTACGGCAGTGACACGGTGCTCGACGACGCGGGCATCGCGATTCCGGACGAGCAGGAGGACGAGGTGGAGAAGTTCCGCGAGTTCCTCGACCAGATCTCGCCCGAGGACTTCGGCACCAGCAGCCAGTGAGACGGGCGGCCTGCCCGGCGGACTCGCCGTCCGTGCCGGTTCGTTCGCGGCCCGTGGCCGCCGCGGAGAGGGCAATTGCCAGCGGCCATTGAGAGCGTCCTGCGGCCCCCCACGAGAGCATTCGGCTAGCCTTTCCCCGCGGTGGGGCACGGGAAACCACTCCTAGGGTGATTATCACTCGGCGTGCCGAGTGTGGCGATCGTTGACGCACCCCTGGTGACTGCCTACCGTCGAGAAGGCAGGTCAAGGACGGAGGTCGGCGTGATCAGCAGCGGCGACGGTACGGCTGGGGGTGCCCCCGGACACGGTTTCGGGGAGAGCGGTCCGTACGGGCTTCACGGCAGCGCGGCCGACCACGTTCCGAAGTGGCCGACGGCTGTGTCGAGCAGCGGAGGGGCGGCGTCCATGACGTCCGAGGAGATCGGCTACCGCGGTCCGACGGCCTGCGCGGCCGCCGGCATCACCTACCGGCAGCTCGACTACTGGGCCCGCACCGGGCTGGTCGAGCCGAGCGTGCGGCCCGCCTACGGGTCGGGTACGCAGCGTCTGTACAGCTTCCGGGACGTCGTCGTCCTGAAGATCGTGAAGCGCTTCCTGGACACCGGCGTGTCCCTGCAGAACATCCGTACGACCGTCCAGCACCTCAGGGAACGCGGTTTCCGCGACCTGGAGCGCATGACGCTGATGAGCGACGGTGCCACGGTCTACGAGTGCACCTCGCCGGACGAGGTCCACGCCCTGCTGCAGGGCGGGCAGGGGATCTTCGGGATCGCCGTCGGCGTGGTGTGGCGGGACGTGGAGAGCGCGCTTTCCCAGCTGCACGGGGAGCGGATCGACACCGGTGAGACGCTCGTCGGGCACAACCCCGCGGACGAGCTGGCGCGACGGCGCAACCGGGCGGTCTGAGCGCTCGCCCCTCGGGGCACGGAGCAGGCCCGGCGGCCCTTGTTCCGGGGCGTTGTCAGTGGCGTGGTGCAGCATCGGAGATGTGAGAAACGCGCCCACGATCCTGCATCTCGACATGGATGCCTTCTTCGCCTCGGTGGAGCAGGCGTCCAAGCCGAGCCTGCGCGGGAAGGCCGTGATCGTGGGCGGGCTCGGGCCGCGCGGGGTGGTGGCCACCGCGTCCTACGAGGCCCGGGTCTTCGGGGTCAACTCGGCGATGCCCATGGCCCAGGCGCGCCGGCTGGCGCCGAACGCCGCGTACCTCGTGCCGCGCTTCCATTTCTACCGGACGATCAGCGAGCAGGTGATGACCCTGCTGCGGGAGCTGTCCCCGCTGGTGGAGCCCTTGAGCCTGGACGAGGCGTTCGTGGATCTGGAGGCCGGGGGGACGGCCTGGGACGAGGCGTCGGCGCGGCTGACCGGGGGGAAGCTGCGCGCGGACATACGGGCCGTCACGGGGCTCACGGGGTCGGTGGGGCTCGCCGCCTCCAAGATGCTCGCGAAGATCGCCTCCGAGCAGGCCAAGCCCGACGGGCTGGTGCTGATCGAGCCCGGGACCGAGCGGGCGCTGCTGGCGCCCATGTCGGTACGGACCCTGCCGGGGGTGGGGCCGGCCACCGGTGACCACCTGCGGCGGGCCGGGATCACCACGGTCGAGGAGATCGCCGAGGCGGGGGAGGACGAGCTCGTCCGGCTTCTGGGCAAGGCCCACGGGCACGCGCTGTACGCCATGGCGCTGGCGCACGACGAACGGCCCGTGGTCGCCGAGCGGGAGGCCAAGTCCGTCTCCGTCGAGGACACGTACGACGTGGACATCCACGACCGGGTCAGGGTGGGGCTGGAGGTGCAGCGCCTGGCCGACCGGTGCGTGCGGAGGCTGCGCGGGGCCGGTTTGTCGGGGCGGACCATCGTGCTGAAGGTGCGGCGGTACGACTTCTCGACGCTGACCAGGTCGGAGACTCTGCGTGGGCCCACGGACGATCCTGCGGTGGTCCGGGAGGCGGCCGCCCGGTTGCTGGAGGCCGTGGACACGACGGGTGGTGTTCGGTTGCTCGGGGTGGGGGTGTCCGGGCTCGCCGACTACACCCAGGAGGACCTCTTCGCCCAGGCGGCGGGTGAGCGGGGGGATCTGGGGCCGGAGGAGGTCGCGGCCGAGCCCGCGGCCGAGGAGCCCGCGGCCGCAGCGCGGCACTGGTCCGCGGGCCATGACGTCCGGCACGCGGAGTACGGGCACGGCTGGGTCCAGGGCAGCGGCCTCGGCCGGGTCACCGTGCGCTTCGAAACACCGGACTCACCGCCCGGCTGCGTCCGCACGTTCCGGGTCGACGACCCGGACCTGGAGCCGACGGACCCACTTCCCCTGGTCTCGCGCGGGGAGCCGCCGGAGGAGGGTGGGAGCGCTGGGGACGCGGGGACCTCGGGGGACGGCGTCGAGGGGGCTGATGGGGGTGAGGGCAGCTTGGAGGGGGCTGGGGCGGGTTCGGGGTGAGGGGGCTGGGGCCTGGGAGCGTGAGGGGCGCTGGGGTGCGGGTGCGTAGTGGGGCTGGGGGAGCGGGAGGGTCTGAGGGCCGCTGCGGTGCGCGTGGGGGCTGGGGAGCGTGAGGACCTCTGCTGTTTCGCGTGTGGGGCTTGGGGAGTGGGAGGAAAGTCACCCTGGCCCGCCTGTCACGCTCCCCGACCCCGTCGGTCGGCACCCTGCTACCCACCTTGCCGACCCCCCTTGCTCCTCGCCCCCCGGGCACCCGCCCGCTGCTCCCGCCTGCGCCGCAGGGCTCCTGGTCCCCGATCGACCCGCCCGCTGCCCAGCAGAGAGCCTCCTGGGCGACCGACCCACCGGGCATCGCATGCCCCGGCTCCCGCCCCGCACTCGCCCCCACCTCTCACGTCTCGTCCGTGCCCGCCAAGTGGCCGAAGTCGTGGTCGGGGTGGTTGGGGGGTGGGGCCACGTCCAGGCCGTAGTGGTGGTAGAGCTGGAGTTCCTGTTCGGGGGAGAGGTGGCGGCCCACGCCGAAGTCGGGGGCGTCCTTGATGAGGGCCCGCTCGAAGGGGACGTGCAGGGTGCCCTCGACCAGTTCGCTGGGTTCGAGGGGGACGAAGGCGTCCCGGGAGAAGAGGCCCGTGCGTATGGCCGCCCACTCGGGCACCCCGGTGGCGTCGTCGAGGTAGACCTCGTCGATCGTGCCGATCTTGGCGCCGTTGCGGTCGAACGCCTTGCGCCCGATCAGGTTGCGCGGATCGATGTCGGTCTGCACGGGCCCTCCACTTGGTCGCAACGCATCCGTAAGCACTACAAAAGAGCAGATTCGGCAAGGCGGCCACTCGAAGGCCCGGTCGTTGACCTCGCTGGTACCCTGGCAAGCGGCTGCTGACCCCGTGCGGGAGAGTCCTCCGGATCATCACCGGAGGCGCCGAAGGAGCAAATCCTCCCCGGAATCTCTCAGGCCCACGTACCGCACGGACGAGGTCACTCTGGAAAGCAGGGCGGATGTCGACGGCTTCCGCTCTCACCGACGGTGAAAACCGGTGCCCTAGGGCGACCCGGTGAAACTCTCAGGTTGAGATGACAGAGGGGGAGGCCGTCGGGGTACCCGTGCCGGGGTGCCCCTCGAAGGTCGTGTCAGACCAGGAGGCCTCCGCAATGACCGCCCATCGCATTCCGCTCACCGAGCTCGAACAGGGCATCCCCTTCGAGCAGCGCCACATCGGGCCCGACCAGGAGGCGCGGGCCAAGATGCTCGCGCACGTCGGCTACGGCTCCCTCGACGAGCTCACCGCCGCCGCGGTGCCGGATGTGATCAAGAACGCCGACGCGCTCGACCTGCCGGGTGCCCGGACCGAGGCCGAGGTGCTCGCCGAGCTGCGCTCCCTCGCCGACCGCAACCAGGTCCTCGGCTCGATGATCGGGCTCGGGTACTACGGGACGTTCACGCCGCCCGTCATCCTGCGCAACGTCATGGAGAACCCGGCCTGGTACACGGCCTACACGCCGTACCAGCCGGAGATCTCCCAGGGGCGGCTCGAAGCCCTGCTGAACTTCCAGACCATGGTCGCCGAGCTCACCGGCCTGCCGACCTCGGGCGCCTCCCTGCTGGACGAGGGCACCGCCGCCGCCGAGGCGATGTCGCTGTCCCGGCGCATGGGCAGGAACAAGAAGGGCCTGTTCCTGGTCGACGCGGACGCGCTGCCGCAGACCGTCGCCGTCATCGAGACGCGTGCCGAGCCGACCGGCGTCGAGGTCGTGGTCGCCGACCTGAGCGAGGGCATCCCCGCCGAGCTCGCCGACCGCGAGATCAACGGCGTGCTCGTCCAGTACCCGGGCGCCTCCGGTGTCGTACGCGACATCAAGCCGGTCATCGATCAGGCGCACGAGCGCGGCGCGCTCGTCACGGTCGCCGCCGACCTGCTCGCCCTGACCCTGCTCACCTCCCCGGGTGAGCTCGGTGCGGACATCGCCGTCGGCACGACCCAGCGCTTCGGTGTCCCGATGGGCTTCGGCGGTCCGCACGCCGGCTACATGGCGGTGCACGAGAAGTTCGCGCGCAGCCTGCCTGGCCGCCTCGTCGGCGTCTCCGTCGACGCCGACGGGAACAAGGCCTACCGGCTCGCCCTGCAGACCCGCGAGCAGCACATCCGCCGCGAGAAGGCGACCAGCAACATCTGCACCGCGCAGGTGCTGCTGGCGGTGATGGCGGGCATGTACGCCGTCTACCACGGGCCGGAGGGCCTCAAGGCCATCGCGCGCCGTACCCACCGTTACGCCACGATCCTCGCCGCGGGCCTCAGGGCCGGCGGGGTCGAGGTCGTCCACGGCGCCTACTTCGACACGCTGACCGTCAAGGTCGCCGGCCGCGCCGACGAGATCCTCGCCGCCGCCCGGGAGAACGGCGTCAACCTCCACCGGGTCGACGCCGACCACCTGTCCCTCGCCTGCGACGAGACCACCGACCGGGCCCAGCTGGCCGCCGTGTGGTCGGCGTTCGGCGTCGAGGCCGACGTCGAGGCGCTGGACGCGGCCGCCGAGGACACCCTGCCGGACGCGCTGCGGCGCACCGACGACTACCTCACCCACCCGGTCTTCCAGGAGCACCGCTCCGAGACCGCGATGCTGCGCTACCTGCGCAAGCTGTCCGACCGCGACTACGCGCTCGACCGCGGCATGATCCCGCTGGGCTCCTGCACCATGAAGCTCAACGCGACCACCGAGATGGAGCCGGTCACCTGGCCCGAGTTCGGCCAGCTGCACCCGTTCGCGCCCGCCGAGCAGGCCGCGGGCTACCTCACGCTGATCCACGAGCTGGAGGATCGGCTCGCCGAGGTCACCGGCTACGACAAGGTGTCCCTGCAGCCCAACGCCGGCTCCCAGGGCGAGCTGGCCGGTCTGCTGGCCGTCCGCGGCTACCACCGTGCCAACGGCGACGCGCAGCGCACGATCTGCCTCATCCCGTCCTCCGCGCACGGCACCAACGCGGCCAGCGCCGTGATGGCCGGCATGAAGGTCGTCGTCGTGAAGACCGCCGAGGACGGCGAGATCGACGTCGAGGACCTGCGCGCCAAGATCGAGCAGCACCGCGACGAGCTCGCCGTGCTCATGATCACGTACCCGTCCACGCACGGTGTGTTCGAGGAGCACGTCGCCGACATCTGCGCCCAGGTCCACGAGGCCGGCGGCCAGGTGTACGTCGACGGCGCCAACCTGAACGCCCTGGTCGGCCTCGCCAAGCCCGGCCACTTCGGCGGCGACGTCTCGCACCTGAACCTGCACAAGACCTTCTGCATCCCGCACGGCGGCGGCGGTCCGGGCGTCGGCCCGGTGGCCGTACGGTCGCACCTGGCCCCGTACCTGCCGAACCACCCCCTGCAGCCCGAGGCCGGCCCGGAGACGGGTGTCGGCCCGATCTCGGCGGCGCCGTGGGGCTCGGCGGGCATCCTGCCGATCTCGTGGGCGTACGTCCGGCTCATGGGCGGCGAGGGACTCAAGCGGGCCACGCAGGTGGCCGTGCTGTCCGCCAACTACATCGCCAAGCGCCTGGAGCCGCACTACCCGGTGCTCTACACCGGCCCCGGCAACCTGGTCGCGCACGAGTGCATCATCGACCTGCGCCCGCTGACCAAGGCGACCGGCGTCAGCGTCGACGACGTCGCCAAGCGGCTGATCGACTACGGCTTCCACGCGCCGACGATGTCGTTCCCGGTGGCCGGCACGCTGATGATCGAGCCGACCGAGTCCGAGGACCTGAGCGAGCTGGACCGGTTCTGCGACGCGATGATCGCGATCCGCGCGGAGATCGAGAAGGTCGGCTCGGGCGAGTGGCCGGCCGAGGACAACCCGCTTTACAACGCCCCTCACACCGCCGCCGCGCTCGGCGGGGAGTGGGCGCACGCGTACACGCGTGAGGATGCCGTGTTCCCGGCCGGTGTCTCGGCCGCCGACAAGTACTGGCCGCCGGTGCGCCGCGTCGACCAGGCCTACGGCGACCGGAACCTGGTCTGCTCCTGCCCGCCGCTGGACGCGTACGAGGACTGAGTCCGTCCCGGGTGAGCCCCGGTGAGAGCCCCGCCCGTGGTCCGGGCGGGGCTCCGCCGTCTCTCGGGCCGCAGACCCGTAGGCCCGGACCCGTAGGCTTTCGGGCTCTCGCGCTCTCAGGCCGAGGCCAGCGCCACCTCGGTCGACTTGATCAGGGCGATCACGTCGGAGCCCACGAACAGACCGAGGTCCTCGGCCGCGTCCTTGGTGATCACGGCCGTGAGTTCGCCGCCGTCCACGGAGACCTTCACCGAGGCCATGGCGCCGCCGAGGGCGAGATGGACGATCGCGCCGGGGAGCCGGTTGCGGATGGACAGGCCCTCGACCGCGCTCGTGGCGAGGGAGATCTCCGTCGACTTCACCAGGGCGCGCACCGGGGTGCCCGGGGCGAGGCCCAGCTGTTCGACGGCCTCCAGGGTGATGGCCGCCATGAGGTCCTGGCCGCCGTCCAGGCGGATCTTGACCGTGGCCATGACCTCGCCGGTGCGTACCTCGGTGACGGTGCCGGGCAGCTGGTTGCGGATGCTCAGTGTCATGGGCACCCACGGTAGAGCGCGTGCTGGTTCAGGCCGGGTATGCGTGTGTCTGCGTCGCCTTGACCGTCGCCCAGACAGCTGCGCCCGCCTGCAGATCCAGGTCGGCGGCGGCGACCGTGGTGACGTCGGCGGCCAGCGGGAGTTCGCCGGTGAGGTCGGCGCGGATCTGGTCGCCGTGGATCTCCAGACCGGCGATCCGACAGTGCCACAGGTTGCGGGCGCTGGAGCCGGTGGGACGGTCCCGGTAGAGGGTGACCGCGCTGGGCGGGAACGCCACGAAGACCGGGCCGGACAGGTCCTCGGTCGTGGTGATCGAGGGACCCGCGTCGAGCCGGACGGCGTGGCCCGCTGCCTGCCCCCGGTAGAGGTTCAGCCCGACCAGCCGGGCGATGTAGTCGGTCCGCGGATGGCGGGCGATGTCGGCGGGGGAGCCCTCCTGGACCACCTGGCCGTCCTCTATCACCACCAGTCGGTCGGCGAGCACCATCGCGTCCAGTGGGTCGTGCGTCACCAGGACGGCGACCGCCTCGAACTCGGCCAGGTGGCGGCGGAGTTGGGCGCGTACCTCCAGGCGGGTGCGGGCGTCGAGGGCGGCGAGGGGCTCGTCGAGCAGCAGCAGCCGGGGGTGCGTGGCCAGGGCGCGGGCCAGTGCGACGCGCTGCGCCTGGCCGCCGGAGAGGCGGCGGGGCTTGGCGCCGGCCTGCTCGGTGAGGCCCATGCGGTCCAGCCAGGCGGCAGCCTCGGCGCGGGCCTGAGCCTTGGTCGCGCCCTGGCAGCGCGGACCGAAGGCCACGTTGTCCAGCGCGGACAGGTGCGGGAAGAGTAGATAGTCCTGGAAGACGACGCCGACCGGGCGGGACTCCGGCGGCGTGCGCTCCAACGCGGCACCGTCCAGCCGCAGATGGCCGTCCGCCAGCGGGACGAGACCGGCCAGCGCGCGCAGCGCCGTGGTCTTGCCGGCGCCGTTGGGTCCGAGCAGCGCGACGACGTCACCGGGGGCAGCGGTGAGCGGGACGTCGAGCCGGAAGGAGCCGCGCTCCACGCCCAGCCGGGCATCGAGCCCGGCACCGTTCACACCCTTGGCGAGACGGTCGGTGGTGTCGTCTGTGTCGGTCATGGAGCGCACATCCGGGGGTCGAGCTCGGTGCGGTGCGGGGAAGGGGACGGAACGGGCGGGGGCTCGGGCGATGCCGGACCGGAACGGGGGGGCTTGTGGCGGCGGCCGGTGCTCAGGATCGTACGGCGACCGGCCACGACCCCGCGCCATGACGGCGCGGCGGTCCGTCACGATGTCGTCAGCCAGCGGTCCCGCAGACCCGCCAGGACCGCGACGGACACCGCCAGCAGCACCAGGCTCAGGGCGATCGCCGCCTCCGGGTCGTTCTGGAGGGCGAGGTAGACGGCGAGGGGCATCGTCTGGGTGCGGCCGGGGAAGTTGCCGGCGAAGGTGATGGTCGCACCGAACTCGCCGAGCGCGCGGGCCCAGGCGAGGACCGCGCCCGCCGCGATGCCGGGGGCGATCAGGGGCAGGGTGACCCGCCGGAAGGCGGTGAAGCGCGAGGCGCCGAGGGTGGTGGCAGCCTCCTCGAAGCGCGGGTCGGCGGCGCGCAGGGTGCCCTCGACGCTGATGACGAGGAACGGCATCGCGACGAAGGCCTCGGCGACGACGACTCCCATCGTGGTGAACGGCAGCGTGATCCCGAACCACGCGTCCAGCCACTTGCCGATGACGCCGTTGCGGCCGAGGGCGAGAAGCAGGGCGACACCGCCCACCACCGGGGGCAGCACCAGCGGCAGGGTCACCAGGGCCCGTACGAAACCGCGTCCCGGGAACTGCGTGCGGGCCAGCAGCCAGGCCAGCGGCACGCCCAGGACCAGGCACACCGCGGTCGCCGCGGTGGCGCTGAGCAGGGACAGCTGGAGCGCCTGCCACACCTCGGCGCTGGTCAGCTGCTCGGGCAGGCCGTGCCAGGGGGCCCGGACGAGCAGGGCGACCAGGGGCAGCACCAGGAACGCCAGGGCCAGCACGCCGGGTACCAGCAACGGCAGCGGCACTCCACGCCGCGCCCGGACGCGCCGGCGCCGCGGCCCGCCCACCAGGGCGTCGGTCGCGGCACCGGACTGGTCCACCTTGCTCACGGCTTGAGGAACCCGGCCTGGGTCAGGACCTGCCGGCCCTCGGCGGACTCGACCAACGCGATGAACGCCTTGGCCGCCTCGGCGTTGGGGGCGTCCTTGAGCACGGTGATCGGGTAGTCGTTGATGGCCTTGGCCGACTCGGGGAACTCCACGCCCTCCACCTTGTCACCCGCGGCCTTCACATCGGTCTTGTAGACCACCGCGGCGTCGGCCTCCTTCAGCACCACTTTGTTCAGGGCGGACTTGACGTCCTCCTCGTAGGAGGCCGGGGTCAGCTTCAGCTCGCTGGCCTCCAGGGCCTTCTGGGCGGCGGCGCCGCAGGGCACCGTCTTGTCGCACAGGACGACCTTGAGCCCGGACTTGGTGAGGTCCTTCAGGGAGGCGACCTTGTGGGGGTTGCCCGGCAGGGTGGCGATCTCCAGCTGGTTGCGGACGAAGGTGACCGGCGTGCCGACCGCGTCCTGCTTGTCCGTCACGATCGCCATGGTCTTGGGGCTGGCGGCGGCGAAGACGTCGGCGGGAGCGCCGCCCGTGATGCTCGCGGCGAGGGTGTCGCTGCCACCGAAGTTGAAGCTGACCTTGGTGCCCGGGTGCTGCTTCTCGAACTCCTTGCCCAGGGTCGTGAAGCTCTCCTTGAGCGACGCGGCGGCGAACACGGTCACCGTGCCGGACAGCTTCGGTGACGCGGGCGACGAGGCCGACTTGTCCGACTTGGGGGACGCGTCGGCGGAGTCGTCGGAGGAGGAGCAGGCGCTCAGTGCCAACAGGGCTGCGACACCTGCACCGGCCACCTGCAGCATCCGCCGGGTGCGGCGCGCGGAACGGGTCATCACGGTTGTACTCCTCTGACTCAAAGGGAAAAGCTGTCGCGCCCTTCCACGGCCGCCTGACGCCGACCGCGTGGCGATCATAATGCCGCAGATGCAAGCCTTAGGTCTGCTGTCGCATCGCATGAGCCGTACACACTGTGGAGTGTGGTATGCATGTGCGTTTGTACGGTGGGCCCGGCCGGGTACGGTCAAGCGGGAGGTGGTCGCACGTGACGTCCGCGGAAGTCGCCCTGACCGGAGACCTGGCCCGCCGGCCCGGCTGACCGTGCCGGACCTGCTGTGCTGGCCGCAGCACCGGGTGCGGGTGAGCTTCGAGTGCGCGACGAGCGGGACGCAGCACCACGGGTTCGCCGGTCCGCGCCTGTACGACGTCCTGACCGACGCGGGACCCGGCTTCGACCCGGCGCGGCGCAAGGACCGGCTGCGCTTCCTCATCGCCGTCAGTGGTACGGACGGCCAGCACGCCCTGTTGTCCTGGGCCGAGATCGACCCCGATTTCGCCCCACGCCCCCGTTCTGCTCGCCGTCAGCATCGACGACACCGCGCTCGACGCGGCCGGGCCTCAGCTGGTGCTGCCGCAGGACCGGTGCGGGGCCCGGCACATCAGCGGGATCACCGCGATCCGGGTGGACGGCGGGTACCACTGCTGGGGCCGGCGCCCGCCACACCCGGTCGCGCGTCAGCGGCAGCTCCGTGCAGCGCGCGCCCGTCGCGTCCCGCAGCGCGTTGGCCAGGGCGGGGGCGACCAGGTTGAACGGGCTCTCGCTCATCGACTTGGCGCCCAGGGGCCCGATCGCTTCGGCCGTCTCCGTGAAGTGCACCTCGGTGCGCGGCACATCGGCGTACTTCGCGCACCTCGACCGGACCGCCGCGTACCTCTTCACGCCGTCGGGGCGCACGGTCGCGGCCACGGCGGGGGCGGCCGCGATACCGGCACGCGAGGCCGCCGCGCTGGTGGCGAACGGCTCCGGGTGACCGTCTCGGTCGACGCGGGCGCCGCCTCGCCGTACGAGCGCCGCGTCCTCTACCTGCCCGACCCCGAGCGCGGCGACGGGCCACGGAACGCCGGGCGGCGGACGAACTGGCCGGGCTGCTGGCCGGGCCCGCCGCGCCGGCCGACGCCGTGGCGGCCGCGCTGCGCCGCTGCGGGCTGCCCGACGAGGGGCGGTATCAGCTGGTCGTCGCCGGCACCGGCGAGCGATGGGCCGGGGTGGCGGAGGGGGCGCTCGCGGAGGTGGCCGGACACCTGGCCACGGGGTCGTGGGGGCCGCGGCGGTGGGGCGGCTGCCGGACGGGGACGCGTGCGCGGTGCTGCAGGGCGTTCTCTCCGACGGCGCCCTCGACGAGGCGTGGCGGCTCGTCGACGCCTGCGAGCCCGCCGTAACCCTGCACGGCGGAACGGCCGCGCCCGCGGCCGGGCCCGGGGAACTGCACGGGGCGCCGGCGCAGGCGCGCTACGGGCTCACCTCGGCCCGCACCACCGCACCGGACCCCTCGCCCTCACCGACGCGGCCACCCTCGCGAGCCTCGACACCCTGCTGACCGGTGTGCCGGCCGATGTCCGCGTCGCCTACAGCCGTACGGTCCTCGGCCCGCTGCTGGACACCGACCGTGCCGCGTGCGCCGTCCTGCCGCACACCCTGGAGGCCTTCCTGGCCTGCGACGGATCCTGGGCGCGCACGGCGGAGGCCCTGCATCTGCACGTCAACACCGTGCACTACCGGGTCCAGCGGATGGAGCACTTCACCGGCCGCGACCTGTCGCGCCTCACGGATCGCCTCGTAGTGCCAGCTCGGCCGTGGCCGTCAGACGCGGTCGATGTGCACGTTCGTCGACTTCACCCGGGCCGTGGCCTCCATGCCGACCTCCAGGCCCAGTTCCTCGACGGCCTCCCGGGTCAGCAGGGAGACCAGCCGGTGGGGGCCGGCCTGGATCTCGACCTGGGCGGCGACGTCGCCGAGTTTGATCGCGGTGACGATGCCGGGGAAGGCGTTGCGCACCGAGGTGTACGACGTCTCCTCCTCGGTCGCTCCCGTCCTGGCGAGCTCGACGGAGAAGGCGGCCAGGTCCTTGCCGTCGATGACGCGGCGCCCGGCCTCGTCGCGGTGGGTCGTCACCCGGCCCGCGTCCGCCCAGCGGCGAGCCGTGTCCGGGCTCACGCCGAGCAGCCGTGCCGCCTGGCCGATCGTGTAGGACTGCATGCGGGTCACGATAGGGGCACGGGCCGGGAACGTGGACGTGGGGTTGGCCGTTGGGTATAACGCGATATAGCGTTAGTTCGCGAGAGTGGGTCGAGTCGTTCGTTCGGTCTGATCGGGGTGAGGGTATGTCGGCTGAGCTCGTGGGTGTGGATGCGTCGCCCGGGGTGCGGGCCTCGCACGCGGACCGGGACCGCGTGGTGGACGCGCTGACCGTCGCCGCGGGTGACGGCCGGCTGACCGCCGAGGAGCTGGACGAGAGGGTGGAGGCCGCGCTGACGGCCCGCACGCTGGGCGAACTGGCCGCGCTGACCGCGGACCTGCCCGCCGCGGCCGGGGCGCCTTCGGCCAAGGACGTCGTCCGCATCGAACAGCAGGGCGGCTCGACCTCGCGCGGGGACGGTTGGGTCGTGCCCCGGCGGCTGGAGATCGAGTCGGCCTGGGGCGATGTCACGCTCGACCTCACCGGGGCCGTGATCACGCATGACGCCCTGCGGATCGACCTGGACATGCGCGGCGGCACGCTGCGGCTGGTGACCCCGCCGGGCGTCGTCGTGGACACCGACGCGCTGGTGCTCGGCTACGCCAAGATCAAGTCGCGTCCGGCCGGGGACTCCGGGACACCCGTGGTGCTGCGCGTGGAGATACACGGGCGGATGAGCTACGGCCGGGTCGTGACCGGGCCGCGGCGCCGCGGGCTGGGCCTCAGGAAAGCCCCGACTCCCTGAGCACCGCCCGCGCGGTCGTGTCGTCGATCTCGCGGCCCAGCCGCTCCAGCAGGTCCGCGCCCTGCCGCAGCGTGCCCCGCTCCAGCGAGTGGCGCACGCCCGTGTCGAGCTCGTGCCAGAGCAGGGGGTTGGCGGCGAGGACACGCGGGTCGAGCTCCAGACGGCGACCTCGGGCGTCGCGCAGGACGAGGTGTGAGGAGACGTCGCCGAGTTGCCGTACGGTCACCAGCTCGTCGGTACGGACGGTGTGCCGCCGCAGGATGCCGCGTACCGCCAGCCAGCCCGGGCCGGCGGTGACGCGAGGGGGCAGCAGGACGACGAAGGCCGCGGTGGACAGGGCCAGCCACAGCGCGGTGCGCGACGGTGTCAGGGTGCCCGCGTCCCAGTCGATCAGCAGGGACAGAGCGGCGAAGACGACGGCACAGCTGACGGCGAGCCGGGCGCTGCCGCGCCAGTGTCGGTCGCCGGTGAGGCTCAGCGGTCCATTCCGTCGCACGCTGCCGACGCTAGGCCCGGACGGGCGCGGCGCCCCCGGCCACTGACGGCCTCCTGACGCCGCGCCGCTGGATCTTGACGCGTTCCTGACGGCGGACGGTTGACGGCTGATGCCGGACGCGCCGCGGGGCTGGGCGCCAGAGGTCGGCGCCCAGCCCCGCGGCTGGAACGGCTGTGCGGTACGTCCGGTGAGCCGTGCCCCGTCGGGGCCCCGCGTCAGCCGGTGTGGACGCGCGGGCGGCGGGCCCGGTCCGGCTCCGCCTCGCGGAGCACCTCGCGGGTGACCGGGGCGACCTCGCCCTGGCCGAAGAGGAAGAAGCGCAGGAAGTTGGCGAAGGGATTGCCCTCGGTCCACTCGAAGTAGATGTGCGGGGTGCAGCCCGTCATGTCCCGGACGTGCAGGAGGAGTGCCGCCAGGGCGTTGGGGATGGAGGCGGACTCCACGGTCAGGACGCGGTAGCGGTTGTGCAGGACCTCGCCGCGTACGGTCAGGCCCGCCTCGAACTCCGAGGGGTCGGTCACCGTGACCTCGACGAAGACGAAGTCCTCCTGCTCGGGCATCTCGTTGTCGGCCCGGATCTGCTCGATCTTGTCGCGGTACTCGGCTTTGTCGCGTCGGTCGGGCTCGTTGGCGATCAGGCGGATCTTGCGGCTGGCCATGTCGCGGACGAATCGTTCCGCCATGTCGTCCAGCTCGACGTGGGTGACACGGAGCTCGAAGGCACGGGCCAGCCGGGACAGCAGCGAGACCAGGATGATGCCGGCGATGAAGCAGGCACCGATCTTCACACCGTCCGGGCGCTCGATCACGTTGACCACGGTCGTGTAGAGGAAGACCGCCGAGATGATCGCGAACCCGATGCACCAGTTCCGCTGGCCGGCCTTGTGCGCCGCGATGGTCACGGCGATGGCCGCGGAGCTGATGAGCACCAGCACACCGGTGGCGTAGGCGCCGCCCTGCGCGTCGACGTCGGCGTCGAAGATCCAGGTGACCAGGAAGGCGACCAGGGTGAAGACGATGACCATGGGACGCACCGCGCGCGCCCAGTGCGGGGCCATGCCGTAGCGGGGCAGGTAGCGCGGCATCAGGTTGAGCAGGCCCGCCATGGCGGAGGCGCCGGCGAACCAGAGGATCGCGATGGTCGAGACGTCGTAGACCGTGCCGAAGGCGTTGCCGAGGTACTCGTGCGCCAGATAGGCCAGGGCACGGCCGTTGGCCTGGCCGCCGGACTTGAACTCGTTCTCGGGGATGAGCAGCGTGGTGATGAAGCTGGTGGCGATCAGGAAGCAGCTCATGATCACGGCGGCGGTGGTCAGCAGCTTCTTGGTGTCCCGGATCCGGCCGACCGGCCTCTCCTCGGTGTCGCTCGGGTCGCCCTCGACGTGCGGCATGACGGCGACGCCGGTCTCGAAGCCGGACAGGCCCAGCGCGAGTTTCGGGAAGACGATCAGGGCCACGCCGATCATGACGAACACGTTGCCGTGCTCCGCCGTCAGGGCGCTGGTCCAGTCGGTGATCACATGGCCCGCGGTGGCGACGTGCCACATGCCCACGATGACGACGACGACGTTCAGGGCGAGGTAGATGCCGACCAGGGCGACGGCGACGCCGATCGCCTCCAGGAAGCCCTTGAGGAACACCGCGCCGAGCAGTGCCACCAGCAGCAGGGTGATCAGCAGCTGCTTGTCGTGCAGGGCGCCGGTCAGGTGCGGGTTCTCCACCAGGTGGGTGGAGGCGTCGGCGGCCGACAGGGTGATGGTGATCAGGAAGTCGGTGGCCGCGAAGCCGAGCAGGGTCAGCACGAACAGCTTGCCCTGCCAGAAGGAGAGCAGCCGCTCCAGCATGGCAATGGAGCCCTCGCCGTGCGGGCTCTCCTCGGCCACCCGGCGGTAGACCGGCAGGGCGCCGGCCAGGGTGACTATGACGAGCACGATGGTGGCGATCGGCGACAGCAGACCGGCCGCCAGGGCGGCGATGCCCGGCTGGTAGCCGAGGGTGGAGAAGTAGTCCACGCCGGTCAGGCACATCACCCGCCACCAGCGCTGGCCCTTGTGCGTCGGCGCCGCCTCGGCCTGCTCTCCGTGCTGGCCGGCACCCTTGCCCATGTCGGACAGGCCTTCCAGCATCCACGCCCGAAGGCGACTGGGAGGCGGGTGTTCGGTCGTGGCCATCGGCCTGCTCCTTGTGCGGCTCAGTGTATTTTCCGGCCATCACGCGGACGGCCGCACCAGCGTATGCAGAGAGTGATGTCCGGGCCCACGGATCACATGGCCATGGGCGTCAAGCTTGCGTTAAGAATGGCCCGGTGGGAGCAGCTGTCGCATCAAGAAGCGGAGGCGTGGACGCCGAGGCCGCGCACTGGACTGTATGGGGGAGGGCCGCCGATCCGCGGCGGTCGGACACCGAGCGTCATCCCCGCATCGACCTTACGCCCCTGTCGCTCCTGCCGCCGTTGTCGCCGCGGAGCCCGGGGGCTGTCCGTGTC
Source organism: Streptomyces sp. NPDC054794 (assembly GCF_053611585.1). Classification (NCBI taxonomy): domain Bacteria; kingdom Bacillati; phylum Actinomycetota; class Actinomycetes; order Kitasatosporales; family Streptomycetaceae; genus Streptomyces; species Streptomyces sp. NPDC054794. Next base: position 37,175 of record NZ_JBSHAQ010000061.1, on the reverse strand, counting down.
GCGGCGGGCGCGGCTCATATGCCGAGCCGGGCGCAGGCCACCGGGCTGCCGACCGCGTAGTGCAGGTACTCGCGGACCAGCCGGAAGCCCGCGGTCCAGGCGAGCAGTCGGCTGGAGCGGTTGTGGACCGAGCAGTTCCAGCTGGGGACGTGCCCGCGCGCGGTGATGTCGGCGCACAGGGACGTGACACAGGCCAGGGCGAGGTGGTGGCGTCGGCGGTCGGGGACCGTGTAGACGGCCAGGTCCTCGAACCGGGAGCCCCGGAAGTAGGTACAGGCCACCGCCAGGATCCGGCCGGACCCGCCGACCGCCACCCAGGTGTGCCCGGACGCGGCGAGGCCGTACGGGCCGCCCCAGCTGGCCGAGAGCCAGGAGGCGTCCGGGCCGAGGGCATGCACCGCGTCGGCGTCCGCCGGTTCCAGCCGCCGTACGGTCACCCCGATCGGGACATGCGCGGGCTGCGGAGTCACCTGGAGCGTCCAGACCATGCGCTCCCAGGGGGTGAGCCGGTCGAAGGCGGCGCCGAGCGCCGGCAGGAACCTCGCGGGCGCGTCGACGCGGCTGCCCGCGAGCGGGGCGAGGACCTCCGGGCCGAGCGTGTCCGGGATGCCGCGCAGGACGACGTGCCCTGCACACGACACGGCGACCACGCGCGGCCGGTCGGCCCGGTCGGCCCACCAGCGGCCGACGCCGGTGGTCAGTACGTGCTCGCCGATGGCGGCCGGTCCGGCGGTGCCCGCTGGGAACCAGCGGGTGAGGGCGGGCAGTTGACGGGGGGAGAGTTCGATCATCGACGCCTCGTGAAGTGGGAGACATGGCCGGGGCGGGCGAGCGGGAGCACACGCGTCGCCCGCCCCGGTGGCCGGCGACCCCGCCGAGCGGTGGTGTCGGCGCCGGCCGCTGGTGTCAGCGCTGGCCGGCCTTGGAGCCGTGGTTGGCCTTCTTCTTGCGGCGGGCCTTCTTCTTGCGGGCTCGCTTGGACATGTGTGTCAACTCCGTGGGTGTGAGCGGGGATTCAAGAGGCGCTGCGGCCGACGAGCAGGTCGGCAAGCTTGTTCAGCCGCTTGACCGTGCGGTCCTCGGTCGCGGCCGGGGCCGGGGTGACGCGCTCGTCGCGGTCGTAGTAGGCGCCGTTGACGATCTCGACGGCCGGGTCGCACAGCCGGACCACGTGCGCGGCGCCCTCGGCGGCGGAGGCGCCGTCGTGGGCGTAGAGCGGGAGCAATGCGGTGTCGCACACCCCCGGGTGTACGGAGACGGCGGTGATGCGCGCGTCGGCCGTGAACACCGTGAGGGCCAGCTGGGACTGGGCGTACGCGGCGAGGCGGGAGTAGCGGCGGGCGCGGTTCGGGTCGGCCCAGGAGATGGACGCCGTGCGGTGCAGCGAGGAGGACACGTTCACCACGCGGCCGCCCGGGTCGCTGACGAGCGCCGGCTCCAGCAGGCAGGTGAGCAGGTAGTGCGCGAGGAAGTTGACCTGGAAGGCGATCTCGTTGCCGTCGGCGGTCACCGTGTGCCGCTCCGGCGCGGCGATGCCCGCGTTGTTGACGAGCACGTCGAGGTGCGGGTGCTCGGCGACCACCTCGTGCGCGAGTGTCTCGACCTCGTCCAGGCGGGAGAAGTCGGCCGCGTACGTGCACAGGCGGTCGGCGTCGACGCCGACCGTGGCGACGAGCTTGTCGGCGGCGGCGCGCGCCTCCTCGGCGGTGCGGCCGTGCAGGAGCACGGTGACGCCGCGCTCGGCCAGCTGCCGGGCGGTCTCGAAGCCGATGCCGGAGGTGGCGCCGGTGACCAGGACAGTACGCGATGAAGGGGTGGAGTCGGACATGTTCCCATCCGGGGTTGCGGGCACGCGCCACGGCCCCTGGTCGGGGCGGCGGACGTGCGGAGTGAAAGGAGAGAGCAAAGGAGACGGGGCGCCGGACCAAGGTCACGGCGCCCCGCGGGTCACGGAAGGCGAAGGCGCGTCAGCGGGACGCGAGCGCTTCCGGGCAGCGCGGCACACGACTCAGCGGCCGAGCGGGACTCGGCGGCCGGTCGAAGAGGAGCCAGGCGCTGTTCACAGACTCCATGCAAGCCCTCCCGCACACCCCGGACAAGCCGAAATGCCGTTCTCTGACGGGCTTCTGACGTGCGCATACGGGTCCTTGACGGAGCAGCCACCCGATCGGGCGAGGTTCAGCCAAGGCCGGGACCCGCGAGATCAACAGGTCGATCAGCTTGATGCCGACGAAGGGCAGCACCAGACCGCCGAGCCCGTAGAGCAGCAGGTTGCGGCGCAGCAGGTCGTGCGCCGACGAGGGCGTGTAGCGCACTCCGCGCAGTGCCAGCGGGATCAGCGCCACGATGATCAGCGCGTTGAAGATGATCGCCGAGGTGATCGCGGAGGTCGGGCTGTGCAGCCCCATCACGTTGAGGGACTCCAGGCCCGGATACGCGCCCGCGAACATCGCCGGGATGATGGCGAAGTACTTGGCGACGTCGTTGGTGATCGAGAACGTGGTCAACGCGCCCCGGGTGATCAGCAGTTGTTTGCCGATCTCGACGATCTCGATGAGCTTGGTCGGGTTGGAGTCGAGGTCGACCATGTTGCCGGCCTCCTTGGCGGCCGTCGTACCCGTGTTCATCGCCACGCCGACGTCCGCCTGAGCCAGCGCCGGGGCGTCGTTGGTGCCGTCACCGGTCATGGCGACGAGCTTGCCGCCCTCCTGTTCCCGCTTGATCAGGGTGAGTTTGTCCTCGGGGGTCGCCTCGGCCAGGTAGTCGTCGACGCCCGCCTCCTCGGCGATCGCCTTGGCGGTCAGCGGGTTGTCACCCGTGATCATCACAGTGCGGATGCCCATGCGGCGCAGCTCGACGAAGCGTTCGCGGATGCCGTCCTTGACCACGTCCTTGAGGTGGATCATGCCGAGGACGCGCGGCCCGTCCCAGTCGTGCACCGCCACCAGGAGGGGCGTACCGCCGCCGGCGGCCACGGCATCGGCGTGCAGCCGGGCCTCGGGCGGCACTTGGCCGCCGTACATCTCCACCCACTCGATCACCTGCTGGGCGGCGCCCTTGCGGATCGCGCACACCGCGCCGTTGCCCCAGCGCAGATCGACTCCGCTCATCCGGGTCTGCGCGCTGAACGCCACCCAGCGGGCGTTCGCCGGCTCGCCGTCGGCGGGTGCGCGCAGCCCGTGCCGGTTCTTCGCCAGGACCACCACCGAGCGGCCCTCGGGTGTTTCGTCGGCCAGCGACGACAACTGGGCGGCGTCGGCGAGCTGCCGTTCGTCGACGCCGGGCAGCGGAACGAAGGCGGCGGCCTCCCGATTGCCCAGGGTGATGGTGCCTGTTTTGTCCAGCAACAGCGTGTTGACGTCGCCGGCCGCCTCGACCGCCCGGCCCGACATGGCGAGCACATTGCGCTGCACGAGCCGGTCCATGCCCGCGATGCCGATCGCGGACAGCAGTGCCCCGATCGTGGTGGGAATGAGCGTGACGAGCAGTGCGACCAGCACGGTCGTCGACTGGGCGGCGTTCGCGTACTCGGCCATCGGCTGCAGGGTGACCACGACGAGCAGGAAGATGATCGTGAGCGAGGCCAGCAGGATGTTGAGGGCGATCTCGTTCGGGGTCTTCTGCCGGGAGGCGCCCTCCACCAGGGCGATCATCCGGTCCAGGAAGCTGTGCCCGGGGCGTGCGCTGACCCGGACCACGATCCGGTCCGACAGGACCGTCGTACCGCCCGTGACGCCGCTGCGGTCGCCGCCCGACTCGCGGATCACGGGTGCCGACTCACCGGTGACGGCGGACTCGTCCACCGCCGCGACCCCGTCGACGACGTCGCCGTCCGCCGGGATCATCTCGCTCGCTTCCACGAGCACCACGTCCAGCGGCTTCAGCTCGGTGGCGGCGACCGCCTCCGTGCGGGCGGTGCGCACGTCGGTGCCGTAGCGCCAGTTCAGCAGTCGTAGCGCCACCGTGTCCGTGCGGGCCTTGCGCAGGGACTCGGCCTGCGCCTTGCCGCGGCCCTCGGCGACGGCCTCGGCGAGGTTGGCGAAGACCACGGTCAGCCACAGCCAGGCGCTGATGACCCAGGTGAAGACGGCGGGGTGCAGCAGCGCCGACACGGTGGTCAGGGCGGCGCCCACCGAGACCACGCAGAGCACCGGGTTCCTCACCAGGATTCGCGGATGCAGTTTGCGTAACGCCTCGGGGAATGAGCGGACGAGCTGGGCCGGTTCGAACAGTCCGCTCGGGGTCCGACGTCTTCCTGCTCTTCCTTCTTTTCCTCGTCCTTTCGACTCCGGACGGGACGGACGGGGGGCATGCGAGGGCGGGGCCTGATCGGGAGCGGCGCGCAACATGAAGACCTTCGTCGGGTGACAGGGATGGCGGGCCGCGAGGAGCCGTGGGGGGGGGGGGGGCCCGCCCCCCCCCCCCGGCGCCCCGGGGGGCGGCGTGGGGTGGCGGGGCGCCC
>NZ_JBSHAQ010000061.1:0-32703 GCF_053611585.1 Streptomyces sp. NPDC054794 | reverse complement strand
GGGGCCGTGGGCGGCCGCGCCCCAAAAACTGCTGCGTGGGGGGGGGGGGCGGGGGGGGGGGGGGGGGGGGGGGGGGGCGGGGCCGCCCCCCCCCCCCCCCACGGCGGGCGCACGGGCGTCGGCGATGGGACGACGGGACGCCGTGCGACGGTGCCCGTCGCTCTGGGCGGGCACCGGGCCGCCGCGATCCGTTTCGGATGGGGGACTCCGGAGCCGTGAGGCCGCTGACGCTCGTGGCCTCCTCGGGCGGCCGACAGCGAATCTATCCGCGGGCGACCGCCCAACGGTCCTGCTCAGCAAGGAATTTGCGGTTTCCGTACGGGCGCGGAAGGCAGGCCGTCAAGGACCCGTCAAACGTCCCTGAGGAGGCGTCAGGGGAGCGTCAACGCCGAGCGCTCGTGGCCGGATGCGGTCGCAGACTGAGCGGCACGGGGGACGGGCGACCGTCCGTGGCGTGTACGTGGGAGGGACCGTGACGATCACGTCCGGCACATCGCACAGACCTCAGACGGAGGCTGTCGGAGAGCCACGGAGAGCGGCGGTCGTCCCGCCCGGGCGGGGCCCCGCACCGCGGCCACGAGGGCGGTCGCGGGCGGAGGGGTCGGGGCACCGCCTCAGGCAGCAGGCCGTGGCCGCGCGGGCCGCTCTGCGCCGCCGGTACTGGGCCACCGTGCCCGCCCGGCTGCGCCTTCTGCGCGCGTCCACGGTCCTGCTCGCCGCCGCCCTGACGGCGTTGCTGGCCGTGGCCGGACTCGCCGCCCACGGCACCTGGAACGCCGTCGCCGACCGGGACGCCCCGCGCACCACCAGCGCCGCCGACCTCAACCTCGCCCTCAACGACATGGACGCGCAGGCCGCCAACCTCCTGCTGTCCAGCGGAGACGCGGGCAAGGGCGAGCTGGAGACACCGCACACGAAGGCCATCGGCTTCTACGGCGACGCGCGGCGCGAGATCGGCCACGACCTGCGGACCCTCGCCGTCGCCGCCCAGGGCGACCGGGGCGACGAGAAGACCGTGGAGTCGCTCACCGACGACTTCGCCGAGTACCAGGAGCTCATCGGCCGCGCCTTGGAGAACGACGCTCGCGGCGGCGGCAAGCCGGACGCGCTGCACGACTACCGCGACGCGACCGACCTCCTGCAGAACAAGCTCCTGCCGGAGGCGCGCACCCTGGTGTCCTCCAACAACGCGGCCTTCAACCGCCAGTACGACGCCGCCCGTTCGACCCTGGCCGCCCAGCTCGCGGCCGTCCTCGTCCTCGGTCTGCTGCTCCTCGGCGCGCTCGGTGTCCTGCAGTGGTACCTCACCCGGCGCTTCCGCCGGATCATCAATCCCGGTGTGCTGGCCGCCACCGTCTGCGTGCTCGTCGCCGTCCTCCTCGGCGGCCAGCTGCTGGCCTCCTCCGCCGAGCACCTGCGCGGGGCCCGCCGCGACGCCTTCGACTCCGTCGTCGCGCTCTCCCGCGCCCGCGCGATCGCCTACGACGCCAACGCCGACGAGAGCCGCTTCCTCCTCGACCCCCAGCGCCGGACCCAGTACGCGGACTCCTTCCTCGCCAAGTCCCAGAGGCTGTACGGGCTCACGGGCGCCACCCTCGCCACGTACGACGACCGGCTCGCGGCCACCTGGCGGGACTACACGGCCGATCACGACGCCCTGCGCTTCACCGGCGAGTTCCGGCGCGAACTCGACAACATCACCTTCCCCGGGGAGCGGGCCGCCGCCGAGAAGACGGTGGAGGCGTACGCGGTCTACGCGCGCGACGACCGGAAGATCCGCGCGCTCCTCGCGACGGGCAAGGAGCGGGAGGCGGTGGAGTTCTGCATGGGCTGGGAGGCCGGGACGTCCAACGCGCACTTCGGAGAGTGGATGGCCGCGCTGGACAAGGTGACGGACATCAACCGCGCCCACTTCACGTCGTCCGTGGCGGCGGGCCGATCCGAACTCGCCGACCAACTGCCGTGGGTCTGCGGCCTGTTGCTCCTTGCCATCGGACTCACCGGACTCGGCCTGAGGCCCCGGCTGGCCGAGTTCCGCTGAGCGCCCGGCCGGGCCGGCCCGCTCAGGCGTCCGCCAGCCGGGCCTCTTCGAGGTCCAGGGACCGCTGCAGGCGCCTGCGCGTGGTGTCACTGATCGTGTGCTCGTCGTACAGCCGCTGCAGCTCCGCGGTCTCCACGGCGATCAGGTCGCGGCGCAGCTGGCGGTAGACGAGGTCGGCGGACTCGGCGGGGACGCCGTCACCGCTGTCGTCGGCCAGCCGGTCGCGGGCGTCGTCCAGCCGGGCGTTGAGGCCGCGCCGCAGCCGGTCGATGACCACGTCCGGTACGGCCTCCAGCTCCGACAGCTCCTCCAGGCGCCGGATGCCCGCGTCCGCGAGCCGGCAGCGGGCGGCGGCCTCCTCGCGCTCGGTGTGGTCGGGCTCCAGGGCGATGCCGGAGCGGCGCACCACCGGGGCCAGCGTGAAGCCCTGGACGACGAGGGTGACCACCACGACCGAGGTGGTCAGCACCAGCACCAGCGGACGGTCCGCCAGGGCGGCGCCGCTCTTCGTGGTCTCCGGGATCGACAGGGCCGCCGCCAGCGGTACCACCCCACGAGTGCCCGCCCAGGTCAGCACCATCGGCAGCCGCCAGTTCATGCGCGGGACGCCGCCCTTGCGCTGCACCACCGCCGACAGCGGCGCCAGCCACAGCAGCCGTACCGCGATGAGCGTGCCCGCCACCAGGAGGGCGTACAGCGGCCACGTCCGGTCGCCGTCGGACAGCGCCACCACCTGCGCCGGCAGCGCCAGCCCTATCAGGCTGAAGACGACGCTCTCCAGCAGGAACACCACCGTGCCGTAGACGGCGTGCAGCTGGAGCCTGATGCGGGCGTTGGTCAGCCGGTCGCCGCGGCCGCCCAGGACCACGCCCGCGACCACCACCGAGGTGACGCCGGAGGTGTGCGCCGCCTCCGCGAGGACGTAGGACGCGTACGGCGTCACCAGCGCGATCACCGTCTCCAGGATCGGGTCCTCGGTACGCCGGCGGATCACCGTGACCACCGCCGCGACCGCCGCCCCGATCAGCGTGCCGCCGCCCGCGAGCAGGACGAACTCCCCGCCCGCCGCCCCCCAGTTCGCCGCCGCGGACGCCACGGCGACGCTCACCGCGACCCGGAAGAGCACCAGCGAGGTCGCGTCGTTGAACAGACTCTCCGCCTGGACCAGGACCTGCACCTTGGGCGGCAGCGCGAGCCGGCGGCCGAGCGCGGTCACCGCGACCGGGTCGGTGCTGGCGAGGACGGCCCCGAGCACCAGAGCCATCGGCCAGGACAGCGGTGTCACCGCGGAGGCCACGGCGCCCACCGCCGCCGCCGAGGCCAGCACCAGGCCCACCGCGAGCACCCCGACCGGCTTCCACACCGCGCGCAGCTCGCGCCAGGACAGTTCCTCCGCGCTGGCGTACAGCAGCGGCGGGAGCACGACGAGGCCGATGATCTCGGGGCTGATCGCGATCTCCGGGGTGCCCGGCAGCAGAGCCACGGCGAGGCCGGCGACCACCAGCAGTGAGGGGGCCGGTATACGCCACCGGCGTGCGAAGGTCGCCACCACCGTGGCCAGCACCACGAGTGCGAGAACCGTACCGACGCTGCGCATGCCATCCCCCTGGGGCCCTGATATCGGAGCCACCATGGCTCCCAGCCGACCAGACTTCCCGGCACACCGTCCCTCACCCTATCGGGCCCGCGATCGTCAAAACAGTGTCAACGTCCTCGTCAGCGGCGCCAGGGACGCGTCAAGAAACCTCCTCACGGCCGTACTGCGCGCTTCCCTGAGGGTGATGAACGACGTACGGCGCGGACGACTGAAGGTCTACCTCGGCGCGGCCCCGGGGGTGGGCAAGACCTACCGCATGCTCGACGAGGCGCGCCGCCGCGCGTCCCGGGGTGCCGACGTGGTGATCGGGTTCGTGGAGTGCCACGGCCGCCGCTGGACGCAGGCCATGTGCGACGACCTGGAGGTCGTGCCGCGCACCCGGTGCGTCTACCGCGGCGGAGAATTCGAGGAGATGGATCTCGACGCGGTCCTGGAACGCCGTCCACGGGTCGCGATCGTCGACGAGTTCGCCCACACCAACGTCCCGGGCGGCGGCCGCAGCCCCAAGCGCTGGCAGGACGTCGAGGCGCTGCTCGCCGCGGGCATCGACGTCATCACGGCGGTCAACATTCAGCACCTGGAGTCCCTCAAGGACGTCGTCGAGAAGATCACCGGGGTGCCGCAGCACGAGACGGTGCCCGACGAGATCGTCCGGCGGGCCCAGCAGATCGAACTGGTCGACATCCCGCCCGAGGGGCTGCGCCGCCGGATGGCGCACGGCAACATCTACGCCCCCGAGAAGATCGACGCGGCCCTCGCGAACTACTTCCGCCCCGGCAACCTGACCGCGCTGCGTCAGCTGGCGCTGCTGTGGGTGGCCGACCGGGTCGACGAGGCGCTCCAGTCGTACCGGGCCGAGCACGCCATCGGAAAGGTCTGGGAGACCCGGGAGCGGGTCGTGGTGGCGCTGACCGGCGGTCCCGAGGGCGACACGCTGGTACGGCGCGCCGCCCGCATCGCCGACCGGTCCGCGGGCGGCGACCTGCTCGCCGTGCACGTCGCCCGCAGCGACGGCCTCGCCGCAGGGGTCTCGCACGCCTCCCTGGCCCGGCAGCGCCGACTCGTCGAGGACCTCGGCGGCAGCTACCACTCGGTCGTCGGGGACGACGTGGCCACCGCCCTGGTGGAGTTCGCCCGCACCGAGAACGCCACCCAGCTCGTCCTCGGCACCAGCCGCCGCGGCCGCCTGGAACGCTTCCTGACCGGACCCGGCACGGGGGAGACGGTCACCGAGCTGAGCGGTGACATCGACGTGCACCGGGTCACCCACGAGCGGGCCGGACGCGGCACCCTGCTGCCGTCCCGGCGGCGCACGCTGTCGACGGCCCGGCTGATCGCGGGGCCGGTGGCGGGGCTGGTGCTGCCGGTGCTGCTGACCGTCGCCCTGGCCCAGGTGCGCGGCACCGTGAACCTCACCAGCGAGGCTCTGCTGTTCCTGCTCGCGGTGGTGGGCGTGGCCTGCATAGGTGGGGTCGCGTCCGCGGTCATCGCGTCCGTCACGGCGTCCCTGCTGCTCAACTACTGGTTCATCCCGCCCGTCGGGCAGTTCACCCTGGACGATCCCAACGCCCTGCTGGCTCTCGGGGTGTTCGCGGTGGTGGCCGCCACCGTGGCCGCCGTCGTCGACCGCTCCCTGCGCCTGTCGCGGCGGGCGGCGCGGGCGACCGCCGAGGCGGAGACCATGTCCTCGCTGGCGGGCAGCATCGTGCGCGGCGGCCAGACGATCCCGGCCCTGCTGGAACGCACCCGCGAGACGTTCGGCATGGACGCCGTGGAACTGGTCGACGAGCCGCCCGACGCCGACGCGGCGACGACCGTGGTGCCCGCGGGCCCCGGCAACCACCTGGTGCTGCGCGGCCGTACCCCGTCCTCCTCCGAGCGACGGGTGCTGGCCGCGTTCGCCGCGCACGTCGGTTCCGCGGTCGAGCGGGCCCGGCTCGCCGAGGCCGCCGCCGAGGTCGAGCCGGTCCGGGCCGCCGACCGGATGCGCACCGCGCTGCTGCGGGCCGTGGGCCACGACCTGCGCACCCCGCTCGCGGCCGGCTGGGCCGCGGTGACCTCGCTGCGCAGCCGCGACGTCCAGTTCTCCGCCGAGGACCGCGACGAACTCCTCGCCACCGCCGACGAGTCCATGGCCAAGCTGAGCCGCCTGGTGGAGAACCTCCTCGACCTCAGCCGCCTGGAGGCGGGCGTGCTCACCCTCAATCTGCGGCCTACCGCGCTGGAGGAGGTCCTGCCGGCCGCGCTCGCGGACGTCCCCGACGTCGATGTGCGCGACCTGGAGAACCTGCCGCCCGTGCTCGCCGACCCGCCCCTGCTGGAGCGCGTGATCGCCAACCTGGCGGGCAACGCGGCCCGGCACAGCCCGTCCGGCACGCCGGTGCTGGTGACCGCGAGCGTCCTGGCGGGGCGCGCCGAACTCCGCGTCGTGGACCGGGGTCCCGGACTTCCGCCGACGGGCCGGGACCGGCTCTTCGAGCCCTTCCAACGGCTCGGCGACACCGACAACACCACCGGACTCGGTCTGGGCCTCGCGCTGGCCCGGGGGCTGACCGAGGCCATGGACGGCACGCTGACCCCCGAGGACACGCCGGGCGGAGGCCTGACGATGGTCGTGTCCCTGCCGCTCGCCGAGCGTGCCCGACCCGCACCGGAACCGCACCCCCGTGGTGCGCAGAGTGTAGGAGGTGCCCCATGAGCACCCTGACCGGCATCCGGAGCCCGCACCGCACCGCGAGCCGGCCCCGGGACCGTCTCGCCCTCGCGGCGGGCATCGTCGTTCCCCTTCTGGTGGCGCTCGCCCTCGTGCCCTTCCGCACGGACCTGTCGCACACCAACGCCGCGCTGGTCCTCGTCGTGGCGGTCGTGGCGGTCGCCGCGCTGGGCAGCCGTACGGCGGGCGTCGTCGCCGCGCTGTCGGCGGCGGCCTGGTTCGACTTCTTCCTCACCCGCCCCTACGACACGTTCGACATCGACGCCACCGCCGACATCGAGACGGCGGTGCTGCTGCTCGTCGTCGGTCTGATCGTGTCCCAACTCGCCGCGCACGCCCGCCGGCTGGAGGTCGTCACGGTGACCGACGCGGACTACCTCGCCCGCATCCACGCCACGGCCGACCTCGTCCAGTCCGCCAAGTCCTCCGACACCGTGGTCGACCACGTCCGCGGTGAACTGACCGGACTCCTCGGCCTGCGCGGCTGCCGCTTCGAGTACGGCACGCTCCTCGGGCAGCCGCCGCGGCTGCGCCAGGACGGCGGCGTCACGGTGGGGCGCAGGCCGTACGACATCGACGCGCACGGCTGGCCGCAGGGCGAGACCGAGCTGCGGGCGTACGGCAACGGGCACTACCTCGGCCGCTTCATGCTCACCCCCGGGCCGGGCCCGGTGCCGCCGCTCCAGGCCCGTCTGGTCGCGGTGACCCTGGCCGACCAGACCGGGGCCGCGCTGGACACGGCGGGGCCGGTGCGCTGACCGATGCACTTGGCGTGATCTTGACATAACGAGAGGGTGGTCGGCGGAACCGCCCGCGCCCCGGCCACCGTTCCCTCTGGTGTGACGTCACCTCCCCCTCCCCGTACGGAATTTGGCCCGCGCTCCCAGCACATGGTGATCTGCGGCGACGACGGGCTCGCCCACCGGCTCGCCGTCGAACTGGACGCCGTGTGCGGCGAGGCGGTCACCGTCGTGCTGCCGTCCGGGCACGACGAGCACGGCGCGGAGATCGCCGCGCTGCACCGCGACCCGGACTCGTCCGTCGAACTGCTGGTCGCCGCCCGGCCGGACGAGCGGACGCTGCGGGCCGCGGGCGTCGAGCGGGCCGCGGCGCTCGCCCTCACCTACGGCGACGACCAGGTCAACATGACCGCCGCCCTGGTGGCCCGCGCGCTCAACCCCACCGTCCGGCTCGTCGTCCGGATGTACGACCGTGAACGGGGCCGGCACCTGGAGCGGCTGCTCGACCGCGCGGCCCAGCTGTGCGACGACGCGGCGCGGGACATGTCCACCACCGTGCTCTCCGACGCCGACACCGCCGTACCGGAACTCGTGGCGGCCGCCGCCGTCGGCCACGGACACACCCTCCAGGTCGAGGGCAAGGTCTTCCGCGGCGTGGTACGGCCCGCGGGCACGCCGCCGCAGCCCACCGACCTGGCCACCCTCGCCGTGCTGTCCGGCGCCCACCAGGACGACCCGGCGAGCCAGGACAGCGCGGAGACACCCGGCGAGGACGGCACCCAGCTGCTGCCGGACACCCGGACCGCGTACCACCGGCAGTTCACGCACGGGCGGCTGCTGCTGGAGGAGATCACCCACCACCACACGACCGAACCGGCCGCCCGCGGCCGGCGCGGCCGCGCCCGGAGCTGGTTGCGGGCGCGCCTGGCCCACCTGCCGTGGCGGGTCTTCCTCTCCCACCAACTGGCCGCCGTCTACGGCACGCTGGCGGCGATCGTCGTCGCGCTCTCGACCGCCACCGCGCTCTTCGCCGACGAGCACCCCTGGTGGAAGAACACCTACCTGCCCCTGCTCGACATCTTCACCATGGGCGACCCGGCCACCGACGAGTCGGTCGCCCGGCGGGTGCTCCAGCTGATCGCCGGCTTCGTGGGCCTGGCCATCCTGCCGATGGTCGTCGCCGCGACGATGAACGCCACCGAGGCCTTCCGCGCGGCCTCCGCCAGCCATCCTCCGGACGACGACGTGACCGGCCACATCGTGCTGGTCGGGCTCGGCAAGGTCGGCACCCGGGTGCTCGTCCGGCTGCACAACACCGGCCACCAGGTGGTGGTGATCGAACGCGACCCGCACGCCCGCGGCGTCGCCCTGGCCCGGGAACTCGGCGTCCCGCTGATCCTGGAGGACGCCACCGCCCCGGGCGTGCTCGACCGCGCCCGGGTCGGAGACTGCGGCTCGCTGCTCGTCCTCACCCGCGACGACGGGCAGAACCTCGACATCGTCATGGCCGTCCGCGAGCAGAATCCCGCCGTCCGGGTGGTGACCCGGCTCTACGACGACGACTTCGCCGCGACCGTGCAGCGCACCCTGCGCGCCTCCTACCCCGACGCGCTGACCCGCAGCCGCAGCGTCTCGGCGCTGGCCGCGCCCTCCTTCGCCGCCGCCATGATGGGCCGCCATGTCCTCGGGGTGATGCCGGTGGAGCGCGGCTCGCTGCTGTTCACCTGCGTGGACGTGGCCGGGCATGCCGAGCTGGAGGGGCGGTCCGTGCACGAGGCATTCCGGGAGAACGAGTGGCGGGTGCTGGCGGTGGGGGCCGCCGCCGGGCCCGTGCCGTCGTCCGAGTCGGACACCCTCGCCGGGCTCCGTCTCGACCGGCAGGGCTTCGACTGGCGACCGGTGCAGGGCCGGGTGCTGCGGGCCGGCGACCGCGTGGTCCTCGCGACGACACGGCGGGGCCTGGACATCCTGATGACGGGGGTGCAGCCGCATCCGAACGGGCGGCGGGGCTGACGGGACCGAGCAGCCGGGGGACTACTCCAGGCCGGACGCCCGGAACACGCTCAGTGCCGTCTCCCGGTCGACCCGCTCCGCGACGCGGCGCAGCGCGGTCGTCCCGCACATCAGGAACCCGGCCTCCGAGGACCTGCGGGCGTCCTCGTCGAGCTGGAACCAGAGGTCCGGGTTGTTCACGAAGACCTCGGGGTCGAGCTCGACCCGGTCGCCGAAGGCGTCCCGCAGGACGAGACGCCGGGAGACCCCGTCCAGACAGCGCACGGACACGAGTATGTCGGTGCGGACCCGCCGGGTGCGCAGCAGACGGCGGGAGACGAGCCAGCCCTCGCCCGCCGAGACCCGGGCCGGGAACAGCACCACGAACAGCAGCAGCGCGAGCGTGACCCACAGGGTGCCGCGCCACCAGGTCAGGTCGCCCGTGCCCCAGTCGATCAGGAACAGCAGGCCCAGTAGCACGCCGGAACAGCGGACCGAGCTGTACAGATCCTCGGCCCAACGGCGGTCGTACAGCACGCGGCGCTCCATGCGGGCGAGCGTAGAGACCCCGGCAGCCGGGACGGCACGGCTGCGCCGCGCATTGACGGGACTCTGACGAGCCGACCTGCGTTCTTGACGCGACCGCAGCGAAGACGGGCCGTTGCCCGCGTCACACTCCCGTCAAGGACACGTCAAGGTCACCGGGTTCGGCGCGAAGAACGCGCAAGGAGCCGCGGGGGCCGGCCGCAACGGGACAGAACCTGGGTGCACCGCGCGCGGCCCTCGGCGCGCGGCCGTTCGTCCCGTACTAAGGAGCAGCCGCTCATGTCCATACTCACCGTCGAACCGGGCGCCGTCCCCGCGGACGAGGAGCCGCCCGATACCGGCGAGCGGCACCGTCTGACCGCCGTCACCGGCCTCGCCGCCCTGTCGCTGGACGCGATGGCCTCGGTGGCGTACGGCCCCGAGGCCATCGTGCTCGTCCTCGCGGCGGCGGGCGCCCACGGCCTGGGCCTCACGCTTCCCGTCACCCTGGCCATCGCCGCCCTGCTCGCGGTGCTGGTCGCCTCCTACCGGCAGGTGATCGCGGCCTTCCCGGACGGCGGCGGCTCCTACGCGGTCGCCAAGACGCACCTGGGCGCGCGGACCAGCCTGGTGGCGGCCGCCTCGCTGGTGCTGGACTACGTCCTCAACGTCGCCGTCGCCGTCACGGCCGGGGTGGCCGCGCTGACCTCCGCCTTCCCGACCCTGTACGACGACCGGCTGTGGCTGTGCCTGGCGGTCCTCGTCCTGATCACGGCGGTCAACCTGCGCGGCATAGTCGAGTCGGCCAAGGCGTTCATCGTGCCGACCGTCGTGTTCGTCGGCTCGATCTTCGTGCTGATCGTCGTGGGCCTGTTCCGGTCCGCGCCGGCGAGCACCGCCACCGCGGCCGGTCACGCCTCGGTCGTCGCGGACAACGCCACCACCGTCGGCACCCTGCTCCTGCTCAAGGCCTTCGCCTCCGGGTGCAGCGCCCTGACCGGCGTCGAGGCCATCGCCAACGCCGTCCCCTCCTTCCGCGTGCCGCGCGCCAGGCGCGCCCAGCGCGCGGAGGTCGCCCTCGGCGCCGTGCTCGGCGCGATGCTCATCGGCCTGTCGGTGCTGATCTCCCGCTTCCACCTCCAGCCGGTCGAGGGCGTCACCGTCCTCGCCCAGCTCGCGGACGCCTCGCTCGGCCACAACTGGGCCTTCTACGTGATCCAGTTCGCCACCATGATCCTGCTGGCGCTGTCCGCGAACACCTCCTTCGGCGGCCTGCCGGTCCTGCTGAAGCTGCTCGCCCGGGACAACTACGCGCCGCACGTCTTCGCCCTGAAGGCCGACCGCCAGGTCCACCGGCACGGTGTGCTGGCCCTGGCCGCGGTCTCCGCCGCGCTGCTCGTCTTCTCCGGCGGCGACACCAACACCCTCGTACCGCTCTTCGCGATCGGCGTCTTCGTCGGCTTCACCATCGCCCAGGTCGGCATGGTGCGGCACTGGCGCCTGGAACGTACCCCTGGTTGGCGCGGCAAGGCGCTGCTCAACGGCTTCGGCGCCGTCCTGACCGGCGTCTCGACCGTCGTCGTCACGGCGAGCAAGTTCACCGAGGGCGCCTGGCTGATCGTCGTCGCGCTGCCGCTGCTGGTGGCGGCCTTCGTCGCCGTCCACCGCGCCTACACCCGCATCGGCGTGCGGCTCGGCCTGGGCCGCATCCCCGACGTCCCGCGCCGCGAACGCTCGGTCGTGATCGTGCCCGTCTCCTCCCTGTCCCGCCTCACCTCCGAGGCCCTGAGCGCCGCCTCCTCCCTCGGCGACGAGGTGCGCGCGGTGACCGTCTGCCATCCCGGCCCCGAGGACCGCGCCCAGCTGCACGCCCTGGAGCGCGCCTGGGCCGAGTGGAACCCCGGGGTGCCGCTGGTCCGGCTGGCGTGCGAGCGCCGCAGCCTGGGGCGCCCCATCGCCGCGTACGTCCGCGAGGTCATGGCGGCGGAGCCGGCCACCCAGGTCACCGTGCTCATCCCGGAGACCGAGCCGGAGCGGCTGTGGCAGCGGCTGCTGCAGAACCAGCGGGGCGCCGTCGTCGCCCACGCGGTGCGGCGGGAGACCGACGCGGTGATCTGCCGGCTGCGGTTCCGGCTGTTCTGAGGCGCCCGTCACGGTCTCCGTATGGGTCCCGTCAAAGCCGTATCGACCGCCGTAAGGGACCCGTCAACGGTGGCCAAATCCAGCCAGCCAGGGGGTTTCCTCTAACCGTCCGGACTTCCGAGTCTCACCCGAACCTCAACCCAGGAGTTCACGATGGCCGATCTGGCCTTCGTCGTCACCACGATCGCGGCCTTCGCGCTGGTGGCTCTCGTCGCCAAGGGGGTGACGAAGCTGTGACCGCCGAGAACATCGTCGGCCTCGTCGTGGCCGTCGCCCTGCTGGGCTATCTCGTCCTCGCCCTGATCTTCCCGGAGAGGTTCTGAGACACACCATGGGTCCCGTACTTGCCGGCTTCCTCCAGCTGCTCGCTCTCATAGGCGCGCTGGCGCTCGCCTACGTCCCCCTTGGCAACTACATGGCCAAGGTCTACTCCTCCGACAAGCACTGGCGCGTCGAGAAGTGGATCTACAAGGGCATCGGTGCCAACCCCGACACCGAGATGCGCTGGCCCGCCTACCTGCGCGGCGTCCTCGCCTTCTCCGCGGTCGGCGTTCTCTTCCTCTACCTGCTGCAGCGGATCCAGGGCTCTCTGCCCGGCTCGCTCGGCTTCAAGGCCATCGACCCGGACCAGGCGTTCAACACCGCCGCGTCCTTCGTCACCAACACGAACTGGCAGTCCTACTACGGCGAGCAGGCCATGGGCCACGTCGTGCAGACCGCCGGCCTGGCCGTCCAGAACTTCGTCTCCGCGGCCGTCGGCATCGCCGTCGCCGTGGCGCTGGTGCGCGGCTTCGCGCGCTCGCGCACCGGTGAGCTCGGCAACTTCTGGTCCGACCTGGTGCGCGGCACAATCCGCATCCTGGTTCCGGGTGCCGTGATCGCGGCCGTCGTGCTCGTGGCGTGCGGTGCGATCCAGAACTTCTCCGGCCTCCACGAGGTCGGCCAGTTCATGGGTGGCTCGCAGCAGTGGAACGGCGGCGCGGTCGCTTCGCAGGAGGCCATCAAGGAGTTCGGCACCAACGGCGGCGGTTACTTCAACGCCAACAGCGCTCACCCGTTCGAGAACCCCACCCCGTTCTCGAACCTCTTCGAGATCTTCCTGCTGCTGGTGATCCCGTTCGCGCTGACCCGCACCTTCGGCATCATGGTCGGTTCGGTCAAGCAGGGCTACGCGATCCTCGCGACCATGGCCACCATCTGGCTCGGCTTCACGGCCCTGATGATGTGGACCGAGTTCGCCCACCACGGCCCGGCGTTCCAGATCGCCGGCGGCGCGATGGAGGGCAAGGAGACCCGCTTCGGCGTCGGCGGCTCGTCGATCTTCGCGGTGGCGACCACGCTCACCTCGACCGGTGCGGTGGACTCCTTCCACTCCTCGTTCACCGGCCTCGGCGGTGGCATCACCATGCTCAGCATGATGCTGGGCGAGATCGCGCCCGGCGGTACCGGCTCCGGCCTCTACGGCATCCTGGTCATGGCGATCATCGCGGTGTTCATCGCCGGTCTGATGGTCGGCCGTACGCCGGAGTACCTGGGCAAGAAGATCGGTTCCCGCGAGATCAAGCTGGCGGCCTGCTACATCCTGATCACGCCGGCGCTCGTGCTCATCTTCACGGCGTTCGCGATGGCCCTGCCCACGCCGGCGAACTCGATGACCAACAGCGGGGCGCACGGGTTCGGCGAGATCCTGTACGCCTACACGTCCGCCGCCAACAACAACGGCTCGGCCTTCGCCGGTCTGAACGCGGACACCCAGTGGTTCAACAGCACCCTGGGCCTGGCCATGCTGCTCGGCCGCTTCCTGCCGATGGTGTTCGTGCTGGCGCTGGCCGGCTCGCTCGCCGAGCAGAAGCCGGTCCCGGTCACCGCGGGCACCCTGCGCACGGAGAAGCCGCTGTTCACCGGTCTGCTGGTGGGGGCGATCCTGATCATCACCGGTCTGACCTACTTCCCGGCCCTCGCGCTGGGTCCGCTGGCCGAAGGGCTGGCGTCATGACCACTCGTATAGAAAAGCAAGAGGACTCGATGTCCACAGCCACCCCGACCCGGGCGCCGCACAGCGACGTGCCCACCGGTCACAAGCCCGCCGAGGGACGTGTCGGCGCGGGCCTCTTCGACCCCAAGCAGCTGGTCAAGTCGGTGCCGGACGCCGTCCGCAAGCTCGACCCGCGGGTGATGATCAAGTCCCCCGTGATGTTCGTGGTGTGGATCGGGTCGGTGCTGACCACGGTCTTCTCCTTCAAGGACCCGGGCGACTGGTTCGGCTGGGCGATCAGCGCCTGGCTGTGGCTGACCGTGATCTTCGCCAACCTGGCGGAGGCCGTCGCCGAGGGCCGCGGCAAGGCACAGGCCGACACCCTGCGCAAGGCCAAGACGGACACCGTCGCGCGTCGAGTGCGGGGGGACGGCTCCGAGGAGCAGGTGCCCGGCACCGAGCTGAAGATCGGTGACCTGGTCGTCTGTGAGGCCGGCGACATCATCCCCGGTGACGGCGACGTCATCGAGGGTGTCGCCTCGGTCGACGAGTCGGCGATCACGGGTGAGTCGGCCCCGGTCATCCGCGAGTCCGGCGGCGACCGCTCGGCGGTCACCGGTGGCACGAAGGTCCTCTCCGACCGCATCGTCATCAAGATCACGACGAAGCCGGGCGAGACCTTCATCGACCGGATGATCAACCTCGTCGAGGGCGCGGCCCGGCAGAAGACGCCGAACGAGATCGCGCTGAACATCCTGCTGGCGTCGCTGACGATCGTCTTCCTGCTCGCGGTGGCCACCCTGCCGCCGTTCGCCAACTACGCGGGCACCCACCTGACCATGGTCGTCCTGGTGGCCCTGCTGGTCTGTCTGATCCCGACCACGATCGGCGCGCTGCTCTCCGCGATCGGCATCGCGGGCATGGACCGTCTGGTCCAGCGCAACGTCCTGGCCATGTCCGGTCGCGCGGTCGAGGCCGCCGGTGACGTCTCCACGCTGCTGCTCGACAAGACCGGCACCATCACCCTCGGCAACCGCCAGGCCGCCGAGTTCGTCCCGGTCAAGGGCACCACCGAGGCCGAGGTCGCGGATGCCGCCCAGCTGTCGTCGCTGGCCGACGAGACGCCCGAGGGCCGTTCCATCGTCGTCCTGGCGAAGGAGAAGTACGGCCTGCGCGAGCGCCACCAGGGCGAGCTGGCGCACGCCGAGTGGATCGCCTTCACCGCCCAGACCCGTATGTCGGGTGTGGACGTGGACGGCAGGAAGATCCGCAAGGGTGCGGCCGGTTCGGTCATCGCCTGGGTCAAGGAGCAGGGCGGGGCGGTCGCCGAGGACGCGGACGCGATCGCCAGCCGGATCTCCGAGTCCGGCGGCACCCCGCTGCTCGTGGCGATCCACGACGAGGAGGGCGCCCGGATCCTGGGTGTCATTCACCTCAAGGACGTCGTCAAGGAGGGCATGCGGGAGCGGTTCGACGAACTGCGCCGCATGGGCATCAAGACCGTCATGATCACGGGTGACAACCCGCTGACGGCCAAGGCGATCGCCGAGGAGGCGGGCGTCGACGACTTCCTCGCGGAGGCCACTCCCGAGGACAAGATGGCCCTCATCAAGCGGGAGCAGGCTGGCGGCAAGCTCGTCGCGATGACCGGTGACGGTACGAACGACGCCCCGGCCCTCGCGCAGGCGGACGTCGGCGTGGCGATGAACACCGGTACGTCGGCCGCCAAGGAGGCCGGCAACATGGTCGACCTCGACTCCAACCCGACCAAGCTCATCGAGATCGTCGAGATCGGCAAGCAGTTGCTGATCACGCGCGGTGCGCTGACCACGTTCTCCATCGCCAACGACGTCGCGAAGTACTTCGCGATCATCCCGGCGCTGTTCGCGGCGGTCTACCCGGGCCTGGACAAGCTCAACATCATGGGGCTGTCCTCGCCGGACTCCGCGATCCTGTCCGCGGTCGTCTTCAACGCGCTGATCATCATCGCGCTGGTGCCGCTGTCCCTGAAGGGCGTGCAGTACCGGCCGGTGAGCGCCGACAAGATGCTCCGCCGCAACCTCACGATCTACGGCATCGGCGGGCTGATCGCCCCCTTCATCGGTATCAAGATCATCGACATGATCATCTCCATCGTCCCCGGGATCGGCTGATCGCCATGAACAACTCCGCTACCAACACGGCCCGGCTGCTCTGGGCGGGACTGCGTGCCCTGCTCGTGCTGACCCTGGTGACCGGCGTCATCTACCCGCTGGTCGTCACCGGCATCGCCCAAGGGGTGTTCAACAACAAGGCGAACGGTTCCGAGATCAAGGCGGACGGCAAGGTCGTAGGCTCCTCGCTCATCGGCCAGGCCTACAACCTGCCGCTGAAGAAGGGCCAGGAGACCCCGGAGCCCGACCTGAAGTGGTTCCAGGGCCGCCCGCAGAACGGCCTCGGCACCAACTCCGTCAACACCCAGTACAAGCTGATCCTGTCCGGCGCCACCAACCGTTCCGGTGACAACGCCGACCTGATCGAGTGGGTCAAGGACGCCAAGGCCGCGGTGATCAAGGACAACTCGGTGGCCGGCTACACGGTCAAGCCCTCGGACGTCCCCGCCGACGCGGTGACCTCCTCCGGCTCCGGCCTGGACCCGGACATCTCCCCGCAGTACGCGCAGATCCAGGTCCACCGGATCGCCGAGAAGAACAACCTCCCCGTCGACAAGGTGGACAAGCTCGTGAAGGACCACACCGAGGGCCGCACCCTCGGCTTCATGGGCGAGCCCCGCGTGAACGTCCTCGAACTCAACATCGCACTCAAGGAACTGATCAAGGGCAACTGATGACCCGAGTGCTGGTCGTGGAAGACGACCCACAGCTCGTACGGGCACTCGTGATCAACATGCAGGCACGCCAGTACGGAGTGGACGCGGCGCCCGACGGCGCCACGGCCCTCCGGCTGGCGGCCGCGCGTCAGCCGGACGTGGTGATGCTCGACCTCGGACTGCCCGACATGGACGGGGTCGACGTCATCAAGGCGCTGCGCGGCTGGACCCGCGTACCGATCCTGGTGCTGTCGGCCCGTCAGGCGTCCGACGAGAAGGTTGCCGCGCTCGACGCGGGGGCCGACGACTACATCACCAAGCCGTTCAGCATGGACGAGCTCATGGCCCGGCTGCGGGCCGCCGTCCGCCGCACCGAGGACGCGCCCGTCGCCCCCGGGACGACGCTGGTGGAGACGTCCGACTTCACCATCGATCTGCTCGCCAAGAAGGCGGTGCGGGGTGGACGCGACATCCGTCTCACCCCCACCGAGTGGCATCTGCTGGAAATACTGGTGACCAATCCGGGCCGGCTCATCACCCAGAAGCACCTGCTGCGCGAGGTGTGGGGCGTGTCGCAGAGCAACAAGACCAACTACCTGCGGGTCTACATGGCCCAACTCCGCCGCAAACTGGAGGCGGACCCCGCACACCCCAGGTATCTGATCACCGAGCCCGGCATGGGCTACCGCTTCGAAGGATGACATGGCACGCGGCAGACTCCGGATCTACCTCGGTGCGGCGCCCGGCGTCGGCAAGACCTACGCGATGCTGTCCGAGGCGCACCGCCGGACAGAACGCGGCACCGACTGCGTGGTGGCCTTCGTGGAGCACCACAACCGGCCACGGACCGAAGTGATGCTCCACGGGCTGGAGATGATCCCGCGCAAGGAACTGGAGTACCGCGACGCCGTCTTCACCGAGATGGACATCGACGCCGTCCTCGCGCGCCGCCCGCAGGTCGCCCTCGTCGACGAGCTGCCGCACACCAACATCCCGGGCTCCCGTAACGCCAAGCGCTGGCAGGACGTGGAGGAGTTGCTGGCGGCAGGGATCGACGTGATCTCGACTGTCAACATCCAGCACCTGGAATCGCTCGGCGATGTCGTCGAGTCCATCACCGGCGTGCGCCAGCAGGAGACCGTCCCCGACGAGGTCGTACGCCGTGCGGACCAGATAGAGCTGGTCGACATGTCGCCACAGGCGCTGCGCCGCCGCATGGCCCACGGCAACATCTACAAGCCGGACAAGGTCGACGCGGCCCTGTCCAACTACTTCCGGCCCGGCAACCTCACCGCCCTGCGCGAGCTGGCGCTGCTGTGGGTGGCCGACCGCGTCGACGAGTACCTCAACGAGTACCGCAGTGAGCACCGCGTCTCGGCCATCTGGGGTTCGCGCGAGCGGATCGTGGTCGGCCTGACCGGCGGCCCGGAAGGACGGACGCTGATACGGCGGGCCGCCCGCCTCGCGGAGAAGGGCGCCGGCGGCGAGGTGCTCGCCGTCTACATCGCGCGCAGCGACGGTCTGACTGCGGCCTCCCCGAAGGAACTCGCGGTCCAGCGCACGCTGGTGGAGGACCTGGGCGGCACCTATCACCATGTCGTCGGTGACGACGTCCCGGCCGCGCTTCTCGACTTCGCGCGCGGCGTCAACGCCACGCAGATCGTCCTCGGCGTCTCCCGCCGCAAGAGCTGGCAGTACGTTTTCGGCCCCGGCGTCGGCGCCACGGTCGCCCGCGAATCCGGCCCCGATCTCGACGTCCACCTGATCACGCACGACGAGGCGGGCAAGGGGCGGGGCCTGCCCGTGGCGCGCGGCGCACGGCTCGGCCGGTCGCGGATCATCGGCGGCTGGCTCGCCGGCGTGCTCGGCCCGGTCCTGCTCACGCTGCTGTTGACCAGCGCGGCCCCCGAAGTGGGCCTGGCCAACGACATGTTGCTGTATCTGTCGCTGACGGTGGCGGCCGCCCTGGTCGGCGGCCTCCTCCCGGCGCTCACCTCGGCGGCCGTGGGCTCGCTGCTGCTCAACTGGTACTTCACCCCGCCCGTCCACACGCTCACGATCGCCGACCCCAAGAACATCGTCGCCATAGCGATCTTCGTCGGGGTCGCGGTGTCCGTGGCGTCCGTGGTGGACCTCGCGGCCCGGCGTACCCACCAGGCGGCCCGGCTGCGCGCCGAGTCGGAGATCCTGTCCTTCCTGGCCGGCAGTGTGCTGCGCGGCGAGACCAGCCTGGAGGAACTCCTGGAGCGGGTCCGGGAGACGTTCGGGATGGAGTCCGTCGCCCTCCTGGAGCGGGAGGGCGACGTGGCGCCGTGGACCTGCGCGGGCAGTGTCGGACCCCGGCCGTGCCGGTCGCCCGAGGGCGCGGACGTCGACATGCCGGTGGGTGACCACATGGCGCTCGCACTGTCGGGACGGGTGCTGCCCGCCTCCGACCGGCGGGTGCTGGCGGCCTTCGCCGCGCAGGCGGCGGTCGTGCTGGACCGGCAGCGGTTGCAGCAGGAGGCGGACCGGGCCAAGGAGCTCGCCGAGGGCAACCGCATCCGCACGGCACTGCTGGCCGCCGTCAGTCACGACCTGCGTACGCCCCTGGCCGGCATCAAGGCCTCGGTGTCTTCTCTGCGTTCGGACGACGTCGAGTGGTCGGAGGAGGACCGGGCCGCCCTGCTGGAGGCGATCGAGGCGGGCGCCGATCGGTTGGACCACCTGGTCGGCAACCTGCTCGACATGTCCCGGCTGCAGACCGGCACCGTCACGCCGATCGTCCGCGAGGCCGACCTCGACGAGGTGGTGCCGATGGCGCTGGGCGGGGTGCCGGAGGACAGCGTCGAGCTCGACGTCCCCGAGACCCTGCCCATGGTCCATGTGGACAAGGGGCTGTTGGAACGGGTCGTCGCCAACATCGTCGAGAACGCGGTCAAGTACAGCCCCCCGGACGCACCCGTGCTGGTGCGGGCGAGTTCCGTCGCCGACCGGGTGGAGGTCCGGGTGATCGACCGCGGGCCGGGCGTCCCCGACGAGGCCAAGGACCGCATCTTCGAGCCCTTCCAGCGCTACGGCGACTCCCCGCGCGGCGCCGGAGTCGGCCTCGGTCTCGCGGTGGCCCGTGGGTTCGCCGAGGCGATGGGCGGCACGCTGAACGCCGAGGACACCCCGGGCGGCGGACTCACCATGGTGCTGAGCCTGAGGCCGGCGCCGGGCCGCCGACCGGAACGGCCGGACCTGTCGGCCGCGGTGACGTCCTGACACTGCCGCGGGCTTCGGGGGCGTACGGACGCGAGCGAGGATTTCGCCATCGTACGGACGCGAGTGAGGCTTCGGCGTCGTACGGACGCGAAGGCCGCGCGCCGCACGGGCGTG
Source organism: Streptomyces sp. NPDC054794 (assembly GCF_053611585.1). Lineage (NCBI taxonomy): Bacteria > Bacillati > Actinomycetota > Actinomycetes > Kitasatosporales > Streptomycetaceae > Streptomyces > Streptomyces sp. NPDC054794. The sequence continues at coordinate 12,809 of NZ_JBSHAQ010000061.1, read as the reverse complement.
CGGGCCTGCCTCCGTCCGGCGCACGTACCGCCCGGTCTCACACGCCGGGCGGTACCGGCTCCTCCCTCAGCAGCTGCCGGGGGTCCAGGCGCAGACGCCACGCGTTGCGCCGGTGCACCGCGGCCAGTTGGGTCTCCAGCGGTGACGGGGGAACCGCGAGGACCGGGCAGGTGGCGTGGGTGAGGCAGTAGCGGGAGACCCAGCCGGAGAACGCGCGGAGGCGGTGGCCGCGCCGGCCCGCGCCCACGACCAGGATGTCGTCCTCGCGGGACGCGGTCTCCACCAGCGCCGCGCCGGGGACGCCGCGCACGACGAGCGCCCGCATCGGCAGCCCGGGGCCGTCGTCGCCGAAGACCTCGTCCAGGACCGAGACCAGCCGCTGCCCCGCGAGGCGCTGCCACTCGTCCATCATCAGACACGCGGCCGGCGAGCGACGGGCCGCGAGCTCTCCGCCGGGCGGCTCCCAGGCCAGCACCGGCCAGAGCTCGGCCCCCCTGGTCCTGGCCTCCGCCGCGGCCCGGCGCAGGGCCGTGACGCTGCCGAGGGATCCGCTCACGCCGACCACGACACGAGCGGTCGCCGAGGCGTCGTGACCGGACATCACTCCACCGTTCGTCGCGCGTGCCCCCGAGGTCCGTCGAGGGCGGCCCCAGATGTGGGACCGCTTCCATCACACTCCCGGCCCGGCCCCACGACCAGCCCCGCGACCACTTCTTGGCACGCCCCTGATGACCTTGGCCAGGGCTGTCGGCCCGGCCGTCAGCATCCCGTCAGCGTCACCCCGATCGCCGTCAGCATCGCGTCATGAGGCGTCGGAAACCCCGGGGACCCGGGCATAGCGTCGGGGACGAGCCCCGGTCCGCCTCCCCGCGTCCGGGGCCTCAGATCCAGTTCACGCACCACCCGGATCCTCCAGGAGGCATCCCATGGCAGAACTCTTGTGCGGTGAAGACCCGGAGCCTTCCGATCGCTCCCCGGCCGGGCCACTGTTCGTACCCGTCCGGCCGGGACCAGCGGGATGTGCGGCCCGACTCTTCCGCACCCCGCTCGGCGACCGCACCGCCGTCGGTTTCACCTCCGCCCGCAGGCTCGCCGAGACCCTCGGCCCCGACCAGGCGTGGATCCGGCTCGCCGAGCCCGCGCTGCGCGCGCTGACCGCACCGCTGGGCGTCACCCGCGTCACGGTCGACCCTCCGTTCTCGGCGCCGGCCCCCGCGCCGGTCACGCCCGTCCCGTCCGTCACGCCCGCCGTGGCCCTGCGGATCGCATGAGAGAGGGAAGCCCGAGATGACGACCCTGCACGAACCCACCGTCACCACCACCCCGGACGAGCTGTCGGTGTGGCCCGCGTCCACCACCGAACCCCGTCCGGGCGACCTGGCCGTGGGCGGCGTACCGCTCGCCGAGGTCGCGCAGCGCTTCGGCACCCCCGTCTACGTCCTCGACGAGGCCGAGGTCCGCGAGCGCTGCCGCACCTACCGGCACGTCTTCCCCGACGCCGAAGTCCTCTACGCGGCCAAGGCGTTCCTGTGCCGGGCCGTGGTCCACTGGGTGGAGGAGGAAGGCCTCGGCCTCGACGTCTGCTCGGCCGGCGAGCTGGAGCTCGCGGTCACCACCGGGTTCCCGCCCGAGAAGATCGTGCTGCACGGGAACGCCAAGTCCCCGCGCGACCTGGAGACCGCCCTGCGCCTGGGCGTGGGCCGCATCGTGATCGACAGCCCGTCCGAGATCGCCCGGCTGGCCGCCGCCGTCGCCCCCGAAGGCCACCAGAAGGTCATGGTCCGCGTGGTGCCCGGCATCAGCGCCGGCGGCCACGACAAGATCCGCACCGGCACCGAGGACCAGAAGTTCGGCCTGTCCATCCGCGACGGCTACGCCCAGCACGCCATCGCCCGGATCCTGGACCAGCCGCAGCTCGAACTCACCGGCCTGCACTGCCACCTGGGCTCGCAGATCACCAGCGTCAAGCCGTACCTCGCCGCCGTGCGCCGCGTGGTCGGCCTGATGGCCCGCCTGCACGAGCAGCACGGACTGGTGCTGCCCGAACTCGACCTGGGCGGCGGCCACGGCATCGCCTACCGCCCCGGCGAGGAGGCGCTCGACCTCACCGCCCTGGCCCGCAAGGTCCGCACGGAGCTGACCGAGGCGTGCGGAGCGGCCGGGATTCCCGTGCCCCGCCTGGTCGTCGAGCCGGGCCGGGCCATCGCGGGACCGGCGGGCATCGCCCTGTACCACGTGCTCGCCGTCAAGCGCACGGGCGACCACATCTTCGTGGCCGTCGACGGCGGCATGAGCGACAACCCGCGGCCCGCGCTGTACGGCGTCCGCTACGCGCCCCGTCTGATCGGCAGGGCCAGTGCGGAGTCGATGGCCCCGGTGACCGTGGTGGGCCGGCACTGCGAGGCGGGCGACGTCCTCGCCGGCGACGTCGAGCTCCCCGCCGACGTACGCCCCGGCGACCTGCTCGCCGTCCCCGTGGCCGGTGCCTACCACCTGTCCATGGCCTCCGGCTACAACCTGGTCGGCCGCCCGCCGGTGGCCGCCGTGCGCGCGGGCCACGCCCGCCTCCTGGTGCGCCGCGAGTCGATGGACGACATCCGCAGCCGGGACGTGGGTCTGTAGCCCGTCCCCCCTTCCTGCCGGCCGCCCCTGGGCCCGCCGGCGGAGGGGCTGCTGGAAAACTCCCGGGCGGGTCGGCTCATCTCCCTCACTCACGCGGGGCCGGCCCGCCCGGGCCACCATCGGACGCGCAGGGCCGCGTCGGGGCGGACAGACTGGTGCAGATCGTCCGATCCGTCCGACCGACCCTGGTGAGGTCCCGATGGCTTATGGCCTGGCGCATCGTGAGCTGCGACCCAGAGTTCCGCTGCGCCCCGGTGAGGGGGAGAAACACCATCTCACCAGCCTGGAGGGCCTGGCCGCCCTCTCCTTGGACGCGCTCAGTTCGGTCGCGTACGGTCCCGAGGCGATCGTGCTGGTGCTGGTGGTCGCGGGCACCGGGGCGCTGACGGCGACCCTGCCGATCACCCTGGCGATCGTCTTCCTGCTCGCGGCGCTCGTCGTGTCGTACACCCAAGTGATCGCCGTACACCCGGACGGCGGCGGCGCCTACGCCGTGGCCAAGAAGGACCTCGGCCCGACCGCCAGCCTGCTCGCCGCGGCCAGTCTGGTCGTCGACTACGTCCTCACCGTGGCCGTCAGTCTCACCGCCGGGGCCGACGCCCTCGTCTCCGCGTTTCCCTCCCTCGCCGGGGACAAGCTCTGGGTCTGTCTGATCGGCCTCGCCCTGCTGGCGACCGTGAACCTGCGGGGCGTCACCGACAGCGCCCGGGTCCTCATGCTGCCCACGGTGCTGTTCATCGTGGCCATCTTCGGCATCGTCGTCCTCGGACTCCTGCGCGGGCACCCGGTGGCGGTCGTCGGCACCGCGGAGTCCTTCCCGGCGCGGGAGTCGCTCGGCCTGCTGCTGATCCTCAAGGCGTTCTCGTCCGGCTGTTCCGCCCTGACCGGCGTCGAGGCCATCGCCAACGCCGTGCCCACCTTCCGCACCCCGCGCGTCAAGCGGGCCCAGCACACCGAACTCATGCTCGGCGCGCTGCTCGGCCTGATGCTGATCGGCATCGCCGTACTGATCCGCCGCGACCACGTGGCCCCGCGCGGAAACGTCACGGTGCTCGCCCAGCTGACGGCGGGCGCCTACGGCGACGGCTGGGCCTACTACGCCACCAACATCATCGTCACCCTGGTCCTGCTCCTCGCTGCCAACACCAGCTTCGGCGGACTGCCGGTCCTGATGAGTCTGCTCGCCCGCGACCACCGGCTGCCGCACCTGTTCGGGCTGCGCGCCGAGCGCCCCGTCTACCGCTACGGCGTGCTGGCCCTGGCCCTGCTCGCCGCGCTGCTGCTCATCGCCACCGGCGCCGACACCCACCGGCTGATCCCGCTGTTCGCGATCGGCGTGTTCATCGGTTTCACCCTCAGCCAGGTCGGCCTCGTCCGGCACTGGGCCACCCAGCGGCCGGACGGCTGGGTGCACCGCGCCCTGATCAACGGCACCGGCGCGGTGCTGACCACCCTGGCCGGGCTCATCCTGCTCACCACCAAGTTCCTGGAGGGAGCCTGGGTGGTGGTGGTCGCCGTACCGCTGATGATGCTGATGTTCGCCCGCATCGAGCGCTACTACCGGGCCGTCGGCGAGGAACTCGGCCTGGGCCGGATCCCCGAACCGCCCGACCGACGCGCCGGCAGCCTGGTGATCGTCCCGCTCGGCGAGGTCAGCAAACTCGCCCGGCACGCCATCACCGCCGCCCTCGCGCTGGGCGACGAGGTGGTCGCGGTCGCGGTGCACGCGGACCCGGCCAAGGCCCGTGCGCTGGAGGAGGACTGGGACCGCTGGAACCCCGGTGTACGCCTCGTCGTCATCGACAGCCCGCACCGCTCCCTGGTCCAGCCGATCGTCGACTACGTGCAGCGCGTCGCCCGGGACGGGCGCCAGGTCGCCGTTCTCATCCCCGAGGTGGAACCGCGGCACCGCCGCTACGAGATCCTCCAGAACCAGCGCGGCCTGCTCCTCGCGACCGTGCTGCGGGCCCGCACGGACGTGGTGGTCTGCATGCTGCCGTACCGGCTCCACGTCTGAGGCGGTTGTGTCCGAGGCCGTTGGGCCCGCGGCATTCGACCGACTACGCGGAGTAGCCGTCCGCACTCATGCGTCGGGGCCGGAGCGCACCGTGTGTGTGCGAGCCGGCCCCTTGGATCGCCGGGCGGAGCGGCGGAGCCGCCCGGGGTGGTGCTCAGGCGGCGGTCATCACCCGGGCGGCGCCCACCGGGCGGTGCGGGGCGATGATCTGGCCGTCCGGCAGGAGCTCACCGGTGTCCTCGAAGAGCAGAACGCCGTTGCACAGCAGGCTCCATCCCTGCTCCGGGTGGTGCGCCACGAGTCGGGCGGACTCCCGGTCGGCGGATTCGGCTGTCGGGCACGGTGGCTGGTGCTGGCACATGGGTGGGATCTTTCGCTGTGTCGTGGTCATGGCCGTCCCCCGTTGTGATTCGTCGGTCGGAACCCAGTGTTGCTCTCCGGGCGTCAATCCGCAGGGATTTCGCGGCACCGCTTCTTCACAGATTGATGACGCGTCGGCCACGCGGATGGTTCATCCCAACTGGGCGGCCACTTCGGGTGGTTCGTGATGGCCGAATGGGGCTAGTCCGGCCGGGACCAGCCGTTCTTCGGCTCGTCGGAGCAGTGAATTGCTCGTACGAGCGGAATGCTTCCGGAAATACGAGGTACCCCGTCTCCGAAAAGGGAGACGGGGTACGAAAGGGTCGGATCAGGCGGGCGAGCCGAGCAGGGGCAGGGGTGTCGCGCGATGGGTGAGGACCGGGAGCAGTTCGGCGACCCGGAGCGGGCGGTGCGCCGCGATGCCGGGCGGTGCCGGGGCCAGCGGGACGAGCAGGTCGGTGGCCGCGGGATGCCCCTCGGAGCCGTCCGCCGCGCAGTCGCCGTGCAGCCACAGCGTCAGCATGTACAGGCCGGGCACGGACAGCAGGCGCGGCTGGTACGCCTGCGGCATCGCCTCGGCCTGGCGCAGGGCGCGTTCGGTCGAGGAGACGTAAGGGCCCTCGAAGAAGTGCGAGAACGCCCAGCCGTCGGGGGTGAGCATGGTCTCGGCCGCGGCCACCGCGCGGTCGCCGCAGCGGATCAGGAAACGCCAGCCGGTCAGCCGGGTGGCCGACACGCCCTTGGCGGTGATCCGGTCCAGCACATGGACGGGGAGCGGGAGTTCGGGAGTGGCGGGTCCCTGAGCGGCGCGCAGGGAGGGAGTTCGGGCCTCGCGGACCGCGGTGGGGGAACCGAGGGCCGTGAGGACGGAGCGCAGGGCAGGCGCGGGGGCAGGGGGGACTTGCAGCGGCATGGTGGGTCGCCTCTCGTTCGACAGGCGCGGTGGCGCGAGGGAGGGGGCGGACGACGCTGTCAGCTCAGGTGGTCAGGGAGGCGGGGCCCGGGTCGGTGAACGAGGGTGCGGACGAGGCCTGCCGCACGTCACCTTGACGGCAGGAACCAGGACCATGGGCGCCAACCTTCTGCCTTGGTAGCGGAGTTTATACGACGCGTGTTCAGACGTTGTTTCCACTAGCCGTTTCCGGCGAACAAAACAAGGCGCTATTCGGCCGCTGATTCGCGGGAATCATCCCGATTTCCCGACCGGCGGGACCGTGCTGACCTCGGAATACGCCCGGGTGACGGTCGGCCGATTGTCGTCGGCGTTTTTCACGAGGACATCGGGGCACCCGAAGTTGCGTGATGCCCCATGCCCCGTGAATGTGCCCCGGGGCACATTCCAACAGAGTAGCGGGGGACGGGTCGGCGCGGGACGTTATCGATCGCTTCGGCTGGGCATCATCCCACCTGACCCGGGACACCGGCGGCCGGATCTTCGGCCCGCCCATCCGAGGAGGGACACTTCGATGGGGGAGAAGGTCGTGGCGGGGCCGTTCGACCTGTCCGATCGCCAGCGCTACCGTGAAAAGGTCCGCATGTGCCTGACGGGGCTGGAGCGGCTGCTGGTCGAGAAGCGGTTCGACCGCCCGAAGAACCTCATGGGAGTCGAGATCGAATTGAATCTCGCGGGTTCCGACGGCATGCCGAGAATGCTGAACGGACAAGTACTCGAACGCATCGCGAGCCGCGATTTCCAAACAGAACTCGCCATGTTCAACCTGGAAGTGAACATCGCCCCACACCGGTTGGGCGGCCGGGTATTCGACCGGCTCGCCGAGGAACTGCGGACCTCGCTGGCCTACGCCGACCGCAAGGCGCAGGAGGTGGACGCCGGCATCGTGATGATCGGCATTCTGCCCACGCTGGAGCGGGACGACCTGGTCTCCGCCAACCTCTCCGAGGTGGACCGCTACACGCTGCTCAACGACCAGATCGTGGCGGCCCGGGGCGAGGACTTCGTCGTCGACATCGAGGGCGTGGAACACCTCACCTGCACATCGAAGTCCATCGTGCCGGAGGCCGCGTGCACCTCCCTGCAGCTGCACCTCCAGGTCACCCCGGCCCGCTTCGCCGACGTGTGGAACGCGGCACAGGCGGCCTGCGCGGCGCAGATCGCCGTGGGCGCCAACTCGCCCTTCCTCTTCGGACATGAGCTGTGGCGCGAGTCCAGGCCGCCCCTGTTCCTGCAGTCCACCGACACGCGCCCGCCCGAGCTCCAGGCCCAGGGGGTACGGCCGCGCACCTGGTTCGGCGAGCGCTGGATCTCCTCGGCGTACGAGCTGTTCGAGGAGAACCTGCGCTTCTTCCCGGCGCTGCTGCCGATCTGCGACGCGGAGAACCCGCTCGCGGTCCTCGACGCGGGCGGCGTGCCCAAGCTCGCCGAACTCGTCCTGCACAACGGCACGGTCTACCGCTGGAACCGGCCCGTGTACGGCATCGCGGACGGCGTCCCGCACCTGCGCGTGGAGAACCGCGTCCTGCCGGCCGGACCCACCATCGCCGACGTCATCGCCAACGCGGCCTTCTACTACGGCCTGGTCCGCGCCCTGGCAGAGGAGTCCCGACCCGTGTGGACGCGCCTGCCCTTCGAGACGGCCGCCGCCAACTTCGACGCGGCCTGCCGGTACGGCATCGACGCCCGCTTCGTGTGGCCGCGGCGCGGACGCTACTCCGGTACGGCCGAGGTCGACGCGGTCTCGCTCGTGCGCGACGAACTGCTGCCGCTGGCCGCGGCCGGACTGGACGCCTGGGGCGTGGAGTCCGCCGACCGCGACCTCTATCTGGGGATCATCGAGGAGCGGTGCCGCCGTCGCACCAACGGGGCGAGCTGGCAGGCGGCGACCTTCCACCGTGCTCTGGAACAGGGCATGAGCCGCCCGGCCGCCCTCGCGGCCACGACCCGCCGCTACCGCGAGCTGATGACCCTCGGCGAGCCGGTGCACACCTGGCCGGTGGGCCTGCCAGAACCGGTGCCGCTGGGCTGAGCGCCGGTCACCGGGTCCGCCCTCGGCCTCGGACAGGGGTCGGTCACGCATGTCCCGCACCGATCGGGCAAGCTGTGACGACCCATGACCGTGGCGCACCTCCCTGTCCCGCGACAGCCTGTGGCGCACGATCCCCGTCACGTCCTACGGGATGCCGACGGGCGAAGATGTGCATGGGGCGGGACTACCCAAGGAGGCAGGTGTGCAGGTGGAGGCGGACTCGGTGGCCGATTCACAGCCGCTGGAGCGGCCCTCGCGACGGATCTTCCGGGACGAGACGCTGCTCGTTCTGGGGCTCTCGCTCGGCGCGAGCGGAGTCTCCGCCCTGATCAGCTTCGTCGGATCGGTCACGAAACCGGGCGGCCTCAAGGACCAGGCGGCCACCCTCAACGCCTCGGCCGCGCCCGGCCGCCCCTGGCTGGACCTCGCCTGGCAGCTGTTCGGCATCGCCTCGGCGCTCGTGCCCGTCCTGCTCGTCGCGCACCTCCTGATGCGCGAGGGCCGCAGCATGCGCACCCTCGGCTTCGACCGCACCCGGCCCTGGCCCGACCTCGGCCGCGGAGCCTCGATCGCGGCCGTGATCGGCAGCACCGGCATCGCCTTCTACCTGGCCGCACGCGGCCTCGGCTTCAACCTCACCGTGGTGCCCGAGGCCCTGCCCGACGTGTGGTGGAAGTACCCCGTGCTGATCCTGTCGGCGCTGCAGAACGCGATCCTCGAAGAGGTGATCGTGGTCGGCTATCTGCTGCGCCGACTGGGCCAGTTGGGCTGGACACCGGGCACCGCCCTGGTGGCGAGTGCGGTGCTGCGCGGCTCGTACCACCTCTATCAGGGCGTCGGCGGCTTCGTCGGCAACATGGTCATGGGCGTGGTGTTCGTCCTGCTGTACCGGCGCTGGGGCCGGGTGGGTCCCCTCGTGGTCGCGCACTCCCTGCTCGACATCGGGGCGTTCGTCGGCTACGCCCTGCTGGCCGGCAAGGTGGGGTGGCTGCCTACGGCGTGAGCAGCTCGCCGTCGATCACGGTGACCGCGCGGCCGGTGAGCAGGGTGCGGTCGCCGCGCAGCCCCGTACGGACGAGACCGGAGCGGCGCGAGGCCTGCAGACCGGTGAGGTCGGCGCGGTCCAGACGCCCGGACCAGAACGGGGCCAGCGCGGTGTGGGCGCTGCCGGTGACCGGGTCCTCGTCGATGCCGACGTTGGGGAAGAAACAGCGGGAGACGAAGTCGTAGCCCCGGGACGGGTCCTGGGCGCGGGCGGTGGCGATGATGCCGCGCGCGGAGTGGACACCGAGCGCCTTGTGGTCGGGGGAGAGGCCGAGCACGGTCTTCTCGTCGGCGAGTTCCACGATCAGGTCGCCCACGTTCGGCCCGGTGTCGAAGGCGACGCGCGGCTCGGCGCCCAGCGCCTCGGCGATGCCGGCCGGGATCTCGACGGGGGTGAGCGGGGCGGTCGGGAAGTCCAGGGTGATCCAGCCGTCCGCGTCGGGCGTCGCGACGAGCACGCCGCTGCGGGTGGCGAACCGCACGGGGCCCTCGTGCGCGCCCGTGGTGTGCAGGACGTGGGCCGTGGCGAGCGTGGCGTGCCCGCACATGGCGACCTCGGTGGCGGGCGTGAACCAGCGCAGCGCCCAGTCCGCCTCGCCGCCCTCGGGCAGGCGGTGCGCGAACGCCGTCTCGGCGTGGTTGACCTCCAGCGCGACGTTCTGGAGCCAGTCGTCGTCCGGGAACGCGTCGAGGAGCAGGACCCCGGCCGGGTTGCCGGCGAAGGGGCGGTCGGTGAAGGCGTCGACGATACGAATCCGCATGCGCCGACGCTAGACGTCGTGCCGCCCGCCCGGCCAAGGCCAATTCCGGGCGACTGGCCCGATTCCTCCGACCGGCGGCCGATGCTCGCCGCGCGGGGCGCTCACCGCGCGGGGCGGTCCCCGGGGCTCGGCTGGTCCAGGTGGGAGGCGAGCACCGCGGCCTGGACCCGGCGCTGGACGCCGAGCTTGGCCAGCAGTCGGGAGATGTGGTTCTTGACCGTCTTCTCGGATAGGTAGAGCTTCTTGCCGATCTCGCGGTTGGTCAGCCCGTCCCCGATCAGCGCGAGGATGTCCCGCTCACGGGGCGACAGGCTCGCCAGCTCGGGCGCGACCTCCGGCGTCTCCGCAGGGTCGGCGCGCAGCGAGCGCATCAGCCGGGCGGTGGTCGCGGGGTCCAGCATCGACTGGCCGGAGGCGACCGTGCGGACCGCCGAGATCAGGTCGGAGCCCTTGATCTGCTTCAGGACGTAGCCGGAGGCCCCGGCCATGATGGCGTCGAGCAGGGCCTCCTCGTCGTCGAACGAGGTCAGCATCAGGCAGGACAGCTCCGGCATCCGGCTGCGCAGCTCACGGCAGACCGTGATGCCGTCGCCGTCCGGCAGCCGCACGTCGAGGACGGCGACGTGCGGGCGCAGGGCGGGGCCGCGCACCAGCGCCTGCTCGACGCTGTCCGCGTCGCCGACCACGGAGATGTCCGGCTCGGCGTCGAGCAGGTCGGTCAGACCACGCCGGACGACCTCGTGGTCGTCGAGCAGGAACACGCGGATGGGATTGTGCTCCGTGAAAGTGCCGGTGTCGGCCATGACGACCTCTCGCTCCCCGATGACGGACGGACTGCGGGTTGTCCGCGACGACGATCATCACCCGCCCGGGGCCGGACGCACTAGGGCCGACCGGCCCAACCCTCAGCTCACCGGGCGCGCGGTCGAGGCGCCGTCCAGGTCGAACTCGACGTCGACGACCCCCTCGATCGCCCGGATCAGGCGGGCGGCGACGGGCACCAGCGAGGTGTCCCGTACCCGTCCGGAGAGTTTCACGACTCCGTTGCCGACGTCCACCCGGACGGCCGAACCCGGCCTGGGGAACAGATAGGACACCAGCTCGCGCCGGACCTGCTCGGCGATGTCCTCGTCGTCGCGCAGGAACACCTTCAGCAGGTCCGCCCGGCTGACGATGCCCTCCAGCACACCCCGCTCGTCGACCACCGGCAGCCGCTTGACCTTGGACTGGGCCATGATCCGCGCGGCCTGCGCGAGGGTCGTGTCCGCCTGGACGGTCAGGGCGGGCGCGTTCATCAGCTCCTCCGCGGTGACCGCGTCGGCCTTCGCGCTGCCGGGCAGGTCGCGCGGCCGCCGGGCACGCTCGCGGTCGCTCTCGCTGTCCCGGAACGCCTCCTTGCGCAGCAGATCGGCCTCGGTCACCACACCGACGACCCGGCCCCCGCCCGCCAGGACCGGAACGCCGCTGACCTTCCGGTCCTGCATCAGCCGCACGATGTCCTTGAAGGCGGCCCTGCGGTCCACGGAGGCGACCGTCCGGCTCATGACGTCGCCGACGATGTGCGGGGTGCCGTGCATCGTGAATCCTTCCACGCTCGGATCCGCCGGACGGCTCAGGCGACCGATCCGGCCCCGTACGGGGCGTACAGGTCCAGGAGCCGGGTCCGGGCGGCGCGGAGGCGGTGGGCCAGGACCTCGCCGACCCACTGGGTGATGGTGTGGCCCAGCGCCGGGTCCTCCTCGCACATCAGGCGGACGGCCGTGGCGTCGAACTCGTACGCCCGTACCGGTGTCGTCGCCTCGGCGCCCAGGTACCAGACGCGCGGCGGGAACAGCCAGGAGCAGCCGACGAGCTCGTTGTGCCGCAGGGTCTCTATGACGGCGGCTCGCCGGCCCGGCACGTGCATGTCGAGCTCGATCGTGCCGGTGCGGATGACCCAGAACCGGTCGGCGCGCGCGCCCTCGTCGAAGATGCGCGTCCCTTGCGGGAAGGACACCTCGCGGGCGATCCGCATCAGCCGCTCCCGGTGCTCGGCGGGAAGGGCCTGCAGCATGTTGCGGGTGGGGGTGATCGGCATGGCGTGCCTCCCGGCGGCGAGTAGGAAGTGCCGAGACCAGCGTGTGCCCGTCCCGGGCCACCGGACCAGGGGCCACCCGGCCCCTCGCCCAGGCCACTCGGCTCTCGCCGGGCGCGGGCCGGCCCAGGGGCGCGAGACGGCCCGCTGCCGCCCTGGGCCGAACGGGACGTCCGCGGTGGGGACCATCGGTCCGGACCGGGACCTTCGGCCGCTGACCCCGCCCGGCCGGCGCGCTGAATGATCGCTGCGCATCGCCCCATCCACAGCGATCCGCACCAGGAGCACAGCCATGTCCAAGGCCGCCGGGAGCGGGGGAGGAGCGGCGCCGTCGGCGTCGCTCGGCCTCCCCGCCGCGTCCGCGCTCGTGATCGGCAGCATCATCGGGACCGGCGTCTTCGCCCTCCCGTCCGCGCTCGCCCCCTACGGTCCCGTCGCCCTCGTCGCGTTCGTCGTCGTGACCCTCGGCGCGCTCGCGCTGGCGCTGACCTTCGGCGCCCTGTCCGGGCGCGTCCCGGCGAGCGGCGGACCGTACGTCTACGCCCGCGAGGCCTTCGGCGAGTTCGCCGGATTCCTCACCGCCTGGTCGTACTGGATCACGGCGTGGGCCGGGAACGCGGCCATCGTGGTCGCGTGGGTCGGCTACGTCGAGGTCTTCGTCAACACCGGCCACCGGACCGGGGTCTCCCTGCTGATCGCGCTGATCGGGCTGTGGATCCCCGCCGGGATCAATCTCACCGGGTCGCGGAACACGGGCGCGTTCCAGGTGATCACCACGGTGCTGAAGTTCGTCCCGCTGGTCTTCATGGCCACTGTCGGGCTGCTGTTCGTCGACCCGTCCAATTTCGGCGCCTTCAACGCGAGCGGGCAGTCGGACCTCGGCGCGATCTCGGCCGCGGCCGCCATCGCCCTGTTCAGCTACCTCGGCCTGGAGGCCGCCTCGGTGG
>NZ_JBSHAQ010000060.1:10314-61932 GCF_053611585.1 Streptomyces sp. NPDC054794 | reverse complement strand
ACCCGAGTCAAGGGTGGCCCGCAGGGCCATCGCCGAAGGCGACGCGGAGCGACAGCGCAGCGCCCTTTACTCGGGGCGCGCAAGCACGACACTGGACAAGAAGCGGGCGGCCCCCACGGTCACCAGGGAACCGACCCCGGGGACACCCCCCTCCCCCACCCCTACTCCCCCGCCTCCTCCAGCGCCGCCAACGCCGGGTCCAGGACGATGTCCTCGTCGCGGGCCTCGATCGTGGGTTCCTCCGGGAAGTGGCATGCCGTCAAGTGGCCGGTGTGGTTGCCGGAGATCTGGATCAGTGGGGGTTCCTCGGTGGCGCACCTGTCCTGGGCCTTCCAGCAGCGGGTGCGGAAGCGGCAGCCGGAGGGCGGGGAGATGGGGGACGGGACGTCGCCGGCCAGGCGGATGCGCTCGCGGCCGGCCGAGTCGTCGTCCGTGAGGTTCACCTCGGGGACGGCGGACAGGAGGGCATGGGTGTAGGGGTGGCGGGGGCGGGTGTAGATGGAGTCCCGGTCGCCGACCTCGATGATCTTGCCCAGGTACATCACCGCCACGCGCTGCGAGAAGTGCCGTACCACCGCCAGGTCGTGGGCGATGAACAGGAAGGCGATGCCCAGTTCCTTCTGGACCTCCTGGAGGAGGTTGACCACCTGGGCCTGGATGGAGACGTCCAGGGCCGACACCGGCTCGTCCGCCACGATCAGCTTCGGGGACAGGGCCAGCGCGCGGGCGACACCGATGCGCTGGCGCTGACCGCCGGAGAACTCGTGCGGGAAGCGGTTGTAGTGCTCGGGGTTCAGGCCGACGATCTCCAGCAGCTCACGGACCCGCTTCTCCCGTCCGCCCTCCGGCTCGATCCCGTTGATCTCCATCGGGTTGGAGATGATCCTGCCGACCGTCTGCCGGGGGTTCAGCGAGGAGTACGGGTCCTGGAAGATCATCTGGATCTCGGACCGGATCGGCGCCAGCTGCGCCCGCGAGGCATGGCTGATGTCCCGGCCGCGGTACGTGATCTTCCCGCTCGTGGGCTCCAGCAGCCGCGTGATCAGCCGGCCCGTGGTCGACTTGCCGCAGCCCGACTCGCCCACCAGGCCGAAACTCTCGCCGACGCGCACGGTCAGGCCGATGCCGTCGACGGCCTGCACATGACCGACCGTACGCCGGATCGGGAAGCCGCCCTTGACCGGGAAGTGCTTGGTCAGCCCGGAGACTTCCAGGAGCGGCTCCGAGTCCGCCCCGGAGTCGGACTGACGCGGGACGGGGAGGACCAGGTCCTCTTTCATGGCGTTGTCCTCCTAGCCCTGGCCCAGGCGGGGCTTGATCTCGTCGATGAAGATGGTCCGCTTCTGCTCCGCCGTGAGGTGGCATGCCGAGGCCCGGTCGGGGGCGAGCAGCGGGCGCTCCGAAACACAGCGGCCGCTGCCCGAGACCCGGTCCTGGAAGGTGCACCGGGGGTGGAAACGGCAGCCGGACGGCGGGTTGAGCAGCGAGGGCGGGGTGCCGGGGATGGGGGACAGCGGGGTGTCGAGCGCGGAGTCGATGCGCGGCATCGAGTTCAGCAGACCCCAGGTGTAGGGGTGCTGGGGCGAGCGCAGCACCTCGTCGACCGTGCCCCGCTCCACCGCGCTGCCCGCGTACATCACCATGATGTCGTCGGCCATGTCGGCGATCACCCCGAGGTCGTGGGTGATGAAGACGATGCCGGTGCCGAACTCCTGTTGCAGGTCCTTGAGCAGGTCGAGGATCTGCGCCTGGACCGTCACGTCCAGTGCCGTGGTCGGTTCGTCCGCGATGAGCAGGTCGGGGTCGCAGACCAGCGCCATGGCGATCATCGCGCGCTGTCGCATACCGCCGGAGAACTGGTGCGGGTAGTCCTTCGCCCGTTCCTTCGGGTGCGGGATGCCCACCTTGCCGAGCATCTCCACCGCGCGGTCCCAGGCGGCCCGCTTGGAGGCGCCGTTGTGCTTCATGTACGGCTCGGCGATCTGGCGGCCCACGGTGTAGTACGGCGACAGCGCGGTCAGCGGATCCTGGAAGATCATGGCCATCTTGTTGCCGCGCAGCTTCTCCATCTCGGATTCCCGCGCCGTGGTCAACTCCTGCCCGTCCAGCAGGATTTCGCCCTCGACCGTGGTGAACATGGGGTTGTGCAGGCCGAGGACGGTCAGATTGGTCACCGACTTGCCGGAGCCCGACTCCCCCACGATGCCCAGCGTCCTGCCGCGCATCAGGTCGAAGGAGAGCCCGTCCACGGCCCGTACGATGCCGTCCTCGGTCTTGAAGCTGACGTGCAGGTCCCGCACCGAGAGCAGCGGGCCCGCACCGGCCGGGGAGGGGACGCCGGCCTCCTTGGTCAGAGTGGTCACGACAGTGCTCCTAAAACGGCCACACGGCCTAGGCCAGCCGCACACGCGGGTCGATGAAGGCGTAGCAGGCGTCGACGATGATGTTGAAGAGCAGGATCATGCTGGCGGAGAACAGCATCACGCCGAGCAGCAGCGGCAGATCGCTGAAGAACACCGACTGCACCGCGAGTTGACCGAGTCCCGGAAGGCTGAAGGTGTACTCGGTGATGATGGCGCCACCGAGCAGGGCTCCGAGGTCGATGCCGAAGATGGTGACGATGGGGATCAGCGAGCCGCGCCAGGCGTAGCGGAAGAAGACGTACTGCCTGGACATGCCCTTGGCGCGGGCGGTGCGGACGTGTTCCTCCTGGAGCTGTTCGATCATCGACGAGCGGGCCATACGGGTGTACTGCGCGGCGAAGATCGTGGACAGGACGACCCAGGGGAGGATCAGCCCCGTGAACCAGGTGAACGGGTCGGCGGTGAAGTCGTTGTAGGCCGGTTTGTCGAACCAGTGGGTCTGGTAGACGAGGATCGCCAGGGCCAGTGGGCCCAGGAAGTAGATCTGCATCGAACTCAGCACCATCGCCCCGGCCGTCGCGGCCTTGTCGATCAGCGTGCCGCGCCGCCAGGCGGCGAGCAGGCCGGTGCCGAGACCGACGATCAGGAAGCAGACGGCCCCGCCGAGGGTGAGCGAGACGGTGGTGGGCAGCCGGTCCATCAGCGTGCCCCAGACCTGCTCGTTGGTGTGGTACGAGTAGCCGAAGCAGGGGGCGGGGCAGGGGCCCTGGGCGAACTGGTCGCTGCCCGCGACGAGGTTGTGCAGGAAGATCCAGTACTGCTCGGGGACCGACTTGTCGAGGCCGAGCACATGGTGGATGTTGGCGAGGCTTTGCGGGTTGCAGGTCTTGCCGCACATCAGCAGCGCCGGGTCACGCGGCATCCCGAAGAACAGCAAGAACGTGACGATGCTCAACAGGAAGAGAATGACGACGGCACCGAGGAACCGGCGGACGAGGAAGCGCAGCATGACAGGGGCAGCTCTCTGACGTCGGCGGGCCGGACGGTACCCGGTGCGCACCCGTGGGGCGGCACACCGGGTACCGGGCGGGGACGGTTACTTGATGTAGAGGCGACGCGGGTCGATGCCGCCGATCACGTCGTCGTAGACGAGGCCGCCGACCTTGGAACCGGCGATCTGGGTCTGCTTGTAGTCACCCGTCGGGACGACGTTGACGACGTCCTTGACGAGGTACTGGTCGAGCTTCTCCCACTCGGCCGCGGACTTGACCGGGTCGGTGATCTGGTTGATCCGGTCGATCTCGCTGTTCACCTTGGGGTCGTTGACCTGCGAGTAGTTCTGCGCACCGTCGGCGATCACGCGGCCGTCGTACAGCGGCGGGATCACGGTCGAGGCGGACGGCCAGTCGGCACCCCACGCGGTGTGGAAGATGTCGTAGTTGTTGTCGAGCTTGCTGACCTGGTCGTAGTAGGTCTCGGCCGGGATCTCCTGGCGCTGGACGTTGAAGCCGGCCTTCTTCAGGCCCGCCGCCATGGCGGTGGAGTACTGCTGGCCCTCGGGGGTGTTGATGTAGCCGAAGGTCAGCTTCATGTTGAGCTTGCCGGCCTTCTTCAGCAGCTCCTTGGCCTTGTCCGGGTCACCGGCGGGCTTCTTCTTCTTGCCCCACGGGTCGAAGGCCGCGTCGTAGCCGCTGACGGTCGGGGAGATCAGGCCGCCGGCGACCTCCATGGCGTCGGTGCCGCCGTAGGCGCGGACGAACGGCGTGACGGGCAGGGCGTAGGCGATGGCCTCGCGGACCGTCTTGTCCTTCAGCGCCGGGTGGCTCATGTTGATGTTCATCTGGCCCACGTACGGCTGGTATCCCGAGACCGTACGGGACTTCATGCTCGGGTCCTTGAGGACCTTGGACAGGTTGCCCGCGTCCACCTGGTTGTTGAAGCTGAGGCCGGTCTGGTCCGCGCCGCTGTCGGCCAGCAGGGCCTTGGTGGAGGTCTCGTACTGCTGGTTGAAGGTGATGTTGAACTGGTCCACGTACTGGTGGCGGATCGGGTCCGTCTTCGGGTCCCAGTTGGTGTTCTTGACCAGCACCATCGACTTGCCGGACTTGAACGACTGGATCTTGTACGGGCCGGTGACCACCGGGGTCTTGTCGTACTTCTCCTTGGTGTCGCCCTTCTGGGAGACGACCGCGTAGCCGGCCATGGCCAGCGCGTACGGCAGGTCCGGGTGCGCCGTCTTGAAGTGGAAGACGATGGTCTTGTCGTCCGGCGTCTCAAGGATGCTGTTGGGCAGGTGCTTGCCCTTGTACGGGCCGTCCTTGAGGAGCTTGCGGTACGCGGTGCCCGGGGAGTCGGCCAGCCACTGCTGGACGTAGGTCGGGCCCTGGTTGATGAAGGGCGCGAACAGCCGCTCCAGGGAGTGCCGGACGTCCTTGGACGTGATCGGCGAACCGTCCTGGAACTTGATGCCGTCCTTCAGCGTGTACTTCCAGGTCTTGCCGCCGTCCGTGGTGGCACCGGAGTCGGTGGCCAGGTCGCCGACGACCTCGTGCTGCGCGCCGTCGTTGCTGGTGGCCTTGTAGCCGGTGAGGCCGCGGTGGAGCAGCGTGGCGAGGGAGCCCTCGTCGGAGACGTAGATCTGGGCCGGGTCCAGGTGTGCGTAGCTGTCACGCTGCAGTACTTCCATGGTGCCGCCGGCCTTGGCGCCGGGCACATCCGGCGCCGGGCCCGTGGAGGCCGCCGCGTCGCCGAACTTGATCGACGCCTGCTGGCGTTTGGCGTTCTCCTGCTGCTTCTTGTTGTCTCCGCCGCTGTCGCTGCCGCCCTTGCTGCAACCGCTGAGCACAAGAGCTCCGGCGGCGAGCACGGAGAGTGCGCCGTAGACGTGGCGTCCCCTACTCATCACTCAGTTTCCCACCCATCTGTGTGTCACCAGTGCTCCGTGTGTCACCAGTGCGAAAGAACTGCCGTGGAAATTCGCGAAATGCCCGGTCAGCGAGCGGTCTTGGGGTCGAAGGCGTCCCTGACCGAATCCCCGAGCAGGTTGAACGCGACGATGAAGATGATCATCGAGATGCCGGGGAAGAACATGTAGGTGATGTCGTTCTGCATCACCAGTTCCGTGGACGCCTTGGAGAACATCTGCCCCCAGTCCGGCGTCGGTTCGACGATGCCCACGCCCAGGTACGACAGACCGGCCTCGGCGGTCACGAAACTGGGCAGCAGATACGTCGCCTGGACCAGCAGCGGGGTGACGACGTTCGGCAGGATCTCCTTGCGGATGATCCGCCAGGGCGACGCACCGCTCACCTTCGCCGCCTCGATGAACTCCCGCTCGCGCAGGGCGAGTGAGGTGCCCCGCAGGATGCGGGCGAGGCTCATCCAGCCCAGGAACCACTGGACGAGGATCAGGGCGACCACCCGTACATAGGTCGGTGTCTCGTCCCGGGGGCTGACGAACAGTGAGACCACGACGGGCATGCTGGCGATGAAGAACAGCTGTGCCGGGAAGGCGAGCAGGAAGTCGATCACCCGGCCGATGAAGTAGTCCGTCCGGCCGCCGAGATAGCCGGCCGCCACCCCGAGCAGGATGCCGGTCAGCACGACCGCGACGGTGACCGCGACCGAGATCATCAGCGAAGTGCGGATGCCGTACAGGAGCTTGGTGAAGACGTCGTATCCGTTGCCCGGTTCGAGGCCGAACCAGAAGTCGCCGCTGATGCCGCCGTTGGGCTGGACCGGCACACCGGCACTGTCGAAGAGTTCGGGGCGTTCGTCCGCGTACACCGTGTACGGGTCCTTCCCGTACAGCTTGGAGATCAGCGGGGCGAGCAGCCCGATCAGGAAGAAGAACACCACGACGTAGGCCGAGATCACGCCCGTCCGGTCGCGTTTGAAGCGGATCCACATCAGCTGGCCGGGGGACCGGCCTTCGAGCTTGACGGCCTCGGACTGCGTCTGTGGCCCCGGCTCGCCGCCGACGGCCAACGCTGTCCCGCCGCCCTCAATGTCGATAGGACTTGTCACTGTTCGTCCGTTTCACAGGTGTGGGTGTGAGAGGCGTCCAGATATTCCGAGCAACACGAATCCCCACTGGGACGCGCGTAGTTGAGCGGCCGCAGAGCGCGGTCGCGGTTTTCTCAGAGCTGGTCGCCGGACGAACGGCCGGGACTACCACGCATGGGGATCCTCCTCATGACGTCACGTGTTCACCAACGGAAGGGGGTTTCCGTCCCGGTCCTCCGACACCCCTGACGGAGGGCCAGACACCCCCTGGTGCTCGTGAGTCGGCGCTGTCCCCACAGCGCGTGACCCATTGACCCGAGCGGTACGCGGCTAACTATCTGCCATGGGTCCACTACCGACCACCGTTCTTAAATCTCAATTCAGTCACAGCTCACGTGTAGACCTTCCAAAATCTGGACAAACGGTTCGACCGAAGAAGGCCGCGAAACGGACGTGTTACATGGGTATCGGGCAGGGATCTCCGCATTACGGACATTGGACAGCGCACGGAGCCCGAAAAATGAGTTGCAAAAGGCCCGGGCATCCCCACGATGGGGACACCCGGGCCTCGTGACTGCCGGCGACCGGGTGGATCAGCCGTGCTTGGCGCGGCTCGCGGCGCGGGCCCGCTCACGGGCGTCCAGGTTCACCTTGCGGATACGGACCGCCTCCGGGGTCACCTCGACGCACTCGTCGTCGCGGCAGAACTCCAGGGACTGCTCCAGGGAGAGCTTGCGCGGCGGCACGATCGACTCGGCCACATCGGCCGTGGACGACCGCATGTTGGTGAGCTTCTTCTCCTTGGTGATGTTGACGTCCATGTCGTCGGAGCGGGAGTTCTCGCCGACGATCATGCCCTCGTACACCTCGGTGCCCGGCTCGGTGAACAGCACGCCGCGCTCCTGGAGGTTCGTCATCGCGAACGCGGTGACGGCACCGGCGCGGTCGGCGACCAGGGAGCCGTTGTTGCGGGTCTGGAGCGGACCGAACCAGGGCTCGAAGCCCTCGTGGATGGAGTGGCCGATGCCGGTGCCGCGGGTCTGGGTCAGGAACTCGGTACGGAAGCCGATCAGACCGCGGGACGGCACGACGAACTCCATGCGGACCCAGCCGGAGCCGTGGTTGGACATGTTGTCCATCCGGCCCTTGCGGACACCCATGAGCTGCGTGACCGCGCCCATGTGCTCCTCGGGGACATCGATCGTCATGCGCTCGACCGGCTCGTGGACCTTGCCGTCGACCTCCTTGGTGACGACCTGCGGCTTGCCGATGGTCAGCTCGAAGCCCTCGCGGCGCATCTGCTCGACCAGGATGGCGAGCGCCAGCTCACCACGGCCCTGGACCTCCCAGGCGTCCGGACGCTCGGTCTCCAGGACGCGCAGCGAGACGTTGCCGATCAGCTCGCGGTCGAGGCGGTCCTTGACCTGGCGGGCGGTGACCTTGCGGTCCTTGACGGCCGACTTGGCCTCGGCACCCTTGCCGGTGCCGCCGCGGCCGACCAGCGGGGAGGTGTTGGTGCCGATGACCATGGAGATCGCCGGCTCGTCCACCGTGATCAGCGGGAGCGCGATCGGGTTCTCGGTGTCGGCGAGGGTCTCGCCGATCATGATGTCCGGGATACCGGCGACGGCGCAGATGTCACCCGGGCCGGCCATCTCGGCGGGCTTGCGGGTGAGGGCCTCGGTCATCATCAGTTCGCTGATGCGCACATTGCTGATCGAGCCGTCGCGCTTGATCCAGGCGACGGTCTGGCCCTTGCGCAGCTCGCCCTGCTCGACGCGGAGCAGCGCGATACGGCCGAGGAAGTTGTCGGCGTCCAGGTTGGTGACGTGGGCCTGGAGCGGGGCGGCCTCGTCGTAGGTCGGGGCCGGGATGTGCTCCAGGATCGTGGAGAAGAACGGCTCCAGGCTGGTGGAGTCCGCCGGGACCGTGCCGTTGTCCGGCTTGGTCAGCGAGGCGATGCCGTCACGACCGCAGGCGTAGACGATCGGGAACTCGATCTGCTCCTCGTCCGCGTCCAGGTCGAGGAAGAGGTCGTAGGTCTCGTTGACGACCTCGTCGATGCGGGAGTCCGGGCGGTCCGTCTTGTTGATGCACAGGATGACGGGCAGGCGCTGCTGGAGCGCCTTGCGGAGCACGAAGCGCGTCTGCGGCAGCGGGCCCTCGGAGGCGTCGACGAGCAGGACGACACCGTCGACCATCGACAGACCGCGCTCGACCTCGCCGCCGAAGTCGGCGTGGCCGGGGGTGTCGATGATGTTGATGGTGATCGGGTCCCCGCCGTCCTTGGGGTGGTACTTCACCGCCGTGTTCTTGGCGAGGATCGTGATGCCCTTCTCACGCTCCAGGTCGTTCGAGTCCATCATGCGGTCGTCGACGCCTTCGAGCTGGTGGGCGGCGAAGGCACCGGCCTGCTTCAGCATGCCGTCGACGATGGTCGTCTTGCCGTGGTCGACGTGGGCGACGATGGCGACGTTGCGGATGTCGTGGCGCGTGGCCATATTGCGACGTACTCCCGGAGTGTGAGGAAGGCCCTCTGCGTACGTCCGTGTGACGCGGGCCCTGCCGGGCTTGACATGCCACGGCCTCACCCCATGTTACGTGGCCTCGCGGGGGGCGGCCTCCCGGCCCCGAGGCGGAGCGGCCTCGGAGCGGCCTCCGAGCGGTCTGCGACGGGGCTCGCGTGCTCACTTCGCCGAGGGGCTCGGGGAGATTTTCGCGCCCTTCTTCAGGAAGCCCATGTCCTCGTAGACGGGCGTCTGGAATCCGAAGGCACCCGCGTTGACCAGGTCCTTCCGTGCCCCGATGAGCTGCGGGCGCTGGTAGAGGGGCAGGGAGCCGGCCGCCGCCCAGATGCGCGAGTCGGCCTTGCGCAGCAGATCGCGGGCCTCGTCCTCGTCGAGTGTGGCGAGGGCCTCGTCGAAGAGCTGGTCGACCTGGTCGGTGCCGACGCGCGTGTAGTTCTGTTCGATGTTCACGGAGCCGTCGGCGGCCACGACGGGCTTGGCGTAGATCGGGCGGGCGTCGGTGGCGGGGAAGGCGGAGGACGGCCAGGAGTAGAGGGCGAGGTCGTACTGGCCGGCCGCGATGTGGTCGCGGAAGTAGCTCTCGTCGGGGACCCTGGTGATCTCGGTGCGGATGCCGACCTTCTCCAGCATCAGCGAGATCCGGTCGGCGACGCCGCGCAGGGTGTCCGAGCCGGGGCCGGCGGGGAGCACGAAGCGCAGCAGGAGCGCCTTGCCGTTCTTGGCGAGCGGTGCGGCCGCGGCGCCCGCCGGGGCCGCGGTGCCCTTCGGGGCGTACGCGCCGGGTGCCCCGCCCTGACCCAGGTGCCGGCCGCCGTCCTGGGCGAGGTGCCGGCCGCCCTCGTCGCCGGTCGGCTCGTGGCGCTTGCTCTTGCCCCGGTGGTCCTTGTCATCCTCGCCGACGATGTACGTGCCGTCCTGGCCGCCCTCGGACTCGTCGGCGGCCTTCTCCGCCTCCGGGCCGGCCGCCTTCTCGGCCTTCTTCTCCTCCTTGATCGGACCGCCCGACACCCAGCCGGCGTCCGCGAGCAGCGCCTGCGCCTGCGCGGTGTCCTGACCGCCCAGGGCGCCGCTGTTGTCGGCGTAGACGTCCTGGCCGGCGAGTGCGAGGTGGCTGCCGACGGGGACTGCGGGCAGACCGAGCGGGGTCAGGACGATCTTGGCGAGCGCGGCGCGGTCGAGGGCGTGGGCGACGGCTTGGCGCACCCGCTCGTCGGCGAGGGGACCGGTGGAGCCGTTCAGGGCGAGCTGGGTGTAGGCGGGCTCCAGCGACTTGCGGACCTCGAAGCCGGTCAGCTGCTCCTGCTGGCGGACGTAGCGGGCGATGACCTCGCGCAGCTCCTTCTTGTCGCCGTCGCCCTTGTCGCCGTCGTCACCGTTGTCGCCGTCGGTCTCCTCGGTGTCGAGGCCGTGCGCGCGCGCCCAGTCGCGCAGCTTCTTGGCGGAGGTGCGGCCCGCGCCCTGCAGCGGGGTGGAGACGCCCTGGTCGCGGGAGGCGATGGTGATCCGCTCGGCCTCGGCGGCATCGACGTCGGCGAGGTCCACGCTGCCGGCGGCGAGCGCGGTGGCCCGCTGGTCGCGGGGCACGGCCTGCAGCACGATCTGGGAGAGCTTGGTGGGGTGGCCCCACCAGCGCGGGTTGCGGCCGAGGACGACGTCCTTCGCGGCGACGTCGACCTTCTCGACCCGGAAGGGGCCGGCGCTGACGTTGAGCTTGCGGCGGGCTCCGTCGTTGAAGGCGTCCGGGGTGCCCATGACGTCCTTCGGGTACAGCGGGGAGAACAGCGACTTCCAGTCGGCGTAGGGGCGGTTGAAGGTGACCCGGACCTCCAGGTCGTTGGCGCCGCGTTCGATCTTGGCGATGCGGTCGTAGCCGGCGTTGCGGGCGGTCCAGTAGGCGGCGTCCTGGCCGGACAGGGCGCGCCACTGGGCGGCGAAGTCGGCGGCGCCGATCTCCCGGCCGTCGCTCCAGACGGCCTGCTGGTTGAGCTTGTACAGCACGACCTGGCGCGGCTCGGTCTCGACGACCTCGGCGGACTCCAGGAAATCGGGATTGCGGACCGGGCGGCCGTGCGCGTCGATCCGGAACATCGAGGGCAGCACGGCCTGGGCGACCCGGGTGCTGCCCGCGTCGGCATCCGCCTGGAAGGTGTTGAACGTCTCGGGTACGGCGTCCACGGCCCAGTGCAGCGTGCCGCCGTCGGCGACCTTGTCCCGGGTGACGGAGGCGATGTCCTGTCCGACCAGCGGGCTGGCCGCCTCGTCGTCCGAGCTGCAGCCGGCGAGGAGGGGCACCGCGAGTGCGCCCGCGGTGAGGAAGACGACCGAGCGCTTGACCGCGCGCAGTCCGACGCCGTCGTGGGACATCTCTGCTACCTCCGGGGAGCCCGGTGACACGGGTGTGGTCTGTTCACATTTGGCGGTATTTTGGTGTTGATCAGATCTACGGACCCACTGAAGAGGAAAGGGTTCGCCTGCCGGGGGCGACACGGCGGCCGGGGCTCCCAAGCCCACCCGTGCGGCGCAACAAGCGCCCCCGGCGCACGCAGAGCGCGCGTGCGGGCGTGCGGTGGAGGCGCGCAATCCGCCAATCGCTGCACATGGCTTCACATCAGCAGGTGTGACGCGCAACACTCGCAGGCGCATGAACGTTGCCGCCTAGGACCAAGAGGTCCGCGGGAAGTGAGGTCACGTCATGTCCGTGCACGACGACCTGACGTCAGTCCAGCGCAGTCTCGACGACCTGTTCCGGTCCGTGGGGCGCCTGGAGCAGCAGCTCGGAAGCGGCGGCCTGGAGATGCGCCGCGTCCGCGCCGACGCCGATCACCTGCGCGAGAGCGTGGCATTGCTGCGCGAGGCCGCCCCCGGCCTCGGCCAGTCGCGTCGCCCCGATCTCGTGACCATCTCCGACACGCCGTACGACATCAGCCTGTGGACGGACACGGACGACGAGGGTCTCGGCGCCCGCGACCGGCACGCCCCCTAGGAGTGCTGCCCGCAGGCCGCCCAGGGGGTGCCCGCGGGCACCCCCACAACCCGAACCCGACCGGAGTCATGAGTTGGCCACTGGTACGGAACCCCATATGAACAGCGGCGGCGTACAGACCGGTACGCGCGCCGCGATCGCCGCCCCGCATCTGCGGACCGACCGCTGGTGGCTGGCCCCGGCCGTCACCGCGGCCGGTCTGTTCGCCTTCGTCGTCTATTCGACCTGGCGGGCCTTCGCCAATGCGCACTACTACGCGGCGCCGTACGTCTCACCCTTCTACTCGCCGTGTCTGGCGGAGAACTGCCGGACCATGCACGCGGGCCCGAACGCCGATCTGTTCGGCAGCTGGTGGGCGATCTCCCCGGCGATCATCATCCTGATCTTCCCGCTGGGCTTCCGCCTGACCTGCTACTACTACCGCAAGGCCTACTACCGCAGCTTCTGGGCGTCCCCGCCGGCCTGCGCGGTGGCCGAGCCGCACAAGAAGTACACCGGCGAGACCCGCTTCCCGCTGATCCTGCAGAACGTCCACCGGTACTTCTTCTACGCCGCGCTGCTGGTCGCCGGAGTGCTGACCTACGACACCGTGCTGTCCTTCCGCGACGAGCACTACCGCTGGGGCCACATGGGCCTGGGCACCCTCGTCTTCCTGGCCAACATCGTGCTGATCTGGGCGTACACGATCTCCTGCCATTCGTGCCGGCACATCGTCGGCGGGAAACTCAAGCACTTCTCCAAGCATCCCGTGCGCTACAAGGCATGGCAGTTCGTCGGGAAGCTGAACGCCCGCCACATGCTGCTGGCCTGGGCGTCACTGGTGAGCGTGGCCCTCGCCGACTTCTACGTGTACCTGCTCGCGTCCGGTGTCTTCGACGATCCGAGGTTCTTCTGATGCCCGTGGTGGACCGGCAGGAATGGGACGTCGTCGTGGTCGGTGCCGGCGGCGCCGGGCTGCGGGCCGCGATCGAGGCGCGCGAGCGGGGCGCCCGGACGGCGGTGATCTGCAAGTCGCTGTTCGGCAAGGCGCACACGGTGATGGCCGAGGGCGGCATCGCGGCGGCGATGGCCAACGTCAACGAGCACGACAACTGGCAGGTCCACTTCCGCGACACCATGCGCGGCGGCAAGTTCCTGAACCAGTGGCGGATGGCCGAGCACCATGCGCGGGAGGCCCCGGACCGGGTGTGGGAGCTGGAGACCTGGGGCGCGCTGTTCGACCGTACGAAGGACGGCAAGATCTCGCAGCGCAACTTCGGCGGCCACGAGTACCCGCGCCTCGCGCACGTCGGCGACCGCACGGGTCTTGAGCTGATCCGCACCCTCCAGCAGAAGATCGTCTCGCTCCAGCAGGAGGACGAGAAGGAGACCGGTGACTACGAGTCCCGGCTGAAGGTCTTCCAGGAGTGCACGGTCACCCGGGTCCTCAAGGACGGGAGCAGGGTCTCGGGAGTCTTCGCCTACGACCGCGAGACCGGCCGCTTCTTCGTCCTGGAAGCCCCCTCCGTGGTGATCGCGACGGGCGGCATCGGCAAGTCCTTCAAGGTGACGTCGAACTCGTGGGAGTACACCGGCGACGGGCACGCCCTCGCCCTGCTCGCCGGGGCGCCGCTGCTGAACATGGAGTTCGTGCAGTTCCACCCGACGGGCATGGTCTGGCCGCCCTCGGTGAAGGGCATCCTGGTCACCGAGTCGGTGCGCGGCGACGGCGGGGTGCTGAGGAACTCCGACGGCAAGCGGTTCATGTTCGACTACGTCCCGGACGTCTTCAAGGAGAAGTACGCCGAGTCGGAGGAGGAGGGCGACCGCTGGTACGAGGACCCGGACAACAACCGGCGTCCCCCTGAGCTGCTCCCCCGCGACGAGGTGGCCCGCGCCATCAATGCCGAGGTGAAGGCGGGCCGCGGCTCCCCGCACGGCGGTGTCTTCCTGGACGTGTCGACGCGGATGCCCGCGGAGGTCATCAAGCGCCGGCTGCCCTCCATGTACCACCAGTTCAAGGAGCTGGCGGACGTCGACATCACGGCGGAGGCGATGGAGGTCGGGCCGACCTGTCACTACGTGATGGGCGGCATCGCGGTCGACTCCGACACGGCGGCGGCGCGCGGGGTGCCGGGGCTGTACGCGGCCGGGGAGGTCGCCGGCGGCATGCACGGCTCGAACCGGCTCGGCGGCAACTCGCTGTCCGACCTGCTGGTGTTCGGGCGCCGGGCGGGCTGGCACGCCGCCGAGTACGCGGCGGAGCACGCGGACGGGCGCCCGCCCGTGGACGACACCGAGATCGACGCGGCGGCCGCCGAGGCGCTGCGGCCGTTCTCGGCGGAGGTCGAGGTACCCGCATCGGGCCCGCCGGAGAACCCGTACACCGTGCACCAGGAACTCCAGCAGACCATGAACGACCTGGTCGGCATCATCCGCCGCGAGGGCGAGATGGCCGAGGCCCTGCGCAGGCTGGCCGAGCTGCGGGTACGGGCGCGGCGGGCCGGGGTCGAGGGGCACCGCCAGTTCAACCCGGGCTGGCACCTGTCCCTGGACCTGCGGAACATGCTGCTGGTCAGCGAGTGCGTGGCCCGGGCGGCGCTGGAGCGCACCGAGTCGCGCGGCGGGCACACCCGCGAGGACCATCCGGCGATGGAGCGCGAGTGGCGCCGGATCAACCTGCTGTGCCGGCTCGCCGATCCCACCGGGGGCCTGGCGGCGACGGATCCCGTCCGCGGTCAGATCACCCTCGCCCGCGAGACCACCGAACCCATCCGCACCGACCTGCTCGCCCTCTTCGAGAAGGAGGAGCTGGTCAAGTACCTCGCCGAAGAGGAGCTCTACGAGTGAGCAGCTACGAGGCCCGCTTCAAGGTGTGGCGGGGTGATGTCGGGGGCGGCGGCCTGGAGGACTTCGCGGTCGAGGTCAACGACGGCGAGGTGGTCCTGGACATCATCCACCGCCTGCAGGCGACGCAGGCGCCGGACCTGGCGGTGCGCTGGAACTGTAAGGCGGGCAAGTGCGGTTCGTGCTCCGCGGAGATCAACGGGCGGCCGCGGCTGATGTGCATGACCCGGATGTCGGTCTTCGACCGCGCGGAGACGATCACCGTCACACCCCTGCGCGCCTTCCCGGTGATCCGCGATCTGGTGACGGACGTCGGCTTCAACTACCAGAAGGCCAGGGAGGTTCCGTCCTTCGTGCCGCCCGCCGGGGTCGGGCCGGGCGAGTACCGGATGATGCAGGAGGACGTGGACCGCTCGCAGGAGTTCCGCAAGTGCATCGAGTGCTTCCTGTGTCAGGACACCTGCCATGTGGTGCGTGACCACGAGGAGAACAAGAAGGCGTTCGCCGGGCCGCGTTTCCTGATGCGGGTGGCCGAGTTGGACATGCATCCGCTCGACGCGGCCGCGGAGTCCGGGCTGGACCGCAAGAGCTCGGCCCAGGACGAACACGGCCTCGGCTACTGCAACATCACCAAGTGCTGTACGGAGGTGTGCCCCGAGGGCATCAAGATCACGGACAACGCGCTGATCCCGATGAAGGAAAGGGCCGTCGACCGCAAGTACGACCCGCTGGTGTGGCTGGGGTCGAAGATCGGGCGGCGGTCCTCCCAGTCCTCCTAGGCCCGCTGGACGGACCGGTCAGGGGGTGCGGCCGGGGCGCTGGGCCAGGAACTGGACCAGCAGTCCCACCATGAACAGGCCCCAGCCGCACCACGCGACGACACCGCGGACGCCGACCGAGGGTCCGCCGCCCTCGGGACCCACGAAGAGGAACACCCCCACGCCGACCGCGCCGACCAGCGACCCCCAGCCCCACAGCTTCGGCCGCAGGACCCGGCGCCGTCCCCACGGGGCCACCCAGCCGGTCGCCACGGCCGCCGTGCCGGCCGCCGCGAGCAGCGCCACGCACAGCGCGGAGGCCACCACCAAGTACATGTGCATGACCGTGATCATCCCACGGGGCCCTGGCTCCGCACCAGATCAGGAACGATCCGTCCAGCCCTTCCGGTACGCCGTCCAGTCGGCCTCCGTCGCCGCGAAGTCCACGTAGAGGGCGACGCCGAAGCGGGCGCGGTCCGCGTCCGTGCGGGACAGGCCCAGGCGTACGCCGCGTACGGCGGCCGGGACGGTCTCGGCGTGCGCCCAGTGGCCGAAGCGGTTCTCGTGGTAGAAGGGCAGGCCCATGAGGAGGTCGGTGGTCGGCGGGGTGACCTCCAGGGCGAGGCTGGTCTGCTGGGCGACATAGCCGCCGTACAGGCTCTCCAGCGGCTGCATGGTGTCGTACGACATCACCGCGATCTGGTCGACACGGCGGGCCACCTGGCCGAAGTAGGCCTGCGACCACCACTTGGGGTGGCCGGTGGTCGCGCCCCAGAAGGAGTGGAACGCGGGCAGCGGGTCGATCTGGTGGGCGGCCACGGAGAGCAGGGCGTGCCGGTCGCGGGTGACGGCGCGCAGGTCGTCGAGGAGCGAGAGGTAGTGGCGGTCGCCCGAGTGGAGGGGCTCCAGGTCGAAGTGGGCGCCCTCGAAGCCGGCGGCCAGGATCTGGCGGGTGGAGCGGACCACGGCGGCGCGGGTGTCGGCGCGTTCGAGGCGCAGGCCGTCGGGGCCCTCGGAGGCGAGCTTGTCGCCCAGCCAGGCCTGGACGCGGATGCCGGGGAGTTCGCGGTGTACGGCCGCGATCAGTCGGCGGGCCTTCGGGTACGCGGACTCGGGGAGGGTGCCGTCGTGTTCCAGCGGGCCCGAGTGGACGTAGAGGTCGCGGATGCCGGTGCCCCGCAGGCGGTGGGCGAGGGCGGTGACGTCGGCGTCGGTCCTGCGGCCGTCGACCCAGGCGTGGCCGAGCCAGATCGCGTCCTTGTCACGGGTGTACGTGCCGTCCGCCGGGTCGCCGGTGTAGTTCAGGCGGAGGGCGGTCTCGGCGGCGAGGAGGGGGACGAGGAGCAGGAGGAGGGTGACGAGGATCGCTCTGCGGACGCGGCTTGCGCGGGTGCGGCGGGGTTTCGCCTCAGTTTCTGCGGGTGTGGACGGTTCCTGTGCGGGGGGTTCCGGGTCGAGGGACGGGGCCGGGGGTGATTCGTCGTTCGTCCCGGGCTCGTCCATGCCTCGTCCCCCTGTTCTCGTCGTCCCCCGCGTGTATGCGCCCGGTCGCGAGGGCGGTTACCTGCCCATACGCTCCGAAATGTGACGTCATCCTTGATCCGGGGCCGGCCCAGGCACGCCACGGCGCACATAGCCGTGCGGGTGGCGCATGCCGTGCTGGGCGGTGTGGCCGGGGGCGTGTGGCTGATGTTGCCGGTGATGACGATCAACGCCGAGGCCCCGGTTCCCGCGGCGCGGGCCGGACCGGTGGCGGGCGCCGCCGAGACGCCGGAGCAGGGCGGGACGTCTCCCGCCGATCTGGTCCTGCCGCTCGTCGCCGGAGGCGCGGCGGGGACGGTGGCGGTCTACTGGTACGTGCGGCGCACCCGGCGCACCCGGCGCCGTGCCGCCTCCGGTGTGGTGTCCGAGCGGCCGCCGCAGCCGACGGCGGGCGACTTCGAGCGGCAGGCCCAGGCCTCGCTGGTGCAGGCGGACGACTGCGTGCGCACGAGCCGGGAGGAACTCGGCTTCGCCGAGGTCCTGTTCGGGGCCGAGGCCGTGGCGCCGTACGCGCAGGCGCTGCGCGCGGCCGAGACCGAACTGGCGGCCGCGTTCGCGATACGGCAGCGGTACGAGCGGGGGCTGCCGGGGGACGAGGTGGCCCGGCGGCAGGCGCTCGTCGGGATCGTCGGACGGTGCGCGGAGGCCGGGCGGCGGCTGGACGCGGAGGCGTCCGGGTTCGACCGGCTGCGGGCGCTGGATCAGGGGGTGGGCGACGCGCTGCGGGTCGCCGAGGGGCGGTTCCGGGAGCTGGCCGGGCGGACGGCGGGGGCGCAGGCGGCGCTGGACGAGATGCGCGAGCGGTACGCGCACCCGGCCGTCGCGCCGGTCGTCGGGTACGTCGAACAGGCCAAGGACCGGCTCGTGTTCGCCACGAGCCACCTCAACCGGGCCCGTCAGGCCGCGGATTCCGACGACCTCGAAGAGGCGGCCCGTCGGCTCCGCGCCGCCGAGGGGGCCATCGCCCAGGCGGGCACCTTCCTGGCGGGGGTGCACCGGCTCGCCGGCGACCTGCGCCGGGCCGCGGGGATCGTGCCGGCGGCCCTCACGGGCGGGGAGGTGGAGATCGCGGCGGCACGGGGGCCGGCCGCCGCCGTACCGCTCCCCGCCGGTGAGCTCCATGCCCGTATCGCCCGCGCCGACGTCGCCCTGGCCGCCGTACGGACGGAGTTGACCTCCGGTCCGTACGACCCGCTGGACGCCCTGCGCCGAATCGCGCGGGCCGTCGAGCAGTTGGAGGTGGGGCGCACCGGGGTCGTCCCGGTGGCCGCCCTGGTCGTCGCCCGCAGCGCCACCGCCGCCGCGGGCGACTTCGTCGCCACCCACCGGGGAGCGGTCGGCGCCGAGGCCCGGACCCGGCTTGCGGAGGCGCGGCGGCTGCTCGCGGAGGCGGACGAGGGGCAGGGCAGGAGCCTCGGTACGCCCTGCGCGGACGCCGACGAGTTGGCCCGGGAGGCCCGGGAGCTCGCCGAACGGGACGTACGGACGCGCGGGAACCCCTACGCCGACGCCGAGCCCGCGAGCGGACTGGCCGGAGCCGTCCTCGGCGGGATCCTCCTCGCCGAGGAAACCGACGGCGGGCCTCCGGCGAGCTTCGGCGGACCGGAGACCCGGGGCCGCCGCAGGCTCGCGCGGCCGTAGACCGGGGTGGCCGCGGGCCGCGGGCCTCGGTCCTGGCCGGCGGGCTCCGGTGCCGCCCCCTCAGAACAGGCTCAGCAGCGCCTCCGCCGGGTCCGTCAGGCCGTGTTCGCCGTCCGGGAGCGGGAGTTCGAACCAGACCGTCTTGCCGCGGGGGGTGCGGCGGGAGCCCCAGGCCGCGCTGAGGAGGCCGACGAGCTGGAGGCCGCGGCCGCCCTCGTCGGTGTCGCGGGCGCGGCGGCGGCGCGGCTGGACCAGGCCGGAGTCCCAGACCTCGCACACCAGCGTGCGGTCCAGCAGCAGGCGGAGCCTTATGTCGCCCTCGCCGTAGCGCAGGGCGTTGGTCACCAGCTCACTGACCAGGAGTTCCGCCGTGTCGACCAGGGGCTCCAGGTCCCAGCTGAGCAGTTGGCCGCGGGCGTACTCGCGGGCGCGGCCCACGCTGCGCGGCTCGCGCGGCAGCGTCCAGTCGCCGACGGAGTCGGCGGGCAGCCCCTGGACGCGGGCCATGAGCAGGGCGATGTCGTCCTCGCCGTGGTGGGTGTCGAGGGTGTTGAGGACGTGGTCGCAGACGTCCTCCAGGGGGCTGGTGGGGTCGGTGAGCGCGCCGACGAACGCCTGGAGGCCCTCGTCGAGGGGGTGGTCGCGGGATTCGACCAGGCCGTCGGTGTAGAGCGCCAGCAGTGCCCCTTCGGGCAGTTCGACCTCCACCTCCTCGAAGGGCTCGCCACCCACGCCCAGCGGCATGCCGGGGGGTACGTCCAGCATCAGGGCCGCCTCGCCCGGTTCCACCAGTACCGGTGGCAGATGGCCCGCGTTGGCGAACGTGCAGCGCCTGGTCACCGAGTCGTACACCGCGTACACGCAGGTCGCGAGGTAGACCTCGGACAGGTCCGCGGTGCGCGGCTGGCGGGCCGCGCGGGTGGCCTGCTGGACTCCGCCGGGGGTGCCGAGGCCGCGGGCGATCTCGTCCAGGGCCGCGAGGACCTCGGCCGGTTCGAGGTCGAGCAGGGCCAGGGTGCGCACGGCCGTGCGCAGTTCGCCCATCGCCACCGCCGCGCGCAGGCCGCGGCCCATCACGTCGCCGACCACCAACGCGGTGCGGTGTCCGGGCAGTTCGATGACGTCGAACCAGTCGCCGCCCACCTCGGTCGCCGCGTTGCCGGGCAGGTAGCGGCACGCGATGTCGAGTCCGGAGGCCTCCGGGTCGCCGGGCGGGAGCAGGGACCGTTGCAGTATCAACGCCCGCTCGTGCTCGCGGCGGTACAGGCGCGCGTTGTCGATGCAGACGGCGGCGCGGGCCGCCAGCTCCACCGCCAGGTCCCGGTCGCGGTCGCCGAACGGCTCGCTGCCCTTCGTCCGGGCGAACTGGGCGAGCCCCACGACGGTGTCGTGGGCGACCATCGGAACGGCCAGCGTGGACTGGACGAGTCCGCCCTCCTCCGCGGGGACCGACTGCGGGCGGGCGGTGCGCAGGGCGTCCGCGCAGGGGGAGTTGAACGGGTAGTGGTGGACGGCGCCGACCGCGACCGGCAGGCCGCCGCCGCCGAAGGGCACGTCGGAGACCGCGCTGGCGAAGGCCACGCGGCGCAGTTCCGCGCTGCCGTCGGCGAGTCCGGGCGGTGTCTCGTCGCCGGCCAGGAGGCCCTGGTAGAGGTCGACGGTGGCGAGGTCGCAGAAGCCGGGGACGACGACGTCGAGGAGTTCGCGGGCCGTGGTCTCCAGGTCGAGGGAGTTGCCTATGCGGGCGCCCGCCTCGTTGAGAAGGGCGAGATTTCGCCGGGCTGCGGCGGCCTCGCGGGCAGCCGCGCGGCGCGCCGTGATGTCGGTGCCGAGCCAGGCGACGCCGATCGGCCGGCCGCTGCCGCTGTGTACGCGGTAGAGGTTGACGGACCAGTGGCGGCGCTCCTCCGAACCCGGGACGAAGCCCGTGACGTGCATGTCCGTGATGGAGTCGCCGGTCTCCAGGACCCGGCGCAGGGTGGCCGAGACCCGTTCCGCCTCGCCGCGCCGCAGGTAGTCGTGAACTCCCTTGCCCCGGTGGTCGTCGGGTGTCCCGCCGAAGATGGAGGCGAACCGCATGTTGGCGCGGCGGACCGTGAGGTCGGTGTCGATCAGCAGGAAGCCGAAGGGAGATTGACCAAAAATGGCCTGCGAGGCGGCGAGGTCGGTCTCGATGCTGCGCAGGGTGCGGACGTCGACCACGATGCAGACGGCGGCCTTGTCGCCCTCGGCGGTCTTGGTGGGCATGACGTAGACCTCGGCGAGGCCCTCCTCGCCGCGGACCCCGTCCGCCGTGTCCGGCATCCGGAAGGGAACCACCCCGGTCCACTCCCGCCCGTCGAGGATCTCGGCCATCTTGCGCTGGCCGCGCTCGTGCAGGTCGGGGTCGATGAACGCGTCGATGGGGTCCATGCCGACGGCGCGTTCGGCGGGGATGCCGAAGAGTTGCTCGGCGCGCAGGCTCCACTGGTCGACCAGTCCGCCGGGGCCGATGGCGAAGGAGGCGACCTTGATGTAGTCGTACATGGAGCCGGGCGGGCTGCTCTGCCACATGGCATCGCCGGTCGCCGCGCCGTTCCTTGCGGCCTGAGCCCTCGCGCCGTCCGACGGGTCCTCGGACTCCGTCGCCTTCGCTGGTATCTCGCTCACGCGAACCGTCCCCTCCAGCTCACCGCGTCCGGTACCGGTCACCGGGGGCGGCTGCCCGCAGTATCCAGCACTACGGCGCCGCACGACACGGTGTTCACGATCACAGCACGGACCGAGCGGTTTTCGGACCGTACCGTGGCAACACTTCCAGTCTTCTAACCAGGGAACACGCCCTCGAATCACGCTCTTGGGCAACGGTCTCCGGCCAGTTCCGTCCGCTGGACGGGGCTGGGGGTGCTGTACACCGGTTCAGTCCGGAACGGCGAGTTCGAACCAGACGGTCTTGCCGTTGACGCCGGGCCGGGTACCCCAGCGGCGCGAGGAGCTGGCGACCAGTTGGAGGCCGCGGCCGCTCTCGTCGTCGTCGTGGGCGACGCGCTCGCGCGGCGGGTCCGGGAGCGGGTCGGAGACTTCCACGAGGAGGACGTCGGGGAGGTCGCCAGGGCGGACCAGGCGTACCCCGATGGGACCCGTGGCGTGCCGCAGGGCGTTGGTGACCAGTTCGCTGACCAGCAGTGCCGTCATGTCTGCGAGGCTTTCGAGGCCCCAGCCCCGCAACTGGGTGCGGACCGCCCTGCGGGCCGTGCGCACGGCGCCGGGGTCGGCGGGGAAGGTCCACTTGGCGCAGTCGCCTTCGGTGTCGATCACGCCGATCACTTCCCAGGCCGGTGAGCCCACCCATGTCCTGTTTCATGGGGTTAATGGGCACATACCCGATATCCGGCGGGCAGTACCGCCCCGAAGGGCGCACTGTGGCACGAACGGCGTACGGGTGCTCAGCGCGCCCCGGCGTCGATACGGGCCTCGACCTGCCGCACGGCGGCGACGTCCTGGTCGAGCCAGTCCACGTCCCAGACCTCGGCGGGGGTGAGCCAGCGCAGTTCGTCGTGGTCCTGGAGGGGCTTGGGGCGGGCGGAGCCGGGAAGCAGCCGGGCGGTCCACACCTGGAGCACGTACGGAGCCTTCAGGGGCCACTCCCCCGGGACGCGCTCGACGGCCTCGGTCTCGACGCCGAGTTCCTCGCGCAGTTCGCGCTCCAGGGCGTGCTCGGGCCGCTCACCGGGCTCGACCTTTCCGCCGGGCAGTTCCCAGCGGCCGGCCAGCTCGGGGGGCGCGCTGCGCCGCGCGGTGAGCAGGCGGCCGTCGTCGAGCAGGGCCGCTCCGACCACCACGATCCGTTCCGTCATGGTCGCGAGCCTACGGGAGGGCACCGGCCGTCAGTTGCGCCTGCCGTCGCCGTTGTGACCTATGCGCTCGACCCAGTAGAGCTGCTTGTGTCCGCGGTCGTCGAGGCTGTCGGCGATCTTCTGGGCCTCGGCCCGGGTCGCGTACCTGCCCACGCGGTAGCGATTGCCGTTGTCGTCCTGCCGTATGACGAGCCAGGGGAAAGAGACCGCGCCTTCACCGCTCATCGCACCCCGCCCCTCCGCGTGCTCTGGCCTCGCCCTCTAAGGAAACCGCACTCCGCATATGCCCGAGCGTACGCCTAACCTTTACGCAGCGAACACGCCTTTTCACAAAGAGGTACGCAACCAGCCAGAACACCGGGGGCGCACGATGACGAATGCGCCGTCCGCGGGCCCGGTGACTCCGGTCGGCGGCACGCCCGGGACAGCCGGGACCACCTGCGAGAACGGCCGGATTCCAACGGCCCGCCGGCGGGCGTGAATCGGGCGGAGTACGGGGCCAACTGCCCCTGAGGTGTGCGCTACTTCACCGGGAGGTGATACGAGGCGCGGTAGCGGTCGGCGGGGATCACCACGTCCGCCGTCTCCACCGGGCGGCCGGAGGCGTAGTACGTGCGCTGGATGACCAGGACGACATGGCCGGGGACGCCGCCCAGGGCGAGCAGTTCCTCGGCGAGGCCGGGGCGCGCGCCGACCTGCTCGGTGACGTTGTCGACGATGACGTCGATCGCGCGCATGCGCTCGACGACGCCCATGCCGCCGAGCGGGCCCTCCTCGG
Organism: Streptomyces sp. NPDC054794; assembly: GCF_053611585.1. Lineage (NCBI taxonomy): Bacteria > Bacillati > Actinomycetota > Actinomycetes > Kitasatosporales > Streptomycetaceae > Streptomyces > Streptomyces sp. NPDC054794. Next base: position 38,672 of record NZ_JBSHAQ010000060.1, on the reverse strand, counting down.
GCAGCATCACGGGCGTGCGGCCGGTGACGGCGAGCGGCTCCCAGGAGGTGGAGAGCATCATCGGCTCGCCGGCGTCCCGGTAGAGGTACTTGGTGCACATCACGCGGTCGCCGGGCCGGATGCCGAGCCGCTCGGCGACGGCGCCGCTCGCCTCGGTCTGCTCGCTGTTGGACTCCCAGGTGCCGCGGGCGGCGGCGTCCGACTGCTCCTGCCGGAACGGCGTGGCGCCGCCGGTGGGCCGGAACCCGGAGCGGGCCACCCGCCGGGGCACGGGCCGCTCGCGCACATAGGTCCCCGAGCCGGAGCGGCCCTCGACCAGCCCCTCGGCCATCAGCACCTTGCGGGCCTCCAGGGCGACGGTGTCGGAGACCCCGTACTCCTCGCGGATGCGCGCCTGCGAGGGCAGCCGGGTGTGGGGAGGCAGCGAACCGTCGACGATCTTCTTGCGGAGATCACCCGCGACACGCAGGTACGCCGGTTGCTCACCGAATGTCACGGGCCACTCCCATCAGGTTGTACAGACAGCAACAGCGTGGCAACCGTGGGTTGTGCCATGCAAGCAGAGGCCAGAGAATCACTCGATGTGATGACTTCTGGACCGGGAGGGCTTTACCAGGCACTTTCTCCCCGCTATGGCCGCCCTCACACCTGCATGCCGGCGCCGTCCGACCCGCTGCCGGAACCACTGCCACCGCTGTCGGCGGACGGCGGGGTGGTGGCCAGGCCCAGAGCCTTGCGTGCGGTGACCGACTTCGTCGGGTCGAGGAGCTTGAACCCCTTGTCGTAGTGGGCGTAGAAGGCGTCCGCGTCGGCGGCCTCGGCGGCCCTGGACCATTCGGCCCGGGCCTTGTCCAATTCCTTGGCCAGGACGTCGACCGGCTTCTTCACGTCCGCCGGGTACGGGTGCGCGCGCAACAGCCCGGCCTGCCGGGTCAGGGCCCGCGACACCCGGTCCGCCCACGCCTTGTGCCCGGGCAGGTCGTCCTCGACGTACTCCGCGTCGGGCGCGGAGTCGAGCGCCGCGTTGAGGTAGTGCGCGGCCTTCAGGTAGGCGACCTGGTCCGCGTCGAGGACGGTCTCGTCGTTGCGCAGCGAACCGGTCAGGTTCTTGCCCTCGCTGACGCTGCCGAACACGCAGGTGATCTCGCGGTCGCCCATGCGCCAACTGCCCCGGGTGGGCGTCAGGTAGTACACGTCGACGTCGTCGGGGACGGCCCAGCCGTCCATCGCGTAGCTGTCCCGGAGCCCGTAGCAGCGCCGGTCGGCGGTGTCGGTGACCGCGTCGTCGCCGGGGTAGGAGCGGCCCGCCAGCTCGAAGACGGCGAAGACCTCGCCGTCGTGCTCGCGCGCGCAGGACACCTTGTCGACGTCGTACGTCTCACCCGTCAGCGCGCCGCCGGGCGCGTTGAAGCACTCGCCCTTGGCCAGCGAGAGGCTCGCGCCGCCGCGCGCGCCCTCCTTGAACCCCTGCCAGAAGTCGGACGCCCCGCCCGTGGCGAGCGCCAGCACCCACAGCGCGAGCCCGATCGTGGACAGCACAGAGCCGCCGATCGCCAGCCCCTTGCCGCGCTCGCCCCGCTTGCGGATCTGGCTCAGCGCGATCAGTCCGAGCACCAGGCCCACGCCCGGCAGGAAGCACAGGATGCCGAGGACCAGGGCGGCGATGGCGAGTCCGTTGACGGGCGCCGGGTGGTTGAAGGGGCTGTAGCCCTGGTTCCAGGTCTGGTACGGCGGCTGCCCGTAGGGGCCCTGGACGTAGGGGCCCTGCGCGTAGGCGCCTTGTTCGTACGGTCCTTGCGCGTACGGCGGCGGGTACTGCCCTTCGGGCTGCTGGGGGCCGGGTGGCGGAGGTATGGACACGGGTACCGTGCTCCTGGGTCGGGCGGCGACGACGCTGAACTGACGTACGACTGGGCGCATCGTAAGCGCGCTACGGGTGGGGGTGGAATGCGGGTCGCGAGTGCGACGGTCCGCGCGGTGAACGGGCTGACCGCCCGTTGGGCGGGCACTACGGGGGACGGAACGGTGTTCTCGGCGGCGGGGGTGTGGCCGCTGCTGGCCTTCCTGGCCGACGGGGCCGCGGGGCCGGCGCGGGCGGAGCTGTCCCAGGCGCTGGGACTGCCCGCGGAGCAGGCGGCCGGCGCCGCGCGGGAGTTGCTCGCCGGGATGGGGGCCGCGCAAGGGCTCGACACGGCTCTGGGGCTGTGGACCAAGCGCACGCTTCAGCTGCGCGAGGAGTGGGAGGCGGGACTGCCCGCCCAGGCCCACGGGGTGCTGACCGGGGACGTCGGGGCGGACCGCGAGGCGCTGGACGCCTGGGCGGTGAAGCAGACCGGCGGGCTGATCGACCGTATGCCGGTGGGGCTGACCGAGGACACCGAGATGGTGCTGGCGAGCGCGCTGGCCCTGCGGACGCGCTGGCTGAGGCCCTTCCACGAGGTGCCGTTGGAGACGGCGTACGAACCCTGGGCCACCACGGAGCGGCTGGGCCTGCGGCGCTCCACTGCCGTGCTGGACCGGATCGGTGTGGCCGGCACGCCCGACGGGTTCGTCACCGAGCTGAAGGTGCTGGGGAGCAACGCCCTGGACGTCCACCTGCTGCTCGGCGAGGAGGGCATGACACCGGGGCAGGTGCTGGGAGCGGGCGTCGGCATCCTGGCGGGCCGGCACGCGGTCCTGCCCGGGACCCGGCTGCCGTACGGGGACGTCGGTCCCGGCCTGCGGGTGGAGAAGGTGCGCTCCACGGTGCCCGAGCCGCCGTCCCTGGACGTGACGACCGTGGCGTACGACATGAAGGCGAGCCACGACCTGCTGAGGCTGCACCAGCTGTTCGGACTCACGACGGCACGGGACACCTCCCGCGGCCACTTCCCCGGCGTGAGCGCGTACCCGCTCGCCGTCGGGTCGGCCGAGCAGAACACGATGGCGAAGTTCGGCGCGCTGGGCTTCGAGGCGGCCGCGGTGACGGCGTTCGGCATGGCCGGCGCGGGCGCGCCCGAGCCTCGCTACGTCACCACCAGGATCAGCGCCGCCTTCGACCGCCCCTTCGGCTTCCTCGCCCTGCACCGCCACACGCGTCTCGTGCTGGCGGCGGGCTGGGTCACGGATCCGCTGCCGTTCCCCGAGTTCGACGGGGAGGAGGAGTGGTGAGCGGGACGACCGGGGAAACGGTGCGCGCGGTCAACGGGCTGACGGCGCGTTGGGCGGGGAGCTGTGCGCGGGGCACGGCCTTCTCGGCCGCCGGTGTCTGGCCGCTGCTGGCCTTCCTGGCCGACGGCGCGGCGGGCCCGGCGCGGGCCGAGCTGGCGCGGACGCTCGGGGTGCCGGCGGAGCGGGCGGCCTTCGCGGCACGGGAGTTACTGGCCGTGCTGGACACGATGTCCGGACTGGACTCGGCCCTCGGCCTGTGGACGGACCGCGCGCTGGAGCTGCGGGAGCAGTGGCGGGCCGGGCTGCCCGCTCAGGCGCACGGGGTGCTCACCACGGACCTCGCGGCCTCCCAGGAGGCGCTGGACGCGTGGGCGGTGAAGCGGACCGGCGGGCTGATCGAGCGGATGCCCGTCACGCTCACCCCGGACGCCCGGATGGTGCTGGCCTCGGCGCTCGCCCTGCGCACGGACTGGCCGCACCCCTTCACCCAGCTGCCGCTGCGGCCGCGCGGCGGGCCGTGGCAGGGCCGCACGCTGCTCGGGCTGCACCGCAGGGGCGTACGGCCGGACCGGGTCGGTGTGACGAGCACGCCCGAGGGGTTCGTCACCTCGCTGAAGGTGCCGGGCGACAACGGCATCGACGTCCATCTGCTGCTCGGCGAGGAGCGGATGTCCCCCGGGCAGGTGCTGCGGGCGGGCGTCGGCGTCCTGGAGCGCGCGCTCGCGGTGACCGGGGGCGGCCGGCTGCCGTACGGGCAGGCGGGTCCGGGCCTGTCGGTCGAGCGGGTGCCGTCCGTCACGCCGGAGCCGCCGGCGCTGGACGTGACGACCGTGGCGTACCGGGTGGCGGCGGACCACGATCTGACGGTCCTGCACCAGCTGTTCGGGCTGACGTCCGCGCTGGACACCCGGCAGGGGCACTTCCCCGGCATCAGCGGCTCCCCGCTCGCGCTCGGGGCAGCCGGGCAGTCGGCGGTCGCCGAGTTCGGCGCGCTCGGCTTCCGGGCGGCCGCGGCGACGGCCCTGATGCCGGTGGCGGGCAGCGGGCCGCCACGGTTCCGCCACGAGACCACCGTCGTCCGGGCGCTGTTCGACCGTCCCTTCGGCTTCCTCGCCGCGCACCGGGAGACCCGTCTGGTCCTGGTGGCGGGCTGGGTCGCGGAGCCGAGTCCGTATCCGGCCCCAGACTTCAGGGGCGTTCCCGCTCCAGGACGCTGACGCAGCGGGCGAGGAGGCCGGTCAGCGCCGCGCGTTCCTCGCCCGTGAACTCGGCGGCCAGCGCCCGCTCCACGCGTACGGCCCGGGCGTCCGCGTCGGCCATGACGGTGCGGCCCGCCTCGGTGAGGCGGGTCTCCAGCACGTTCTTGTGCCACTCGTGCGGGGTGCGCTCGATCAGTTCACGGTCCTGGAGGTTCCTCAGGACCGTGTTCATGGTCGGCGGGGTGACCCCGCACAGCCGGGCCAGGGCCGCCGCGCTGATGCCGGGGTTGGCGGACAGGTGGAGCAGCGCGGCGTACTGCGCGACGGTCAGGCCCGCCGGCTTCAGGACCGCGGCCTTGGTCGCGTTGAGGGCCTGCTCGGCTCGCTTGAGGTGGGAGCCGAGGCGCTCGGCGACGGGCATGGACGTCATCTGCGCATGGTAGCCAGCGCGTACATCGATTCACGCCCACGCAAGCATTAATACGTTGACGATGATTAGAGCTCTAATTTAGGTTCATATTCGTCATCAAGCGAGTAGCCGAATCGAGAGGCACCACCGTGTCCCGTTCGATCCACCGCCGTACCTTCCTGACCGCCACCGCCGCCCTGGCCGTCGCCGCGGCCGCCCCCGGCGCCCACGCGGCCGAGAGGACCCGCGTCGCCCCCGCCTTCACGCTGCCCGGTGACCGCGTCTATCCCGAGGGCATCGCGCTCGACCCGCGCACCGGCGACGCCTACGTCGGCTCGTTCGCGGACGGCACCGTGTACCGGGCCGCCCCCGGCCGGCGCACCGCCGAGGTCTTCCTGCCGGCCGGCGCGGACGGCCGGCACACCGCCAACGGCCTGAAGGCCGACCGCGCGGGCCGGCTCTGGGTCATCGACTCCAGCGCCGGCGTCGACGTGTACGACCTGCGCGACCGCTCCCTGATCGCCCGCTTCGAGGTGCCGGGCAGCGGCCCGAGCATGGTCAACGACCTGGTGATCACCCCGGACGGCACGGCGTACCTCACCGACAGCCTCCGCCCGGTGCTCTACCGCGTCACGCCCGCCGACCTGGCCCGCGCCTGCGGCGGCCGCGCGGCCCTCACCCCGTACGTCGACTTCAGCGGCGTGCTGGCCCCGCACCCCACCGACGCCTTCACCCTCAACGGCATCGTCGCCGACCCTGCCGGGCGCCGGCTGTTCGTCGTCGACATGACCGGCGGCGACCTCTACCGGGTGGACGTGGCCACCGGAGCCATACGCCGGGTCGCCCTGCACGGCGGCGACCTGACCCATGGCGACGGCCTGGAGCTGGCCCACGGCACGCTCTGGGCGGCGCACAACGCCGTGAACACGATCAGCCGCTGGCGGCTGTCGCCGGACGGCACCTCGGCCCGCCTGGAGCGCAGCTTCACCGATCCCGCGCTCCAGATCCCGACCACGCTGGTCCGGGAGCGGGGGCGGCTGCTCGTGGTGCGGTCGCAGTTCGACAAGGGCGGGCCGATGGGACCCGGGGTGCCCGAGATCCCGTTCACCGTGGCGCGGGTGCACGGGATCTGACGGCCGGCGCCTCAGCCGCCGGCGAGCGCGACCAGTCTGACGAAGACCAGGTCGGGGTCGGTCGTCAGGTCGACGAGTTCGTCGAGGTCCTCGACCTGGCGGTCGGCGGCCAGGACGAAGAAGCCGTTGGCCAGGAAGGCGCGTTCGGCGATCGCGGCCTGGCGTTCCCAGTCGAGCGGCCGCGGTGTGCGCAGGCGGTAGCCGTTCAGGTCCGTCTCGGCGTCCTCCGGGCGGACGAGGCCGTTGAAGCGGTGGGCCGGGCGGGCGTTGTGGCGGGCGACCTCCTCCCGGACCCGCACCCGGATCAGGTCGCGCACGGTCATCCGGTCCGGGAGGCCGGCGACCTCCCACGCGCCGACCGGCCTGCCCGTCGCGGTCTCGTCCCGGAACGTCACGGTGGCCATCAGGCACCTCGCTCGATCTGCCGGAGGATGGACGCGTCGGTGATCTCGGTGTCGGCGGCGAGCAGGAACGCCTTGCTGAGGACGAGGGACAGACGCTCGTCCTCGAACGGCAGGAACACCTTGCCGTCCGCCGCCTTTCCGCGTGCCGGCACGACGCACAGGTAGGAATGGTCCGGCTCCATGAGGATGTTGGCCGAGCCGAGGTGGATCCGGTAGGTGCGCAGGCCGCCCCGGACCACCAGGAAACGGCCGTCCAGCGAGCACCGGTCGGCGATCCTCAGGCGCGGCAGGATCCGCTCCAGGGCGTCGCGGCGCGCCTCGGCGCTCTCGGTCAGCTCCCCGAACCCGGTCCGTTCCCAGTAGGCGCGCCCGGGGCCGTCCTCGGTCCAGTCGGGATCGGCGGCGATCGAGGTCACGCCGACGAAGAGGTCCACGTCGCGCATCGCCTCGCTGAACACCAGCGGGGGGACGTCGGCGAGCGGCGCGTCCCGCCACCGGCCGTCCTCGCGGCGGGCGAAGCGAACCCGGTCGGTCGAGGCGAGCTCCCGGTCGCCCGCCCAGTCCGCCCAGCTGTGGCGGAAGCGGACCTGCCAGCTGCCCGCCGCCAGGGTCCGCACGGCCTCGTCCACGTCCCCCGCGTCCCAGGGGCCGAGCAGTCCGCTCGTCCATCCGCGGGCCCTCAGCAGCGCGAACATCCTGCGGTAGTGGACGAGGTGCGCGGCGAACCGGTGGGAGTGGTCGCGGGTCTCCTCCTCGGCGGGGGTGAGCAGGTAGATCTCCCGGAAGGCCTGCTTGAACGGCTGCCGGATCCGCCGCTCGGTGAGCAGGTCCCGCCAGGCCCGCACGGCTTCGGGATCGGAGCGCAGCGGGTGCCAGAGCCGTACGGAGGCGTCGTCGGCGGCCTCGGGCGGGTCGTCGCCGACGGCGGGCAGGACCGGCCGCCAGTCGCCCTGGGCGACCTCGATCTCCCAGATCAGCCGGCCCACCACGGCCCCGGCGAGGGGATGCCCGGCCAGCTCGTTCCGCCACCATCCGTACGGGTGGACGGCGTCGACGGTGAAGCCGCCCTCCAAGGCGCGTGCGAGGGTGGCGAGTTGGACGTCCACCCGTTTCACCAGGTCGCGTAGTTCCTTGACCAGACCGCCGTGGTCGCGGCGGACCGGTGCGGGCAGGGAGCGCAGCGGACGGCCGTCCTTCTCCCACGTCAGTACGGCGGTCTCGGCGACGGTGACGACAGCCGTGCAGCCGGGGCCCGCCTCCCGGCGCAGGACGCCGCTTACGGCGGTGCCGCCGACGGACGGGGTGTCGACGGACGGGGCGTCGAATCCCAGGCGCGGCAGCCTGTGCGCCACGTCGGTGCGCTCGGCCAGGGCCGCGTCGACCTTCTTGAGCATCTTGTCGAGCTGCTTGGGCACCCCGGCGTGCCGGACGCTCGCCCGTACGGTGCGTATCGCGGTCACCAGTTCCGGGGTCGGGAAGTCCTGCCCCGCGCGCACCAGTTCGTACAGCAGCGCCGACGACGGCAGTGTCCGGGCGGCCGTCGGGGCGAGGGAGATGCCGGGCAGCAGCCGGTCGAACAGCTCGGGCAGCCACGGCTCGTCGCGCAGCAGCGCCACCCGGGCGGCATGCCCGAGAGCGGTGACCTCCCCGGGCGTGAAGGCCTTGTCCGAACGGTAGGGGATCGTGCCCGCGTGGATCGCGTCGGCCCGGTCGACAGCCGCTTCCAGCGCGCGGCGGGCGTACGCGGCGTAGGCGGGGATGCCGGCCGGCCCCCGCCACACGTCCGGCAGGGGTGGCGGCGAGGTGAACGAATGGGCCCGGTCGACCTCGGACAGCAACAGCCGTTCGGCCGGGGCGAGGTCACGGACGACGGCGATCTCGTCCCGGGCGACGGCACCCTCGTCCCGGCCCAGGCGCTCGGCGGCCGCGCGCAGGCAGTCGTCGCCGGCCAGCCCGGCCACGGCGAGCAGCGCGTACGGCTGGCGTACGTCGTCGCCGTCGAGGCGGAACCGGACCAGTGCGCGGGCGGGTTCGGCGAGGTCGGGCAGCGGGCCCGTGCAGCGCACCAGCGAGCCTGCCCCGAGTGTGAGGTCCGCCCAGTCACGGACCTCCGTCTGCGCGACGAGCGCCTCGAACATCCGGCGGCACGCGACGGGCGTGTAGCGCGGCTGCCGCTCCTTGCCGGCGCCCTCGACCGCGAAGCGGGCCCAGGTCGCCGTGGGCGTGGCGGCACGGCCGAGGCCGTAGGCCACCGGGACGAGGTCGCCGAGTTCCTCGTCGGAGATCCGCGACAGGTCGATGCCTCGCACGTCGTGCGGCGAGGCCGGATCGGTCAGCGCGCGTGTCAGACGCTCGGCGGTGTTCATCGGGCACTCCTGCGACCGGCCTCGAACGTCCGCCGGGCCGCGTCCAGGAGGGTGTCGTAGCGCATGAACGGATCATCGCAGGGGCCACTGACAACGCTATGGACCTGCGGATATACGGCTTCTGACGGACAGGCGGAGGCGTTGTCAGTGTGCCCCGTTACTGTGACCGCCACCTGATCGAGCGATCATCCGACCACCGAGTCGGCGGAGGAGGGGCTGTGGGGCGCTGGGAGTTGGTCGGCGACGGTTCGGCGAAGTTCTGGGAGGCGGAGGCCGAGGGCGACACCGTCACCGTGCGCTACGGGCGCATCGGCACGGAGGGTCGTACGCAGGTGAAGGAGCTGGAGTCCGCCGAGGCGGCCGAGCGGTACCTGGCGAAGGTGGTCGCCGAGAAGGAGCGCAAGGGGTACGTGGAGGTCACGGACGAGGCGTCGGGGACCGCGACGCGGGCGGTGACGGCGCAGACCGCGCCCGCACCGGCGGACGTACCGGGCGGAGCGGAGGGCGGCACCCAGCGCGGTGCGGAGGACGTGTCGGCCGGTGCGGAGGACGCCCAGGGCGTGGTGTTCCCCGACGAGGAGTCCTTCGAGATGCCCGTCGGCTGGCGGCGGTTGGTGTACCCGAGGCGCGGCGGGATCGAGCGCAGCGTCCCCCGGCCGCACGCCGATGCCGCTGAGCTGGTGGCCGGCCGGCGGCAGGAGTCGGCGAGCTGGATCGAGGAGATGCTGTCCGCCCCGAAGAGCGACCAGCGGATCGTCGAGGACACCCGGGCGCACCTGAACGGCAGCCACAACCCGCTGGGCGCGGCCGTCGTGGCGCATCTGACCATGCACTACCAGCTGCCCGACGGCGTCTTCGCGGACACCTGGGTGCAGGACCACGGGCTGGCGTTCGCCGCCCGCGCGGTGGTGGAGTACTTCGACATCGAACTCCACTACATGCAGTACGGGGGACACCGGGAGGACCCCTGGATCTCCGCGCTCCCGGTGACCAGCCCCCTCGGCTTCCACGACGGACGGTCCAAGTTCGCCGACCGGATCCGCTTCCTGCTGGCCGCGGCGGACGAGGAGACCTACCGGCGGACGGTCGCCGCCCTGGCCGACTGCCGCGGCGACGTGCGCCGCCGCATCGTCGTGTCCTACCTGGTGCCCGGCGAGCGCGACTGGGTCGAGGAGTGCTGCGCGGAGGCGGACAAGGCCGACGGGGCGCTGAGGGCGATGCTGCTGTGCTCGCTGAACTCCCCCGAGCAGCTTGCCCACTTCGGCCGCAGCTTCCGCCTCGGCTACAACGACTGGACCATGTCGCTGGTCGCCACGCTCGCCGAGGGCACCGGCAAGGCCTTCGCGCCCGTGCTGGACGAGGCCATCGAGTCGGCGTACGGCTCCGACCGGGTCAAGGTCTTCGCCGGCGCCCTGGTGAAGCTGCCGACGGACAGTGCCTTCCACAGCCTCCTGACCCGTGTCGAGGACAAGCACGTCCGCCCGCACCTCCTGGAGGCGATGCGCTGCTACCCGGTCCGTGCCCTGCGCCTGCTGAGCGAGGCGGCGCGCGGCCCCGCCAAGTACGCGCCGGTGGCCGAGCAGTTGCTGGCCTCGCACGTCCTGGCGCACCCGGAACTGACCGCCGCCGCGCTGCCCGACCTGCCCGCCGAGGTCGCCGCCCACGTCGAACCCCTGCTCACCCGCACCGACCGGATGCCCGAGGCTCCGGCGGACGCGCTGCCGCCGCTGCTGGTCAACCCGCCGTGGACGAAGAAGCGTACGGCGCGCAAGGCCCGCGTGACGGCCGAGATACCTGCGGCCCCGGCGCCGCGGGTCGTCTGGCAGCCGGACGAGCAGGAGACCTGGGCCGGGACCACCTCCTGGTACAGCAATTGGCGCGGTTCGTACACCTGGAGCGATGAGATCAAGAAGCTCCGGCGGGGCGAGCAGCTCAAGGACGTCCGGGACGCCCGGCTGTTCGTGGCCGTCGCCGCGGACGTGGTCCGCCCGCTGCTGGCCCACTTCACCCCCGAGGACTACTGGGACGGCGAGAACGCGCTCAAGCCGGTGGCGGCGAAGCACGGTGTGCACGCCCTCCCGCTGCTGCTGCGCGCCTCCGCACGGCACCCCGGCACGCTCGGCCCGCTGCTCCTGCCGTATCTGGACGTCGAGGTCGCCGGTCAGGTGTGCGACTGGCTGGCCCGTCTGAAGTCGGCCGACGCCACGGGCCGCGCCTGGCTGTCGCGGCACGGCCTGGCCGCCGTGCCCGTCCTCGTGCCGCACGCCGTGGGTCCGGTCGGCGTCGTGCGGCGCGGCGGCGAGAAGGCGCTGCGGCTGCTGGCGGCCGAACACGGCGACGAGGCGGTCCTGCGGGCCGCCGCCGCATGCGGACAGGAGGCCGCGGGCATCGTCGAGGAGCTGCTGGCCGCCGACCCGCTGGAGAGCGCCCTTCCCGCGCGCATCCCCGCCGTCGCCGCCTGGGCCGACCCGGCGGTGCTGCCGCAGCTGGTGCTCACGGAGGGCGGCGCGCTGCCCGCCGACGCGGTGCGGCACGCCCTCACCCTGCTCGCGCTGTCCAAGCCCGGCGAGGTCTACCCCGGCCTGGACACCCTGACCACGCGCTGCACCGCCGACTCCCTCGCCGACTTCGTCTGGGGCCTGTTCGAGCAGTGGCGGCTGTCCGGCATGCCCGCCAAGGACAGCTGGGCGCTGTACGCGCTGGGCTGGCTCGGCGACGACGAGACCGTACGCCGCCTCACTCCCGTGCTGCGCGCCTGGCCCGGCGACGGGGCGCACCACCGTGCCGTGGAGGGCCTGGGCGTCCTCGCGACGATCGGCACCGACGTGGCGCTGCTGCATCTGCACGGCATAGCCCAGCGGGTGCCGTTCAAGGCGCTCAAGGTCCGCGCCCAGGAGAAGATCACCGAGGTCGCCGAGGGCCTGGGGCTCACGGCGGAGCAGCTGGGCGACCGTCTCGTCCCCGACTTCGGTCTCGACGCGGACGGCAGCACGGTCATCGACTACGGCACGCGCAGCTTCACCGTGGGCTTCGACGAGCAGCTGCGCCCCTACGTCCGCGACTCCGACGGCAAGCGCCGCAAGGCCCTGCCGGCCCCCGGCGCCAAGGACGACCCGGAGCTGGCGCCCGCCGAGCGCAAGCGGTTCGCCGCGCTGAAGAAGGACGTCCGCACCGTCGCCACCGACCAGGTGCGACGGCTGGAGGCGGCTATGGTGGCGCAGCGCGCTTGGACGGCGGGCGAGTTCCAGGAGCTGTTCGTCGCCCACCCGCTGCTGTGGCACCTGGTACGGCGGCTGGTCTGGCTCAGCGAGACGGACGGTACGGTGACGGCCTTCCGGGTCGCCGAGGACCGCACGTTCGCCGATGTCGACGACGACGAGCTGACGCTGTCCCAGGAGGCGACCGTCCGCGTCGCGCACCCGCTCCACCTGGGCGGGGACCTGGAGACCTGGTCGGAGCTGTTCGCCGACTACGAGATCCTGCAGCCCTTCCCGCAACTGGGCCGCGCGGTCCACGCGTTCACCGCGGAGGAGGAGTCGGGCCACCGGCTGGCCCGGTTCGAGGGCGCCACCGTGCCGGTCGGCAAGCTGCTGGGCCTGACCAAGCGCGGCTGGGAGCGGGGCGAACCGCAGGACGCGGGCGTGGAGCGCTGGTTCCACCGGCGTATCGACGACGGCCGCTACCTGGTGATCGACCTCGACCCGGGCATCCCCGTCGGCTGGGTCGACGGGCTCGGCGACCAGACCTTCCGGGCCGTCTGGATCGACACCACTCCGGGCGACTTCTGGGAGAGCCGCCCGTTCCCGCTCCGCTTCGCCGGCCTCCCCCCGGTGATCGCCTCCGAACTGCTCGCCGACCTCACCGAGGTGACCGCGAAGTGACCGCCACACCCGCCACCGGCACCGATAGCGGCACCGGCACCGGCACCGAGGAGCTGGTGCAGCGCCCGCCCGCCGAGGTGCGGTACGCCGACGAACTCGCGGCCCTGCGCGCGACCGACGGCGATCCCCGCCCGCCGGGCTGGCAGCTCAGCCTGCGCGCCGCCCGCCGCTTCATCGTCGGCGACGAACGGGCCGGAATCAGCCGCAAGTTCGTCGGCAACGCCTCCCTGGTGGAGCGGGCCCTGGTGACCCTCGCCACCAACCGCGGCCTGATGCTCGTCGGCGAGCCGGGCACGGCCAAGTCGCTGCTGTCGGAACTGATCTCGGCGGCCGTCAGCGGCAGCTCCGCGCTCACCGTGCAGGGCGGCGCGGCCACCACCGAGGACCAGATCAAGTACTCCTGGAACTACGCGCTGCTGGTCTCCGAAGGACCCTCTCCCCGCTCACTGGTGCCCGCGCCGATGCTGCGCGGCATGGCCGAGGGGCGGATCGTACGGTTCGAGGAGATCACCCGCTGCCCCCTGGAGGTGCAGGACTGCCTGCTCTCCCTGCTGTCCGACCGGGTCATCACCATCCCGGAACTGCACGGACCGCAGGGCCTGGTCTTCGCCAAGCAGGGCTTCAACGTCATCGCCACCGCCAACACCCGCGACCGGGGCGTCAACGAGATGAGCGCCGCGCTCAAGCGCCGCTTCAACTTCGAGACGGTCTTCCCCATCGCCGACTTCGACACCGAGCTGGCCCTGGTGGAGGCCGAGGCCACGGCGCTGCTGCGGCAGTCCGGGGTGGAGCCGCCGCCGCGCCGGGACGTGCTGGAGGTCCTGGTGGGCACGTTCCGCGAGCTGCGCGGCGCCGGTGGGCAGGGCGAGCGGATGTCCACGGTGATGAGCACCGCCGAGGCCGTGTCCGTCGCGCACGCGGTGGGGGTGCGCGGCTGGTTCCTGCGCGGGGAGCCGGGCAGCGCCGCCGACGTGGTGGCGAGCCTCGCGGGTACGGCGGCCAAGGACAGCCCCGAGGACCTGGCCCGGCTGCGCCGCTTCCTGGAACAGGAGGTACCGCGCCGCAAGGGCACCCAGTGGCGGGCCCTGCACGACGCACGGCACCTGCTGGCGGACTGATGACGAACACCCCGCCCGCCGACCCGTCGGCGCCGGTCGCCGCCGCCGGCTCCACCGTCTCCACCGCGTCCGCCGTCTTCCTGGGCGTACGACACCACTCCCCCGCCTGCGCCCGTCTGGTCGCCCGGGCGATCGAGACGTTGCGGCCGGCGTACGTGCTGGTGGAGGGGCCGGCGGACATGAACGCCCGGCTGGACGAGCTGCTGCTCGAACACCGGCTGCCGATCGCCGTCTTCAGCCACTACCGCGACGAGGCGCGCGTCGCCACCTCGTGGGCCCCGCTGTGCGAGTACTCCCCGGAGTGGATCGCCCTGCGTCAGGGGCGGGCCTCGGGAGCGCAGGTGCGGTTCATCGACCTGCCCGCCTGGCACCCGGCCTTCGCGGAGCGCGCCGAGCGGTACGCCAACCGCTACGCCGACGCCGAGGCCCGCTACGCGCGGGCGACGGAGCGGCTGTGCGCGCACTTCGACGTCGACTCGGTGGACGCGCTGTGGGACGGGCTGTTCGAGGTCACCGAACCGGGTGACGACCTGATGACGCGCCTCGACGCCTACTTCGACCTGGTCCGCGGCGACGCCGAGGCGGACCCCGGCGACCGGGCGCGCGAGGAGTACATGGCGTCGTGGGTGCGCGCCGCGCTGACGCGGGCGGGCGGGCGGCCGGTGCTGGTGGTGACCGGCGGCTTCCACCAGCCGGCGCTGCGCGCTCTGGCGGACCGGGACGGCCCGGCCGACTGGCCCGAGGTGCCCGCGCCGCCCGGGGAGGCGCTCGGCGGGAGCTTCCTGGTGCCGTACTCCTTCCGGCAGTTGGACGCCTTCTCCGGCTACCAGTCCGGCATGCCCTCGCCCGGCTACTACCAGCGGCTGTGGGAAGCGGGCCCGGAGCAGGCGGCGCGGGACCTGCTCCGCTCGGTCGCCGACCGGCTGCGGGCCCGCGGGATCCCGGTGTCCACGGCCGACCTGATCGCCGCGCGCGGTCTGGCCCAGGGGCTGACCCTGCTGCGCGGGCATCCGTACGAGACCCGGGTGGACGTCCTGGACGGTCTGGCCGGTGCTCTGATCAGCGACGACCTGGACCGGCCGCTGCCGTGGACCACCGGCGGCACGCTCGGCGCGGGCACGCACCCGGTGGTGGTGGAGATGGTCGCCGCCTGTGCCGGTGAGGCCGAGGGGCGGCTGCACCCCGACACGCCCCTGCCCCCACTGGTGCACGACGTGACCGAGCGGCTCGTCCGCCTGGGTCTCGCCGACGCCGAAGGACCGGTCACCCTCGACCTGACGTCGGCGGACGGACTGCTGCGCAGCCAGGTCCTGCACCGGCTGCGGGTGCTGGACATCCCCGGCTTCACCCGGGTCTCGGGGCCGGCCGACGGCGCCGACCCGGTGTTCACCGAACGCTGGCAGCCCGGCCGGGCCAGCGGGCGCGAGGCGGCACTCATCGAGGCGGGCGCGTACGGGGCGCGGCTGGACGAGGCGGCCTCGGTGGTGCTCGGCGAGCGGGCGCGCGACGCGGGCCCGGACGTCGGCCCGCTCGCGGGGCTGCTGTTCGACACGGTGCTGTGCGGGGTGGGCCCGCTGTGCGGGGAACTGCTGGGTGCTCTGGCCGCGCGGGTGGGGCAGATCAGGGAGCTGGGCTCGCTCGGCGAGGTGCTGGCGGCGGCGCTGGGCCTGTGGCGCCACGACCGGGTGTTCGGCGTGGCCCGCGACCGGCTGCTGGGCAGCGTGGTGGCGGACGCGGCCGACCGGGTGTTCTGGCTGGCGGAGGGGCTGCACGGCGGCCCCGGCGTGGACTTCGCCCGGCTGCGCGCGCTCGCGGCCGCGCGGGACGCGCTGCTGCACGCACCCGAACTTCTCTCGCTGACCCGGGAGGCGGCCGCCGAGGCGGCCGGCCGTATCAGCCGGGACCAGCGGGCCCCCGCCGACCTGCGGGGTGCCGCGTTCGGCCTGCGCCGGGCGCTCGGCACCCCGGACGATCCGGCGGCGGCCGTACGGGCTCTCGCCTCGGCCCCGGCCGACACCCTCGGGGACTGGCTGGCCGGCCTGTTCGCCGTGGCCCGCGAGGAGGTCGTGGGCGGCGCGGCGGCGAGCGGGGAGCCACTGGTGGACGTCCTGGACGGGGTCGTCTCGGCGATGACCGAGGGCGACTTCCTCATCGGCCTGCCCGCGCTCCGGCAGGCCTTCGCCTTCTTCCCGCCCCGCGAACGGGAGCGCATCGCACAGCGCCTGCTGGAGCGGCGCGGGGCACGCGGCTCGGCCCGTTCCCTGCTGCGCACGACCGCCGACCCACTGCTGCTGGCCCGCGCCGCAGCCCTGGAGGACAACGTGGCCCGAATGCTCGACCGGTACGGCTTGGGGGCGACGCGATGAACTCCGTCGAACCGGAGGGGACTTCGGGAGCAGCCTCGGAACCGGCCCCGGCCCCGGCGTCGGCGTCGGGAAGCGCCCCCGTCCCCGAGGCCTCCCTCGAACGCTGGCGTCTGATCCTCGGTTCCGCCGCCGAACGCTGCACCGGTGCGCTGCACGGCTCGGCCGCCGCCCAGGACGCCGCGCTGGACTGGCTCTACGGCCGCGACGAGGACCTGCGCCGACGTGGTGTGCGGCGTGGCCCGGGCGGCCCTCGCGAGGGCGGCTCGGAGCCGTCCCAGCTGACCGCCGTCGACTGGCTCGACGACATCCACCGGCTGTTCCCGAAGGAGACCGTGGAGCGGCTGGAGCGCGACGCCGTGGAGCAGTACGAGATCCACGAGATCGTCACCGACCCGGACGTCCTCGCCCGCGTCGAGCCCAGCCAGACCCTGCTGCGCGCCGTCCTGCGTACCAAGCACCTGATGAGCGCCGACGTGCTGGCGGCGGCCCGGCGGATCGTGGAGAAGGTCGTACGGGACCTGATGGAGCGTCTGCGGCCGGAGGTCCGCCGGGCCTTCACCGGCGCCCGCTCCCGCCGCCCCAGCCTGCTGCCCCTGGCCCGGGACTTCGACTTCCGGAGCACGATCCGGGCGAACCTCGCCCACTACCAGCCCGAGGAGCGCCGCATCCTGATCCAGCGGCCGCACTTCCACTCCCGTACCCGCCGCCACCTGGAGCAGTGGCAACTGGTGCTGCTGGTCGACCAGTCGGGGTCGATGGCCGGCTCGGTGATCCACTCCGCCGTCACGGCCGCCTGCCTGTTCAGCCTGCCGGGTCTGAAGACCCATCTGGTCGCCTTCGACACCCAGGTGGTGGACCTGACCTCCGACGTGACCGATCCGGTGGAGCTGTTGATGAAGGTCCAGCTCGGCGGCGGCACCGACATCGCCCGCGCCGTCGACTACGGCGCCGGTCTGATCGGGAACCCCCGGCGGAGCATCGTCGCCGTGGTCTCCGACTTCTACGAGGGCGGCGACTCGTACCGCCTGGTCCGTACCGTACGGACGATGGTCGGGCAGGGCACCACCGTGCTGTGTCTGGCCGCGCTGGACGAGGAGGCCGATCCCGTCTACGACCGGGCCCTCGGGGCGCGGCTCGCGGAGGCCGGGGCGCACGTGGGCGCGATGACGCCCGGCCGGCTGGCCGAGTTCGTCGCCGAGAAGGTGGGCAGCGGAGGGCAGAGCCGATGAACCGGGCCGACCTGCGGGCGCTGACGCCGGAGACGCTCGCCGCCCTCGCCAACCGCGGCCTCGTCAAGCGCGCCGAGAAGGACCTCACGGCGGGCTCCGGTCCGACCGTGTCCACCACCGACGACGGCACGGTACGCGGGACGTTCCCGGACGGCACCGAGACCGAACTGGCGCCGGGCGTCGGCCTGGACGAGGCGAAGTGCGGCTGCGGCGCGGCGGGTATCTGCCGGCACCGGATCGGCTTGGTCCTCGCGTATCGGCGGACGGCCGTGGGCGCCCCGGAGGAGCATCGTGCGACGGCGGACGTCCCCGGTCCAGGCACCGCACCCGAGGCGCCGGACCGGGACACGGACGGGAGCACCCCGGATCACCGCACGGACGCGGACGCCCCCGACTCCTCGGAGCGCGCCCGCGACACCCTCACGAATCCGGTCGAGCGCGCCGGGGACTCCGCAACGACCCCGGTCGAGCCCGGCACCGAGCGCGGGTTCGTCGACTGGTCACCGGGCGACTTCGACGACGACGCGCTCACCGCGGCCCTGGGCCGCCCCGCGCTGACCTCCGCGCGCCGGCTCCGCGACCGCGGCTACACCGCGCGCCTGCACCGCCCCGACCCCCAGGACCCGGTGCCCCGCGTCGAGTTGCCCACCTGTTCCGTCAGCTTCCCGGTCCCCCGCGAGCTGGGGTACGCCCTCACCGACGCGGCCGGTCCGCTGCGCGGCGAGGTCGTGGCCCTGGCGGTCTGGGCCTTCCGCGCGGGCGACACCGGACGGACGACCGAGGTGGCCGTCGGCGGTCGTACGGCCGCCGCGGACGGCCCCGACGACGCGCTGCGCACCGCCCTCGCGCTGGCCGACGAACTCCTGCTGGACGGAGTGCAGCAGGCGGGCCCGGTGTTCGCCGGGTCGCTCCAGCGCGCCCGGGAGGCGCTGACGGCCACGTCCCGGCACTGGCCGGCCGGAGCGGTGGCCGAGCTCCAGGAGCAGGTCGGGGCGTACGCGGCGCGCGGCACGCACTACGACCCGCGGCTCCTCGCCTCTCTGCTGGCCGAACTGCACGCCCGCCACCGCGCGGCAAGGCGCGACCCGGCCGGGGTGCTGGGCACCAAGGAGGCGCCGGTGACCCCGCTGCGCCGGGTACGTCTGGTGGCGCTCGGCTGCCGGATCGGCGGCACCGCCGGGGACCGTACCGCCGAGACGTACTTCGCCCACGCCGACGCGGGCATCGTCCTGGTGCTGCGCAAGCGCTGGGAGCTGACGGAGGGCCAGGAGCCCACCGGCCACGAGTTGTCCACGCGGCGCCTGCTCGGCTCCCCGCTGCTCGGGCTGGCCACGGCGAACGTGGTGAGCGAGCACACCTCGCGCGCGGCCGACCGTACGGTGGCCATCTCCCGGGGCCGGATCGCCGCCACCAGCGTCACCCCGGTCGGCTCCGCCTGGACGGAACTGCCGGGCACCCTGCTGCTCCGGGACGTCGCCGCCCATCTGCGGGCCGCCGGGGACCGCCCGCCGCGCCTCGTCCGGCCCCGCGTCGAGGCGGAGTCGGTGCGGGTGGTCGCGGTGAGCACCGTGGATTCGGTCGGCTACGACCCCGCGGCACAGCGTCTGGAGGCGATCGTCCACGACCCGGCGGGCAACGAGATCCTGATCCGCGCCGACTACAACCCGCTCTGCCCGGGCGGCCTGGACGCGCTCGCGGCCGCGCTCGGCGAGGACGAGGTCCGCTGTGTCAGCGGCATGCTGAACCGCGCCGACGGCCGGATCGTGCTGGACCCGCTGGCGGTGCTGACCGCCACGGGCATGGTCGTCCCGGACCTCGCGCCCGGCACCGGCGACGCCACGCTGGACACGGCGCCGCTGCGCCCGGCCGACCCGATCACGGCGGCACTGGAATCGGCCCTGACCGCCCTGGCCGACGCGGCCCACCACGGTCTGAGCCGGCTGACCGGCGCCAACCGCACCCGACTGACCGACGGCGCGGCCGAGTTGCGCCGCACCGGCCTGCACACCGCCGCACGCCTGCTGACCGACCTGCACACGACCCTCCATCGCGACGGCGCGACCACGGCGGTCCCGGCCTGGGTGGACGCCCAGATCCATCTGAGCGTCACGCTGGAACTGCACCAGGAGGGCGCCACGACGCCGACGGAAATGCCTGGCACCGGGACCGGCCCGTAGCCGAGACTGCACCGGTGACTTCCCGGACGGAGAGAATCGCGAGCCTCGTGCAGCAGCTCGACGGCGAGGCCGGCGCGTCCTACGACGCCCGGGCGGAGCTGATCGGGATCGGCCCCGAAGTCATCCCCGCCGTCGTCGAGGGGCTGCCCTCCCTGGGCGGCTTCGGGCAGCTGACCGCCATCGAGGTCTTCGAGGGGGTGGGCGACGCCCGCTGCGGCCCCGCTCTCGTCGAGCTGCTGGACAGCGACGACCCGACCGTCCGCGAATGGGCGGCCATGGCACTGGCGAGCCTGGAGATCGACGGTGCGGTCGAGCCGCTGCGCCGCGCCTACCGCGCCTGCCTGGCACGGTAGACCCCGCCCGACTGGACCGAGCCCGGCGGCATCCGCTGGGCCCTGACCGCGCTCGGCGCCCGCACCCCCGTCGTCCCACCCCTCACCGCCCGCCTCCGCGCGGCCGCCGGGCCCGACGCCCCCGGCTGGCCCTCGGCCCGCTTCACCGAGCTCGTCGACGACCTGGCCGACCACGCCCAGGTGATCCTCCACTCCCAGTTCTGGCGCGTGGACAGCGGTCGCACCTACTGGGTCTACGGCCCCGGCACGGACCAGGAACTGGACTGGACCGCCCCCTGGGGGCACCTGGTCGAGGAGTCCCGCGCCCAGTCCCTGCGCCAGGCCGCGAACGCCCCGATCGCCGACGACATCTTCGTCGCCCCCAGCTGGATCGACCGCACGGACCTCCACCCGAAGACCTGACCCCGTACAGCGGACCCGATGGAGCAGCCCGCATCCATCAGGTGCGGCTATCGGGGCTGCCAGGCCCGTACGAGGTCTTGCGGACCCCAGCACGCGTTGAGGGGCAGATCGTCGGCCACCCCTGAGCGGGAGACCGCCACCAGGGGAGTGTTCGGGGCGGTGCCGGGGACGGCGAACATGTCACGTACCAAGGCGTCGTAATCGTGGCGCCCGAAGGGCTCGGTCTCCAGCCACTTGACCGACCCGACGAAGTGCACCCGCCGAGCCAACGGCTCACGGTCCGTGCCGATGAGGTCGATCTCGGGGTTGTTCTGCCGGTTCCACCAACCGCCGACGGCCTCGGTCTCGGGCCACTCGTCGTTGGGCATCAGACGCAGCAAGGACTCGCGGACCAGCGGCTCGACCGCCCGTCCGCGCCAAGTGGTCCACGACCGCTCGATACGTTCCAGCGCCAAGTCACCGCGGCCACGCTCGATGAGCGGGATCGCGCGTGCCAGAAAGGCCAGCCAGAACCGCAGATAGGGGTCGGCGATCCGGTACCGCTTGTTCTTGGTGTCCGGCTTGACGGACAGGGGGAGGTCAGCGGCCAGGACTCGCTTGGCCTGCAGCATGGCCAGGAGCGGGGAGAGCGTGCCCGACGGCAGTGCGCCGGCGCCGCCCGCCCGGGCCGCGATGGCGCTGAACGTGCGCTCACCACTCCCCACCGCTTCCAGTACGGCACGTGAGTGCGAAGCCTCGGGAAATTCACCCAGCAGGGACAACTCGCCTGCCACCAGCAAGGGCGAGAGCGGATTGGCGACCGACGCCCGCAAGAAGGCCGTGCGATCCATTCCCGGCCGCCACGACTGCACGATCTCGGGGAATCCGCCGGTGATCAACTGGGCGTCGACGGCCGCCGCGGCGTCGAGTTCGGTCATGTCCTGCACGTCGGCCAGGTTCAGGGGACGGACGGTCATGGTCGCCGCACGGCCGAAGAACGGGCGCCCGTACGACTGCAGTGCCTCCATCACCGATGTATCGCTGCCGACCAACAGCAGAAGTACGGGCTTGGCAGACAGGTGCCGGTCCCAGACGGTCTGGAGCGCGCCCTCGAATTCCTGATCCTGCTCGACCAGCCAGGGCACCTCGTCGATCACCGCGATGGCGGGAGAGTCGTCGGGTACCGCAAGCGCGAGCGAGCGCAGGGCCTGGTTCCAGTCCTGCGACTGAAGGCCGGCGACCAGTTCCGCCCCTGGCAACAGCGACTGCCCGAGGGTCGCGGCGAACTCGGCACGTTCCGTCACGGGGTTGCGCCCCCGGGTGGCCTGGAACACCACGTACGGCGCTCCCGAGCGATCGCAGAACTCCTGGACCAGCCGCGACTTCCCCACGCGGCGACGGCCCGTCATGATCACGGCCCGCCCTCGCGTGGCACCGGCGCCCTCCGCCACTGCCCGGTACTGCTCGGCCAGCAGTTCAAGATCCCCGACCCGGCCTTGGAACTCCACGACACACTCCAGGAGGTAACGCAGATCAATTATTACGTAGATTGAATCTTACTTCGCCGCACGCGACCTAGCGGCTCCTGGCACCGACCGGGGCCCACAGGCGTTGTGTACACATGGCACACTCGGTACCTTTGAAGCATGACTCAGCCGCTGCCCATAGAGTCCATCCGCGACGTACGCGCCCACTTGGCCGAAGTCGTCGAACGGGCCGACCGTGACGACGTGCCCACCGTCATCACCCGTCGCGGCAAGCAGGTCGCCGCCGTGGTCTCGATCGACGTGCTGCGTAAGTACCAGGAGTGGGAGGAGCGCGAGATCAACCGCATCATCGACGAGCGCATGGCGAGCCCGGCCGCGGGCGTCCCGATCGAGGACGTGATGAGGGAGACGCTCGCACGCAGTGAGTGACTACCGCACGGTGTTCCGGCCCGAGGCCCAGGCCGAGCTGCGCAAGATCCCGCGGGATATGGCGCTTCGCATCCTGGCCAAACTGACAGAGCTGGAGAGCGACCCCTTCGGCTTCAACACCACCGCACTCGTGTCCCAGCCTGAGCGCCGCCGCCTTCGGATCGGTGACTACCGTGTCGTCTACACGATCGACAACGGGGAGCTGGTGGTGTGGGTCGTACACGTCGGACACCGCTCCACGGTCTACGGCACATAGCTGCTCCAGCTTCTGCGGACAGCTGCGGACCACAACGGCCTGACCTGCTTTCTCGCAGGTCAGGCCGTTTGTCCACGTCCGATCAGACGTTGAAGCGGAACTCCACCACGTCCCCGTCCTGCATCACGTACTCCTTGCCCTCCATGCGGGCCTTGCCCTTGGCGCGGGCCTCGGCGACCGAGCCCGTTTCGACGAGGGCTGCGAAGGAGATGACCTCGGCCTTGATGAAGCCCTTCTGGAAGTCGGTGTGGATGACACCGGCGGCCTCGGGGGCGGTGGCGCCCTTCTTGATGGTCCAGGCGCGGGATTCCTTCGGGCCGGCCGTGAGGTAGGTCTGCAGGCCGAGGGTGTTGAAGCCGACGCGGGCGAGGGTGGCGAGGCCGGGCTCCTCGGCGCCGACCGACTCCAGGAGCTCCAGCGCGTCCTCCTCGTCGAGCTCGGCGAGGTCCGCCTCCAGCTTGGCGTTGAGGAAGATGGCCTCGGCGGGGGCGACCAGGGCGCGCTGCTCGTTCTTGAAGTCCTCGTCGACCAGCTCGTCCTCATCGACGTTGAAGACGTAGAGGAAGGGCTTGGTGGTCAGCAGGTGCAGGTCGTGCAGCAGCTCGTTGCGCTCGGTGCCCTGGACGATGCCGTGCGCGAAGAGCGTGTCGCCCTTCTCCAGGATCTCCTTGGCCTCCTCGACCGCCTTGACCTTGGGCGCGATGTCCTTCTTGATCCGCGACTCCTTCTGCAGCCGCGGCAGGACCTTCTCGATGGTCTGGAGGTCGGCGAGGATCAGCTCGGTGTTGATCGTCTCGATGTCGTCCTTCGGCGAGACCTTGCCGTCGACGTGGACGACGTTCTCGTCCTTGAAGGCGCGGATGACCTGGCAGATCGCGTCGGACTCACGGATGTTCGCGAGGAACTTGTTGCCCAGGCCCTCGCCTTCGGAGGCGCCGCGCACGATGCCGGCGATGTCGACGAAGTCGACGGTGGCCGGAAGGGTCCGCTGCGAGGAGAAGATCTCGGCCAGTTTGGTGAGGCGCGCGTCGGGAACGCCGACCACGCCGACGTTGGGCTCGATCGTGGCGAACGGGTAGTTGGCCGCCAGCACGTCGTTCTTGGTCAGGGCGTTGAACAGGGTCGACTTGCCGACATTCGGCAGACCGACGATTCCGATCGTGAGCGACACGTTGCGACTTCCCGTAGTCAGAGGGCCAGGGGGCCAGAGGTCCGGCCGATCCACCAGTTTACGGCGTCCGGTGCCCGGCCCGTCGGTCCCGTCGAACGCTTGGCCAAGCTCGGCCGTTCGGCGTGTCTGAGGGGCGATTCTGCACATAAACAGACCTAAGTTGGTCCAGTGGAGCAACACAGGACGCGACCCCCGCAGCACGCACCGCGACGCGGCACGCCGCCGGCACATCTCCCGCCGCAGGCCAGACGCCGCCCACCGGCGGGACGGCCTCCCGCCCCGCGGCCGGAACGGCCGGTTCGGCAGCCGGGGCGGATGCCGAACCCCCGGCTCACCGGGCTCGGCGGCGGGCTGTTCTGCCTGGCGGTCATGTTCCTGCTGGGCCTGCTCGACCAGCTGCTGTTCGGGGCGTCCCTGACGGTGTACGGGGTGCTGTTCCTGCCGGTGTGCGCGCTGACCGCGCTGTGGGTGCGCGGGAGTGACCTGCTGACCGCGCCGGTCGTGGTGCCGATCGCCTTCGCCGCCGGCCTGCTGCCCGTCGCCGACGACAGCGGCGGGATCCTGAGCCGGCTGATGGGCCTGGTGACCGGGCTCGCCACGCAGGCCGGGTGGCTGTACGGGGGGACGCTCATCGCCGGAGTGATCGTGATCGTCCGCAGAGTCCGCCTGGTGAACCGCCGACGCCGGGCGGCCCGGGTCGGTTAGTCCCGCTTCCTCGCGTGCATCGCCGCGCCGACGATGCCCGCGTTGTTCTGCAGCTGCGCCGGGACCATCTCCGCTCTGATGCCCTCGATGAGGGGCAGGAACCTGTCGGCCTTGCGGCTGACGCCGCCGCCGATGATGAACAGCTCGGGCGAGAAGAGCATCTCGACGTGCGCGAGGTACTTCTGGACGCGACGGGCCCAGTGCTCCCAGGTCAGCTCGCCGTCCTCCTTGGCCTTGCTGGAGGCCTTCTTCTCCGCGTCGTGGCCGTTCAGCTCCAGGTGGCCCAGCTCGGTGTTCGGGACGAGGGCGCCGTCGACGAAGACGGCGCTGCCGATGCCCGTGCCGAAGGTCAGGAGGATGACCGTGCCGCGGCGGTCGCGGCCCGCGCCGAAGGCCATCTCGGCGACACCGGCGGCGTCCGCGTCGTTGACGACCGTCACCTCGTGACCGCCGAGCCGGTCGCTGAACAGCGCCCGCGCGTCCGTGTCGATCCAGCTCTTGTCCACATTGGCGGCCGTACGGATCGTGGCGCCGCCGGTGACCACACCCGGGAAGGTCAGCCCGACCGGGCCCGTCCAGCCGAAGTGGTGGACGACCTCCTTGACGCCGTCGGCCACCCCGTCCGGCGTCGCCGGGTGCGGAGTGAGCACCTTGAAGCGCTCCTCCGCCAGATCGCCCCGCTCCAGATCCACGGGTGCACCCTTGATCCCGGACCCGCCGATGTCCACACCAAAGATCTTCATGGCTCTACGTTACGTCGTACGACTGACAGTGACGCGTTCGGCGGGACCGCCGCTCACGCCTCGGGCGTACCGGACCCGCCGCGCTCGGCGACCAGGGCGGCCGCCTCCTCGCGCAGGTCGCGGCGGAGCTCCTTGGGGAGCGAGAAGGTGATGGACTCCTCGGCCGCCCTGACGAGCTCGACGTCCCCGTAGCCGCGCTCGGCCAGCCACTCCAGGACCTGCTCGACCAGGACCTCCGGGACGGAGGCGCCGGAGGTGACGCCGACCGTGGTCACGCCCTCCAGCCAGGCCTCGTCGATCTCGTCGGCGAAGTCCACGAGGTAGGCCTCGCGGGAGCCGGCCAGCTTGGCGACCTCGACGAGCCGCTTGGAGTTGGAGGAGTTGCGGGAGCCGACCACGATGACCAGTTCGGCCTCCTCGCCCATCTGCTTCACGGCGAGCTGGCGGTTCTGCGTGGCGTAGCAGATGTCGTCGCTCGGCGGGGAGATGAGCTGCGGGAACTTGTCCTTCAGCGCGTCGACGGTCTCCATGGTCTCGTCGACGGACAGGGTGGTCTGGGACAGCCAGACGACCTTCGACGGGTCGCGGACCTCGACCTTCGCCACGTCCCCGGGGCCGTCGACCAGCTGGATGTGGTCGGGGGCCTCGCCGGAGGTGCCGATGACCTCCTCGTGGCCCTCGTGCCCGATCAGGAGGATGTCGTAGTCCTCGCCCGCGAACCGGACGGCTTCCTTGTGGACCTTGGTGACCAGGGGGCAGGTCGCGTCGATGGTGGCGAGACTGCCGCGGGCGGCCTCCTCGTGCACGAGGGGGGCCACGCCGTGCGCGGAGAACATCACGATGTTCCCCGGGGGCACCTCCTCCGTCTGCTCGACGAAGATCGCGCCCTTCTTCTCCAGGGTCTGTACGACGTACTTGTTGTGGACGATCTCGTGCCGGACGTAGATCGGGGCCCCGTACTGCTCAAGGGCCTTCTCGACGGCGATCACGGCGCGGTCCACACCGGCGCAGTAGCCCCGGGGGGCGGCGAGCAGGACACGGCGGCCAGGCGAAGCGGTCATGGACCCATCGTAAGGGCCACGTTCGACGGCCCCGAGAGCGCGTGTCCCCACCGCCCCCGCGCCCCTTCGCCGCGCTCGCCCGGTTGTCGGTGGCGGCCGTTACGCTCGGCGCATGGCTGTCAACACGTCCGCGGAGACTCCCCTGCCCGTCGGTGAGGTGTCGCGGCTCATCGGGAGCTGGATCGACCGGCTCGGGGCGGTGTGGGTGGAGGGCCAGATCACCCAGCTGTCCCGGCGGCCCGGTGCCGGCGTGGTGTTCCTGACGCTGCGCGATCCGTCGTACGACATCTCCGTGAGCGTGACCTGCTACCGGCAGGTCTTCGACGCCGTCGCCGATGTCGTCGGCGAGGGCGCGCGGGTGGTCGTCCAGGCGAAGCCCGAGTGGTACGCCCCGCGCGGGCAGCTGTCGCTGCGGGCTGCCGAGATACGGCCCGTGGGGGTCGGCGAGCTGCTGGCGCGGCTGGAGCAGCTGAAGAAGGCGCTGGCCGCCGAGGGGCTGTTCGCGCCGGAGCGCAAGAAACCGCTGCCGTTCCTGCCGCAGCTGATCGGGCTGGTCTGCGGGCGCGCCTCGGCCGCGGAGCGGGACGTGCTGGAGAACGCCCGGCACCGCTGGCCCGCCGTCCGCTTCGAGGTGCGCAATGTCCCCGTGCAGGGCGTGCATGCGGTCCCGCAGGTCGTGCAGGCCGTCAAGGAGCTGGACGAGCGGGACGACGTGGACGTCATCGTCGTGGCCCGCGGCGGCGGCAGCGTCGAGGATCTACTGCCCTTCTCCGACGAGCAGCTGGTGCGCGCCGTCGCCGCCTGCCGTACGCCGGTCGTGTCCGCGATCGGCCACGAGCCGGACAACCCGCTGCTCGACCATGTCGCCGACCTGCGCGCCTCCACCCCGACCGACGCGGCCAAGAAGGTCGTGCCGGACGTGGGCGAGGAGTTCGAGCGGGTGCGCATGCTGCGGGACCGGGCGCGGCGGTGCGTGGAGGCGATCGTGGAGCGTGAGGAGCGGGGGCTGGCGCACGCGCTCGCCCGGCCCTCGATGGAGGATCCGCACCGGATGATCGAGGAGCGGGCGGACCAGGTCGCGGCGCTGGTGGAGCGTTCCCGGCGCACGCTGCGCCATCTGCTCGACCGTGCCGACTCGGAACTGACGCACACGCACGCGCGCGTGGTCGCCCTGTCCCCCGCGGCGACGCTCAAGCGTGGTTACGCCGTGCTGCAGAGGTCCGACGGCCATGTGGTGCGGGATCCGGACGAGGTGGCGGCGGGCGAGGCGCTGCGGGCGCGGGTCGCCGAGGGTGAGTTCTCCGTACGAGTCGATTCTTAGGGTGAGTGGATGACCGGCAAGGTGGATGAGGCGCTCGGCTACGAGCAGGCGCGGGACGAGCTGATCGAGGTCGTACGGCGGCTGGAGGCCGGGGGGACGACCCTGGAGGAGTCCCTGGCGCTGTGGGAGCGCGGCGAGCAGCTGGCCAAGGTGTGCCGGCGCTGGCTGGAGGGGGCCCGGGCGCGGCTGGACGCGGCCCTGGCCGAGGAGGAAGAGACCGAGTCGCCGGAAGGGTCCGCCGGCTAGGCATACGCGCTGGTCGGTTGTGAAGCGGATCACGACGCCCCACTTTTGGTTGAAGCTTGAACTTCATTGGCGTACGTTCACTCGTGTAAGCCGGTCCGGCATTCCAGGACCGGACGCGCATTCGAGGAAGTTCACGCATGTCTCTCGTTCTTGACCCCGCCGCCCAGGACCTGCTGTTCCGTGAGGCCCGCACCGCGAACACCTTCACCGACGAGCCGGTGACCGAGGACCAGGTCCAGGCGATCTACGACCTCGTCAAGTACGGCCCGACCGCCTTCAACCAGTCCCCGCTGCGCATCACGCTGGTCCGCTCCGCCGAGGCCCGCGAGCGCCTGGTCAAGCACATGGCCGAGGGCAACCAGGCCAAGACGGCCACCGCCCCGCTGGTCGCGATCCTCTCCGCGGACAACGAGTTCCACGAGGAGCTGCCGACCCTCTTCCCGCACTTCCCGCAGGCCAAGGACGTGTTCTTCAACGAGCGTCCCGTCCGTGAGGGTGCCGCCACGCTGAACGCCGCCCTGCAGGCCGCCTACTTCATCATCGGCGTCCGCGCCGCCGGCCTGGCTGCCGGCCCGATGACCGGTCTCGACTTCGCCGGCGTCCAGAAGGAGTTCCTGGACGACGACCACACCCCGCTGATGGTCGTCAACATCGGCCGGCCGGGCGAGGACGCCTGGTTCCCGCGCTCGCCGCGACTGGCGTACGACGACGTCATCACCACGGTCTGAGACACGACCCGCGTACGAGAAGGGGCCCCCGGCAGTGCCGGGGGC
>NZ_JBSHAQ010000060.1:0-10304 GCF_053611585.1 Streptomyces sp. NPDC054794 | reverse complement strand
ACCACAACCCCCGGTCCTGCCACCCTCCCCGTGTCCGCGACGGGCCCCCGGTCTGTGCGGGGGGCCCCTTCTCGTACGTCTCTCGCCCGCGACTCGCAAGGCGCGGCCCGCCGCTCGCACGCGCGGGCGCTCATGCCGTCGCGCGGGCGCTCACGCCATTTTCAGCGCCTCGGCCATCCGCGTCAGCTGGGCGAAGGACGCCGTACCCGCCACCACCGTGGTGGAACCGGGCGTGTCCTCCAGGACGAGGGCCTCGTAGCGGCCGCCGGTGTACCGGGTCCAGGTGTGGTCGCCGATCCGCTGGGTGACCTTGCTCGCCGTCCCGCCCTGACTGGCCGCCTCGATGAACTCGACGCGCTTCTGAGTGGACTGCTCGACCTGCACGTAGTCACCGTCGGGGTTCTGGAAGCCGAGGTGCCAGCGGTCGAAGTCCGCCCCCTGGAAGCGGACCGACGTCGCCTTCCAGTCCTTCGACAGCCCCTCGGGTGCGGCCACCGGGTAGCTCGCGGCGCGCCGCGCCGTCAGGAGCTCCACGCGGTAGTCGACCCGCTTGAGTTCGGGAGCGTGGTCGTCGTGCGGGATGAAGAGGTAGATGACGCCCGCCGCGATCCCGATCAGGCCCAGGGAGAGAATCATGTCCCGGACCGTCTTCTGCTTGCCGTTCGAACCTGCCACGCCCCCTATCGTCGCAGGTGCCCGACGCGCTCATCCGTGGGGGGCCCTGCTCATTTTGTCTGCCTAACGATAGAGTCGGGAGGCAACCCTCATCCGGCCGTCGTCGTATCAGAAAGGTGCGCTCCGATGACCGAGAATCATCATCTGCCCTCCGAGCTGGAAGTTCCCTCCGAGGCTCCCGACCGCAACCTCGCCCTGGAGCTCGTCCGGGTGACCGAAGCCGCCGCCATGGCCGCGGGGCGCTGGGTCGGTCGCGGCGACAAGAACGGCGCCGACGGTGCCGCGGTGCGCGCCATGCGGACCCTCGTCTCCACCGTGTCGATGAACGGCGTCGTCGTCATCGGCGAGGGTGAGAAGGACGAGGCGCCGATGCTCTTCAACGGGGAGCGTGTCGGTGACGGCACCGGACCCGAGTGCGACATCGCCGTCGACCCGATCGACGGCACCACGCTGACCGCCAAGGGCATGCCGAACGCCATCGCGGTGCTGGCCGCCGCCGACCGCGGCTCGATGTTCGACCCGTCCGCCGTCTTCTACATGGACAAGCTGGTCACCGGCCCCGAGGCCGCCGACTTCGTCGACATCGACGCGCCCGTGGCCGTCAACATCCGCCGGATCGCCAAGGCCAAGCGCTCGACGCCCGAGGACGTCACCGTCGTCATCCTGGACCGGCCGCGGCACGAGGGCATCATCAAGGAGGTCCGCGAGGCCGGCGCGCGCATCAAGCTGATCTCCGACGGCGACGTCGCCGGCTCGATCTACGCGCTGCGCGAGGGCACCGGCGTGGACCTGCTGCTGGGCGTCGGCGGCACGCCGGAGGGCATCATCTCGGCCTGCGCGGTGAAGTGCCTCGGCGGCACCATCCAGGGCAAGCTGTGGCCCAAGGACGAGGCGGAGCGGCAGCGGGCCATCGACGCCGGACACGACCTCGACCGGGTGCTCACCACGAACGACCTGGTCTCCGGCGACAACGTCTTCTTCGTCGCCACCGGCATCACGGACGGCGAGCTGCTGCGCGGCGTGCGCTACCGGTCGGAGACGGCGACGACGGACTCGATCGTGATGCGGTCCAAGTCCGGCACGGTGCGCCGGATCGACTCCGAGCACCGGCTGCGCAAGCTGCGGGCCTACAGCGCGATCGACTTCGACCGGGCCAAGTGACCCCGCGATCAGCCGGACCGAGCTGAAGAACCCGCAAGAAGGGGGCCGCGGACCCCTGAGTCGGCAGACTCCCCCGCGTGACACAGGCGCCCCCGGTGCGGAGGGGGCGCCTCGTGCGTTCAGCCCGCCTGCGCTATACGGCCCGTCGCCCTCGCCGCCTTCTTCAGCTCCAGGTCGCGGCGGCGCCTGCGCGCGAGGACCACGCGGCGTTCGGCGGCGGTGAGCCCGCCCCAGACGCCGTACGGCTCGGGCTGCAGCAGCGCGTGCTCGCGGCACTCGACCATGACCGGACAGCGGGCGCAGACCCGCTTGGCCGCCTCTTCGCGGGACAGCCGGGCCGCGGTGGGCTCCTTGGAGGGGGCGAAGAACAGGCCGGCCTCGTCGCGCCGGCACACCGCCTCGGTGTGCCAGGGTGCGTCTTGGTCCCTGTCCTGCGCCGGCCCCCGCTGGGCCGGAACGGCGGCTACCTGCAGGGACGTATGCGGCGGTTGCAGCACGGTCTACTCCTGACGACGGCTTCGCGAGCGAGAGACGATGCTGCAAGCCCTACCCGCTGTGCGCGGGCCTATGCACTGCGTTCCCAACCGCAGGAGCGCGGCGGCTTGTTCACGACCCTGTGAGCCACCCGCGCCGTGATCGATTCGTTTGGGAACCGGTCGAATTCGCGACCGTCAACGGTCGAGGTGTTTGCGCAACTTCCTGTCGACCTTGTGCTGAACGCGGTCGAGGATGTCCGCGACGAGCTTGCCGCGCCTGGGGCGCGCCTCGACATTGCCCAGGACGGCCCACCCGTCGACATAAACCACCGGAGCCTCGGAGTCGACCGAATCCAGCGGGCTCACCTCGAAGTTGCCGAGGACACCGCCGCCCGTGCCGCGCAGCGACACGTTCTCCGGGACGCGGATCTGGACGTCGCCGAAGACCGCGATCGCCTTGATCACGACCTGCTGGTACTCGAAGATCGCTTCACTGAGGTCGATCTCCACGGTGCCGAAGACGGCGTACGCGTGCAGCCGGCGCCCGGCGCGCCAGCGCCCGCGGCGCATGGCGGAGCTGAACACCGCGACAACGTTGGCGTCGGCCTCCGTCGGTATCGCGCCCGGGGTCGGGCGGGGCGGCACCGGTGTGTAGGCCGCGCTCGCGGGGCGCTGGTGACCCGCGGGCAGGTCCTGGATGAAGACCTCCAGCTCGCCGACCGTCTTGGCGTTCAGCACCCCCTCGACGCGCTCGGCGTGCTCGTCCGCGGTCAGACGGCCCTCGGCGAGGGCGTCGCGCAGGATGTCGGCGATGCGGTCACGGTCGGCGTCCGAGGCGCGCAGTTCGGCCACGGTCGGCGCCGCGCTCTCCGGCTGGGCGTGCTTGTGAAGGTCCACGACAGCAGCGTACCGAAACGCGATAGATCGCGACTAGGGGTGTGGACAACCCCGCGCGTCGCGAACTGAGCCCTACCTCACAGGTTCCCCGTCGGCCGCAGGTTCTACGCTGGTGAGGCCCGTCGGCGCTGACGGGCCGCCGTCTGTCGAGTGAGGAATGGGCAAAGATGCCTGAGTTCGCGTACACCGATCTGCTCCCCATGGGAGAGGACACCACCCCCTACCGGCTGGTGACCTCCGAAGGTGTCTCCACCTTCGAGGCCGACGGGCGGACGTTCCTCAAGGTGGAGCCGGAGGCGCTGCGCAAGCTCGCCGAGGAGGCCATCCACGACATCCAGCACTACCTGCGCCCGGCCCACCTCGCGCAGCTGCGCCGGATCATCGACGACCCTCAGGCGTCGAGCAACGACAAGTTCGTCGCGCTCGACCTCCTGAAGAACGCGAACATCGCGGCGGCGGGCGTGCTGCCCATGTGCCAGGACACCGGCACGGCGATCGTCATGGGCAAGCGCGGCCAGAACGTCCTCACCGAAGGTGAGGACGAGAAGGCGCTGTCCCACGGCATCTACGACGCCTACACCAAGCTGAACCTGCGCTACTCGCAGATGGCTCCGCTCACCATGTGGGAGGAGAAGAACACCGGCTCCAACCTCCCGGCGCAGATCGAGCTGTACGCCACCGACGGCGGCGCGTACAAGTTCCTGTTCATGGCGAAGGGCGGCGGCTCCGCCAACAAGTCGTTCCTGTACCAGGAGACGAAGGCCGTCCTCAACGAGGCCTCCATGATGAAGTTCCTGGAGCAGAAGATCCGTTCGTTGGGCACGGCCGCCTGCCCGCCGTACCACCTGGCGATCGTCGTCGGCGGCACGAGCGCCGAGTACGCCCTCAAGACGGCGAAGTACGCCTCCGCGCACTACCTGGACGAGATCCCCGCCGAGGGTTCGGAGCTGGGCCACGGCTTCAGGGACAAGGAGCTGGAGGAGAAGGTCTTCGAGCTCACCCAGAAGATCGGCATCGGCGCGCAGTTCGGCGGCAAGTACTTCTGCCACGACGTCCGCGTGATCCGCCTCCCGCGCCACGGCGCGTCCTGCCCGGTCGCGATCGCCGTCTCCTGCTCGGCCGACCGTCAGGCGGTCGCGAAGATCACCGCCGAGGGCGTCTTCCTGGAGCAGCTGGAGAAGGACCCGGCCCGCTTCCTGCCGGAGACCACGGACGAGCACCTCGAGTCCGACGGCGACGTCGTCAGGATCGACCTGAACCAGCCGATGGACGACATCCTCGCCGAGCTCACCAAGTACCCGGTGAAGACCCGCCTGTCCCTCACCGGCCCGCTGGTCGTGGCCCGCGACATCGCGCACGCCAAGATCAAGGAGCGGCTGGACGCGGGCGAGGAGATGCCGCAGTACCTGAAGGACCACCCGGTGTACTACGCCGGCCCGGCCAAGACCCCCGAGGGCTACGCCTCCGGCTCCTTCGGCCCGACCACGGCCGGCCGCATGGACTCCTACGTCGAGCAGTTCCAGGCCGCGGGCGGCTCCAAGGTGATGCTCGCCAAGGGCAACCGCAGCAAGCAGGTCAC
The DNA here is from genome assembly GCF_053611585.1 of Streptomyces sp. NPDC054794. Classification (NCBI taxonomy): domain Bacteria; kingdom Bacillati; phylum Actinomycetota; class Actinomycetes; order Kitasatosporales; family Streptomycetaceae; genus Streptomyces; species Streptomyces sp. NPDC054794. Next base: position 5,516 of record NZ_JBSHAQ010000060.1, on the reverse strand, counting down.
CGACGCCTGCGCGAGCCACGGCGGCTTCTACCTCGGCTCCATCGGCGGCCCCGCCGCCCGCCTCGCCCAGGACTGCATCAAGAAGGTCGAGGTCGTCGAGTACGAGGAGCTCGGCATGGAGGCCGTCTGGAAGATCGAGGTCGAGGACTTCCCGGCGTTCGTCGTCGTCGACGACAAGGGCAACGACTTCTTCCAAGATCCCGCCCCGGCGCCGACGTTCACGTCGATTCCGGTTCGGGGGCCCGGGCTGGCGTAGTACCTCGGGCGCGGCGGGAGACGGATCTCGCCCCCGCCGCCCCTACCCATCCCATCCCATCCCCAGGGACTGCCGCCCCTCCAACCCCGCTCCCAGGGGGCTCCACCCCCTGGACCCCCGATCGGCCGCGAAAGGGCCTCGTCCTCAAACGCCGGACGGGCTGAGTGGTGCCGTCCGCCGAACAAGTCGAACGACTTCTTCCAGGACCCGGCCCCGCAGCCGACGTTCACGTCGATCCCGGTACGGGGCCCCGGGCCGGCCTGGTACCTCGTCGGGCACGGCGGGAGACCGTCCCGCCCCCGCCCCCGCCCGTCCCATCCCGTCCCCAGGAACCGGGCCGGGTGGTGCCGTCGTACGAACACGTCGAACGACTTCATCAGACCCGCCCCCGCAGCCGACGTTCACGTCGATCCCCGTACGGGGCCCCAGGCCGGCCCGGTGCCGGCCGATCGCCACCGACCCACGACCGCCCCTCCCGGCAACGCCGACGGGAGGGGCGGTCGCGCGTTCCGGGGCGGTCGGTGCCGAGGTCGCGTCGGCCGGGTCGGGCGTGATCCGCCCTACACCCGGGCGGCCCACAGTCCGGAACATCCCGGCCGCCCACGTCGCTATAAGCGGCATGAGCGAATACCGCATCGAGCACGACTCCATGGGCGAGGTCCGTGTCCCCGCCGACGCCAAGTGGCGGGCCCAGACGCAGCGTGCCGTCGAGAACTTCCCCATCTCCGGCCAGCGCATCGAGCGGGCCCACATCGAGGCGCTCGCCCGGATCAAGGCGGCCGCCGCCAAGGTGAACGCCGGGCTCGGGGTGCTCGACAAGGACATCGCCGAGGCGATCCAGGAGGCGGCCGCGGAGGTCGCCGAGGGGAAGTGGGACGCGCACTTCCCCATCGACGTGTTCCAGACCGGCTCCGGGACCTCGTCGAACATGAACACCAACGAGGTCGTCGCGACGCTGGCGAGCGAGCGGCTCGGCCGGGACGTCCACCCCAACGACCACGTCAACGCCTCCCAGTCGTCCAACGACGTCTTCCCGTCCTCGATCCACATCGCCGCCACGGCCGCCGTCACCCGCGACCTGATCCCGGCCCTGGAGCACCTCGCCGCCTCCCTCACCCGCAAGTCCGAGGAGTTCGCGGACGTGGTGAAGTCGGGGCGGACCCATCTGATGGACGCCACGCCCGTGACGCTGGGGCAGGAGTTCGGCGGGTACGCCGCCCAGGTGCGGTACGGGATCGAGCGGCTGCGGGCCTCGCTGCCCCGGCTGGCCGAGCTGCCGCTGGGCGGCACCGCCGTCGGCACCGGGATCAACACCCCGCCCGGGTTCTCCGCCGCCGTCATCGAGGAGGTGGCCCGCGCCACGGGGCTGCCGCTGACGGAGGCACGCGACCACTTCGAGGCGCAGGGCGCCCGCGACGGGATCGTGGAGACCAGTGGCCAGCTCAGGACCATCGCCGTCGGGCTGACGAAGATCTCCAACGACCTGCGGTGGATGGCGTCGGGGCCGCGGACGGGGCTGGCCGAGATCCATCTGCCCGATCTCCAGCCCGGTTCCTCGATCATGCCGGGCAAGGTCAACCCGGTCGTCCCGGAGGCCGTTCTCATGGTCTGTGCCCAGGTCATCGGCAACGACGCGACCATCGCCACCGCCGGCGCCGCCGGGAACTTCGAGCTCAACGTGATGCTCCCGGTGATCGCCAAGAACGTGCTGGAGTCGGTCAGGCTGCTCGCCAACGTCTCCCGGCTGCTCGCCGACCGCACCGTCGACGGCATCGTCGCCGACCGGGAACGGGCCCGCGAGTACGCCGAGTCGTCACCCTCCGTGGTCACCCCGCTGAACAAGTACATCGGCTACGAGGAAGCGGCCAAGGTGGCCAAGAAAGCCCTCGCGGAACGCAAGACTATCCGTCAGGTGGTGCTGGAGGGCGGGTACGTGGAGCGCGGCGACCTCACCCTGGAACAGCTCGACGAGGCCCTGGATGTCCTGCGTATGACGCATCCGTGACCCCTTGTGGACGCTTGTGTCCTCCGGAGCAGAACCGTGACCCGCGCCGCAGCGTCGTACGACTGCGACACCTAATATCTGTGCATGGCAGACGGCGGAGCGGTGAGACGCGTGGAACGCGGGGAAGCGAGCGGCGCAAGGGGCACGCCGGGCTTCTGGGCGCCCGGGAGTCACATCCTGTGGCGGTACCGGGAGAACGCCGGCGCGCGCTTGCACATCGTCCGCCCCGTCACCGTCGTGCGCGACGACACGGAACTGCTCGCCGTGTGGCTGGCCCCCGGCACCGAGTGCACGCGCCCGGTGCTGGCCGACGGCACGCCCGTGCACGTCGAGCCGCTGGAGTCCCGGTACACCAAGCCGCGGGCCGTGCAGCGCGACCGGTGGTTCGGCACGGGCGTGCTCAAGCTGGCCCGGCCCCGCGAGCCGTGGTCGGTGTGGCTGTTCTGGGAGCCGGGCTGGCGCTTCAAGAACTGGTACGTCAACCTTGAGGAGCCGTTGTCCCGTTGGGACGGCGGAGTGGACTCCGAGGACCACTTTCTGGACATCTCCGTGCAGCCCGACGGCAGTTGGCACTGGCGCGACGAGGACGAGTTCGCGCAGGCGCAACGGGACGGTCTGATGGACGTACGGCTCGCCGACCGGGTGCGGGAGGCGGGGCTGGCCGCCGTGGAGGTGATCCGCGCCTGGGGCCCGCCGTTCTCCGACGGTTGGCAGCACTGGCGCCCGGATCCCTCCTGGGCGGTACCGTCACTGCCGGAGGACTGGGACCGGACGCCCGCGCACGTGTCCTCATGAGACTCTTGCTGCGCCCCCGGTCCACAACCGTAGGATCGTCCTCCGCAAGGGCATGCAGCGACAACTCCCGGAACACGGGCCGGGCTTGACCGAACGTCACCGAGGGGCGGCAGGACGTGAGCGAGGACGAGGGCAACACGGTCAGGGCCGCCGGCCCTGGGGGCCGCAGACGGTCGTTGCGCGGCTCCGCATGCGCCGCCGGCACAGGAACAACCTCTGACCACGCGGGAATCCCGTTCCTGGGGCACGTATTCCGGGTATCGGGACTTCTGCGGGACGAACTGCGCGCGCGGCGCGCAGCCCCGGACGGACGGATTCGACACGCGTGACGGAGCACCCCACCTCCTACGAGCGCCCGCAGCCGGGCGCCGACCCCGCGGAGGCCCGCGGGGCGCTCTTGCGTTCCCCGAAGCCGCTGAGCGCCACCGCCTTACCCGCGCAGGCCCGCAGCACCGGCGAGACGCCCGCCGCGCGGGGCACCGGCACGCCCTGCGGCAAGGGGAAGGAGACCCCAGTCAACGGCCCCGAGCACGCCCAGCCGGACTCCGCCGAGCCCGATACCCACCGCCCGCGTCCCGCGCCCGTGCCAGAGGGCATCCCGCCCCAGCCGAGCGCCGAGCAGGAGCGGGCCCAGGGCGGCGAGGAGCGCCGTACCGGGCGGGGAGTGCCGCCCGGGCGGCCCATGCCCATGCGGCGGGACGGGGACCGGCTGCGGTTCGTGGGCGCCGCGACCCGGCGGATCGCCCGCGGCATCGACCTCGACGAGATCGTGATGGGCCTGTGCCGGGCCACCGTGCCGACCTTCTCGGACGCGATCCTCGTCTATCTGCGCGACCCGCTGCCGGTCGGCGACGAGCGCCCCACCGGTCCCGTGGTGCTCCGGCTGCGCCGCACGGACCGGATCCCGGAGGAACGGGACACCGAGGGCGGCTTCCTGCCCGTACCGGCGCCGGAGCTCGACTTCGCCGACCTGTCCGACCTGTCCGGCCTGTCCGCGCTGACCGCCGAGCTGTGCGAGGTGCGGCCGGGCGGCGCCCTGAACGAGGTGCTGCGCGGGGTGCGTCCGGTGTTCGCCGACGCGCCCGCGGCCCGCGCCGCGCTGCCCGAACTCCTCGGCGAGGGCGGCGAGTCGGTCGTCCCCGGCGGCCAGCACGCGATCCTCGCGCCGCTGCGCGGCCGCCGCCGGGTCATCGGCGCCGCGCTGTTCCTGCGCCGCCCGGAGCGGCTGGCCTTCGAGGCGGACGACCTGCTGGTCGCCGCCCAGCTGGCCACGCACAGCGCTCTGGGCATCGACAAGGCGGTGCTGTACGGCCGCGAGGCCTACATCGCCGACGAGCTGCAGCGCACCATGCTCCCGGAGACCCTGCCCCGCCCGACCGGCGTCCGGCTGGCCTCCCGTTACCTGCCCGCCGCCGAGACCGCCCGGGTCGGCGGCGACTGGTACGACGCCATCCCGCTGCCCGGCAGCCGGGTCGCGCTCGTCGTCGGCGACGTCATGGGGCACTCCATGACCTCGGCCGCGATCATGGGCCAGCTGCGCACCACCGCGCAGACCCTGGCCGGGCTCGACCTGCCCCCGCAGGAGGTGCTGCACCACCTCGACGAGCAGGCGCAGCGCCTGGGCACCGACCGGATGGCGACCTGCCTGTACGCCGTCTACGACCCGGTCTCGCACCGCATCACGATCGCCAACGCCGGTCATCCGCCGCCCGTCCTGCTGCACCTGGGCGGCCGGGCCGAGGTGCTGCGGGTGCCGCCGGGCGCGCCCATCGGCGTCGGCGGAGTCGACTTCGAGGCCGTCGAGCTGGACGCGCCCGCCGGAGCGACCCTGCTGCTGTACACCGACGGCCTGGTCGAGTCCCGGCTGCGCGACGTGTGGACCGGCATAGAGCAGCTGCGCGAGAAGCTCGCCGCAACCGCGCAGCTGACCGGTCCCGACCACCCGCCGCCGCTCGAAGCGCTGTGCGACGAGGTGCTCGACATGCTCGGTCCGGGCGACCGGGACGACGACATCGCGCTGCTCGCCGCCCGCTTCGACGGGATCGCGCCGAGCGACGTGGCGTACTGGTTCCTGGAGCCGGAGGACGCGGCCCCCGGCCGGGCCCGCCGGCTGGCCCGGCGCGCGCTGGCCCGCTGGGGCCTGGAGGAGCTGTCGGACTCGGTCGAGCTGCTGGTCAGCGAGGTGGTCACCAACGCGGTGCGCTACGCGTCCCGCCCGGTCACCCTGCGCCTGCTGCGCACCGACGTCCTGCGCTGCGAGGTCGGCGACGACGTGCCCCAGCTGCCGCGGCTGCGCCAGGCGCGCGCCACGGACGAGGGCGGCCGCGGCCTGTACCTGGTCAACAAGCTGGCCCGGCGCTGGGGCGCGACGCGCCTGAGCACCGGGAAGGTGGTCTGGTTCGAGCTGAACCGGAACTAGCTCGTACGGACATGGCGAAGGGCGCCCGGGATCTCCCGGGC
>NZ_JBSHAQ010000059.1:0-61965 GCF_053611585.1 Streptomyces sp. NPDC054794 | reverse complement strand
AGGAGATCTCGCAGAACGGGCTGGGCGGCGCCGACGTGCACGCCGAGACGAGCGGTGTCTGCCACTTCGCGTACGACGACGAAGAGACCTGCATCCACGAGGTGCGCTACCTGTTGACGATGCTGCCGCAGAACAACCGCGAGTACCCGCCGTGCGTCCCGTGCACCGATCCGCAGACCCGGCGGTCCGAGGAACTGCTGGACCTGGTGCCGGCGGACGGCAACCGGCCGTACGACATGGCCAAGGTGATCGAGCAGATCGTCGACGACGGCGAGTACCTGGAGGTCCACGAGCGCTGGGCGGGCAACATCATCTGCGCCCTAGCCCGGTTGAACGGTCAGGTCGTGGGCATCGTCGCCAACCAGCCCCAGCATCTCGCCGGTGTTCTGGACATCGAAGCCAGCGAGAAGGGCGCGCGTTTCGTGCAGATGTGCGACGCCTTCAACATTCCGATCGTGACCTTGCTGGACGTTCCGGGGTTCTTGCCTGGTGTGGATCAGGAGCACGGCGGGATCATCCGGCACGGCGCGAAGCTGCTGTACGCCTACTGCAACGCGACGGTTCCGAGGATCTCGCTCATCCTGCGCAAGGCGTACGGCGGCGCGTACATCGTGATGGACAGCCAGTCCATCGGCGCCGACCTGACGTATGCCTGGCCGACCAACGAGATCGCCGTGATGGGCGCCGAGGGCGCGGCCAACGTCATCTTCCGCCGCCAGATCGCCGAGGCCGACGATCCCGAGGCCATGCGCGAGCGCATGGTCAAGGAGTACAAGTCCGAGCTCATGCACCCGTACTACGCGGCCGAACGCGGTCTGGTGGACGACGTGATCGACCCGACACAGACGCGTGAGGTGCTCATCGGCGCCCTGACCATGCTGCGCACCAAGCACGCCGACGTGCCGTCGAGGAAGCACGGCAACCCACCTCAGTAACGGAGCACTTGATGGTCAAACAGGAACGCGCGGCGCGGACCCGGGAGAGTCTGATCAGGTCCGCCGCCGAAGTCTTTGACCAGGAGGGGTTCGCCGTAGCGTCGCTCACCGCCATCAGCTCGCATGCCGGAGTGAGCAACGGCGCGCTGCACTTCCACTTCGCCAGCAAGGCGGCGTTGGCCGACGCGGTCGAAGACTCAGCGGTCCTGCGTCTACGGGCCATCATGGAATCGGCTGTGCGGGGGGCCAACCTGCAGCGCCTCGTCGACGCCAGCCACCGGCTGGCCCACGAGCTGCGCAACGACGTGGTGCTGCGGGCCGGGTTCCAGCTCTGCGGCGACCCTGCCCTGGAGCCACGAGCGGACATGCGGGGCCAGTGGCAGACCTGGGTCGAGGAGACGCTCAAGCGCGCGGACCACGAGGGCGAACTGCGTGAGACCGTGTCGGTCCAGGGGGCGGCGACCGCGGTGGTGGCGGCGACCGTGGGGTTCGAGGTGCTCGGCATGCGGGACGGGGAATGGCTGTCCCGGCAGACGATCACGAGGTTCTGGGAGCTGATGCTGCCGCTGCTCGCCTCGGTCGCGATGCTCGGCGAGCTCCAGAGCGAAGGAGTCCTCTGACACTTACAGACCGGCGGGTCTGTTTAGTTGCCGTTTCAATGTCTTCATGGTCGGTTTCGCGGCCATGTTTTCGCTCGCCGACGGGGCGGCGTCCAGCGGCCTGGCTGGACGCCGCCCCCGCTCCGTGGGCTGTTCCAGGTCGCCGCTACCGCCTTACTATCGTTGTCGCGCAAGTACTTTGAGATCTTGCCGCCGTCCACTCGCGGCAGGCTTGAGACCTGCAGGTGTTGGCTCGTTCCTCACTCTTTACAAACAGTACAGCCGGTCTGGTATTGACAAACCGACTCTGCTGTTTTTTTATCGGAGTAGTGGCCGAGTCAACTGGCCTCCATGCCTGACCGAGGGGGAGATCGTGGACATCGAAGTGCTGGGCGCGCTGTCGGTGCGCGAGAACGGGGCGCCGGTCGTGCCGACGGCTCCCAAGCCGCGGCAGGTTCTTGCCCTGCTCGCCCTCAACGCCGACCAGGTGGTTTCCGTGGCCAGGCTGATCGAGGAGCTGTGGGGCGAGAACCCTCCGCGCAGTGCGCGGACCACGCTGCAGACGTACGTGCTGCAGCTGCGGGAGTTGATCGCCGAAGCGCTGGCCCGTGACGAGAACGAGCGGTGCACGGCGAAGGACATCCTCACCACCGTCCCCGGCGGCTACCGCCTGGAGACGCGCGGAGGCACCGCCGACTTCCGGGAGTTCGAGCGCCGCGCCGGCACGGGCTACCGGGCCATGGACGCCGAGGACTACACCGGCGCGGCACGCCGTCTGGCGGACGCGCTGTCGCTGTGGACCGGGCCCGCCCTGACCGACGTGCAGGCCGGCGGCCAGATCGACATGGAGGTCAGGCGCCTGGAAGAGGCCCGGCTGTGCGCGCTCGACCAGCGCATCGAGGCCGACCTGCGCCTGGGACGCCACCGCGAGCTGCTGGCCGAGCTGACGGTTCTGGTCAACCGGTACCGGATGCACGAGAGCCTGCACGGGCAGTTCATGCTCGCACTGCACCGCTCCGGGCGGCGCGGCGAGGCACTGAGCGTCTATCAGCGGCTGCGTGCCACGCTCGTCTCCGAGCTGGGTCTGGAGCCCTCGGCGGCGCTCAGCCGGTTACAGCGCTCGATCCTCATGGCCCGTCCCGAGCCGGCCGCCGCGAGCGGTGGGCGCCTGGTCGCCCAGTGAGGTGACACCTCGGCTCCACGCGCGTCCGCCCGGAAACCCGACAACCCACCATCCTCGACGGAACGGCGCCTACGCCGCCACCGGCCGCGTCGGCCGTACCGGCGAACCGCTGCCTCCCCGCATCCGCTCGCCGCGGCCGCGCACCACCGCCCCGCGCACCGTCACTCGCCGGCCGCGCGGGGCATCAGCAGGTCCAGCCGGCTGACCAGGTCCCGCTGCTCGCGGGCGAGTTGCTCGACGTGCCGGTACAGCAGGGCCATCTCCTCGCGCAGCGCGCGCACGTGCGCGGTGTCCTCCGGGACCGTGTCCGGCTCCTCGGCCGTGCGGTCGGCCCGGACTGCCTGATCCGCCTGACGGGCCTGATCTCCCTGATGGGCCTGATCGGTCAGGAGGGGCTCGGAGGAGGGCGTCCCGTCGAGCGGGAGCACGTGCGACCTTCCCGCCTGCGGGCGGTCCCCGGCCCACACGTGCTCGTGTCCCGCCGCGCGGTCGGCCCGCACCGGCTCGGTGGGGGCGGGGCCGGGATCCTGGTGGCGCAGGATGACCTCCATGCATTCGCGCAGCACCGGGCCCGGTTCGATGCCCAGGTCGTGCACCAGCCGGCGGCGGGCCCGGTCGTAGGTGCCCAGCGCCTCCGCCTGGCGGCCGCAGCGGTACAGCGCGGTCATCAGCAGCTCGTAGAAACGCTCCCGCAGCGGGTGAGCGGCCGTCAGCTCCTCCAGCTCGCCGGTGATCTCGCCGCTGCGGCCCGCTCGCAACGAGGCCTCGTACAGCGTCTCCAGGGAGGCGAGCCTGGTCTCCTCCAGCAGGGCGGCCTCGGCCGAGCAGATCGGCCCCCGGCCGCTGCCCTGCAAGGCCGCGCCCCGCCACAGCGCCAGCCCCCGGCGCAGGAGGTCGATGGCCCGGCCGGGGTCCTCGGCGGCCAACGCCCGCCCCTGTTCGGCCAGTTCACGAAAGCGCCGGGCGTCGGTCTCGGCGCCGTCCAGACGCAGGACGTAGCCCAGGGGGCGGGTCACCACCCACTCGTGGTACGGCTCGCCCGAACCGGGCGCCGGAACCGGCAGCAGTCGCCGCAGCCGGGTCATGTGGGCCTGGAGGGCGTTGGCGGCGTTGCCCGGCGGATACTCGCCCCACAGCTCGTCGACGAGCTGCTCCGCGGCGACGACCCGGTCCGCCTTCACGACGAGGGCGCCGAGCAGCGCACGCTGCTTGGCGCCCGCAGGCACGATGGGCAGCCTGCCGCGCTCGTCGTAGACCTGGACCGGACCAAGAATCCGAAATTCCATTTCGCCCCTGCCTCGGAAAATCGGCGATTGCACGGTCGAAGATCCCGGCCCGGTGCGATCTCCCGTGATCCCTCATGATCTCCCGTGATTACCCACTGAAATCCGGACCGTTCATCCGAGGCCGACAATAGTTGCCGTGCGGTCCTGGCGCGGGATTCACCAGCGGTTTGCAGGGGGGCGTAGAACCTGCTTCGAGGGTGCGTCAAGCCGGGGTGGTCATCAGTTCCGGGAATCCGACCTGTACGCCGCGCCGGTGATAGGCGCTCAGTAGGGCGAGCAGCCTGCTGTCGGGCAGGTCTGGCAAGAAGCCGTGCCCGCAGCGCGCACTCTCCAGAACGAGGTTGCCCACCCCGTCCTGCCGCGCTGGCGTCGCCAGACGGCTCAGCAACTCCCGGACGAGCGGGTCGGTGCCGCGGTCCGGGGGCGCGCTGTGCGATTCCGTCCCCATGGCTGGAAAGCTAACAGCATCCATGCGCCCCGGGACAGGGGTTTCGGACCCGCGCCGCAAGCTCGCGAACCCTTTTTCAGTGATATGTCAGCGCTGTATCAGGGCCCTGCACGTAAGGTCACTCAAGAAATGCTCAAGCAACTCTTGCGTTCGAGTCGCGAGAAGATCAAGTTCCCCTCTTTGGCGCCCTGCGGCAATGACAAAGAATGTCGTGAGGCGACAGTATCTAATGGCTCGATTACCCGACTCGGAACCGACGGCCTACACGGCTCGGAGGAATCATGGAGATAAAAGTCCTGGGTGCACTCAATGCCGAAGTCAATGGAATGTCGATCGTCCCGACCGCCGGCAAGCCACGCCAGATCCTGGCGCTGCTGGCGCTGTACCCGGGACGAGTCGTTCCCGTGCCCACCCTGATGGAGGAGATCTGGGGCACCGACCTGCCGCAAAGCGCCCTGACCACGCTCCAGACGTACATCCTTCAGCTGCGCCGCATGCTGGGCACCGCCATGGGGCCCGATGCCCCGGGCTCCGCCAAGGACGTGCTGGCCACGCGGTACGGCGGCTACACGCTGCAGGTGCCCGCCGAGGCCGTCGACGTCTACCAGTACGAGCGGCTGGTGGCCGAGGGGCGGCAGGCGTTCGAGGACGGGGAGGACGAGCTTTCGGCCTCCAGCCTGCACGAGGCGCTGAAGCTGTGGGACGGGCCCGCGCTGGTCGACGTCCGGGTCGGGCCGATCCTGGAGATCGAGGTCATCCGCCTGGAGCAGAGCCGCCTGGTCGCCCGCGAGCGCCGCATCGACGCCGACCTGCGTCTTGGCCGGCACGTCGAACTGATCGCCGAGCTCACCGACCTGATCGCCCGTCACCCCCAGCACGAGGGGCTGCACTCCCAGGCGATGGTGGCGCTGTATCGTTCCGGCCGGCAGGCGGGGGCGCTGGACGTGTATCGCAGGCTCCGCCACCGGCTGATCGACGAACTCGGCGTGGAGCCCTCGCCCCAGCTCCAGCGGCTGCACCAGGCGATGCTCGCCGTCGACCCGCGTCTGGACGTCGCCGCGGGACCGCGGCGGACCTCGACCTTCGACCTGTACGCGGCCTGAGGGACGCGGACGGACCGAAGGGGCGCACCCGGCCCGAGGACCGTAGGCCGGCCGAGCACCGTACGCCGCCGAAGACGCTGAAGATTCGGCACCCGCACGGGACCCGTCCGCGCACCACGGAACCACACCGGGTCCCGGACGCACGACGTGACAGACACCGCACAACCGAGGGCGCGGGGGATCCTCCGGCTTTGGTGTCGAATCGAGCGCGGCCCAAGTCGTACCGGCCAAGCTCTGGAGGCGGACGTCCGCGCCGCCCGCCCCCGGGCCGGTGCCGCACGCGCCGCGACGCACACATCTTCCAGGAGGAGGGCGACGGATGGGTTCCCGAATGGAGGAGGGCGGGGCGCACAAGAGCCGCGTGAGGCTGCACTGCCTCGGCCACGCGGGCGCGGGGGTGGGCAGTTACCGCCACTGGGCCGCCTCGGTCGGACCCGACGTCGACGTGGTCACCCTTCCCCTGCCCGGCCGTGACAGCCGCCGGCGCGAGCAGCGCGTGACCGATCGCGCCGGGCTGCTGGCCGACCTGCTGCCCAACCTGCTGAAGGCGGCGCACGAAGGGCCGTACGCGCTGTACGGCCACAGCCTGGGCGCCCTCGTCGCCTACACGCTCACCCGGGCGCTGGCCGACGCCGGCGCACCCCCGCCGCTGCTCCTCGCGGTGGGCGCCTGCCCGCCGCCGCACGCCTCGACCGCCCTGATGAGCGCGGCCGACCTGCCCGACGACCAACTGCTGCCCCTGCTGGACCATCTGGGGTCACTGCCGCGCGGGACGTCCGCGTCCCCCGGCGGGCTGTGGCGGCGCAGCGTCCTGCCCGTGCTCCGCGACGACCTGCGGCTGGCCAGGTCCCTGCGGACGGCGGCGCTGGACCCGGTCACCGGCGGGAACGTCAGCTGCCCCCTGGTCGTCTTCGCCGGCAGCGACGACCCGCTCGCCGCGCCCGCCGCGCTGGAACACTGGCAGCGCTGGACCCCCGGGCCGATCGATCTGCACACCGTGGCCGGGGACCACTTCTTCGCCGACTCCCCGGACCTGCCCGGTCTCGTCGGGCAGGCCTGCCGCGACCGCGCCGCCGCGCTGCCGTCGGGAGGCCACCGATGAAACGCGTCGTGATCACGGGCATCGGGGTGGTCGCCCCCGGCGCGGTCGGCACCAAGAACTACTGGTCGCTGCTGACCCTCGGCCGCACCGCGACCCGCGGCATCACTCTCTTCGACGCCGGCGCCTTCCGCTCCCGGGTCGCCGCCGAGGTCGACTTCGACCCCGCCGCCCACGGCTTCACCCTCGCCGACACCGAACGCCTCGACCGGACCGCCCAGTTCGCCCTCGTCAGCGCGCGGGAGGCGATCGCCGACAGCGGGATCGGCGGCGACGAGCGGATCGATCCGCTGCGCACCGGGGTGAGCCTGGGCAGCGCCATCGGCTGCACCACGGGCCTCGCCACCCAGTACGCCATCCTCAGCGACTGCGGCAGCACCTGGACCGTCGACCACACCAAGGCCGGCGAGTACCTCTACGACTACTTCGTGCCCAGCTCGCTGGCGGCGGTCGTGGCCCGCGACTGCGGCGCCCAGGGGCCGGTCGGTCTCGTCTCCAGCGGCTGCACCTCGGGCCTGGACGCGATCGGGAACGGCGCCGAGCTGATCCGCGAGGGCAGCGCCGACGTGGTCGTCGCGGGCGGGGCCGAGGCGCCCATCTCCCCGATCTCCATGGCCTGCTTCGACCGCATCCGGCTCACCAGCCCGCGCAACGACGAGCCCGCGACGGCCAGCAGGCCCTTCGACCGCACCCGCGACGGCTTCGTGCTCGGCGAGGGCGCGGCTGTCGTGATCCTGGAGGAGCTGGAACACGCCCGCCGGCGCGGCGCCCGCGCCTACGCCGAGCTCTCCGGCTTCGCCGCCTACAGCAGCGCCCACCACATGACGGGACTGCGGCCGGGCGGGCAGGAGATGGCCGACACCATCCGGGCCGCGCTCGACAAGGCACGGATGAACCCGGTCGACGTCGACTACATCAACGCGCACGGCGCCGGCACCCGGCACAACGACCGGCACGAGACGCACGCCTTCAAGGCCGGGCTGGGCGACCACGCCCGCCGCATCCCGGTCAGCTCCATCAAGTCGATGATCGGCCACGCCCTCGGCGCGGCCGGTGCCCTCGACATGGTCGCCAGCGCGCTGGCCATCCAGCACGACACCGTCCCGCCGACGGCCAACCTGCACGAACCCGACCCGACCTGCGACCTCGACTACACCCCGCTGTTCGCCCGGGAGCAGCGCACCAGCACGGTGCTCAGCGTCGCCAGCGGCTTCGGCGGGCTCCACAGCGCCACGGTGCTCACCCGGCCGCGGCTGAGGGAGGCGGCATGACGACCACGGCCGGACCGGGACCGCGGGGCGGCACGCGGACGCAACCCGCGCGAACCCGGGAGGGGACGGGCGGCCGCGCACGGGCGCTGGTCACCGGCATCGGCGTCGCCGCGCCCAACGGGCTCGGCACGCGCGCCTGGTGGCAGGCGCTGCTGCGCGGCCGCAGCGGCATCGGGCCCATCACCCGCTTCGACGCCTCCGGATACCCGGTGCGCATCGCGGGCGAGATCCCCGGCTTCGTCGACGAGGACCACATCCCCAGCCGGCTGCTGCCGGAGACCGACCGGGTCACCCGGATCGCCCTGACCGCCGCCGAGGAGGCGTTCGCGGACTCGGGCGTGGATCCGCGGGAACTGCCCGAGTACGCGGCCGGAGTGATCACCGCCAGTTCCGCGGGCGGTGTCGAGTTCGGGCAGCGGGGGCTGGCGGCCCTGTGGGCCAAGGGCGCGCGGTATGTGAGCGTGTACCAGTCCTCCGCCTGGTTCCATGCGGCGAACCCGGCGCAGATCGCCATCCGGCACCAGCTGCGCGGGCCGGGATCCACCATCATCAGCGAACAGGCCGGCGGCATCGACGCGCTCGCGCGCTCCCGGCGGCGCATCCGCGACGGCGTGCGCCTCATGGTCACCGGCGGGGTCGACTCCACGCTGTGCCCGTGGGGCTGGGCCGCCCATCTGGCCGACGGGCGGCTGAGCACGTGCGCCGATCCGGCGCGGGCCTACCTGCCGTTCGACGCGGACGCCGGCGGCCATGTCGTGGGCGAGGGCGGCGCGCTGTTCGTCGTCGAGGACGCGGACGCGGCGGCCCGGCGCGGGGCGGTCGGCTACGGGATCGTGGCGGGCTGCGCGGCGACGTTCGACGGGGCCGACCGGCCGCGGCTGCGGGAAGCGGCCGAACTCGCCCTGGCCGACGCCGGGATCCGTCCCGAGGAGGTCGACGTGGTCTTCGCGGACGGGGCGGGGGAGCGGGCGGCGGACCGGGTCGAGAGCGAGGCCCTGTGCGCGCTGTTCGGACCGTACGGGGTGCCGGTGACGGTGCCCAAGACGATGACCGGACGCCTGGGGGCGGGCGGTTCGTCGCTGGACCTGGCGGCGGCCCTGTTCGCGCTGCGGGAGCGGGTGGTGCCGCCGACCACCGGGACCCGGAAGGCCGCCGAGGACTGCGCCCTGGACCTGGTCACGGGCAGCGCCCGCGAACTGCCCGGCCTGCGCACCGCCCTGGTGCTGGCGCGCGGCCGCGGCGGCTTCAACTCGGCGGCGGTGGTGTGCGCGCCGGCGGCCGGGTGACTGTCCGCCGCGGGCGTGGGGGTCGTACGACGTAGGGTCCGCGCCGGCCGCGCAGGTGCGCGCGGGCCGAGCGGGGGAGTGGGTACGGCGAGGCGCCGGGTGAGGACGGCGAGGTGCCGTGCCTCGCCCGTGCTGTGTCGCCTGTTCTGGCTGTTCCCGTCACGCCGCTTTTTCCGGCCGTTCGGGGTTGCTCTGTGTGCGGATCAGTTCGCGTTCCAGCCGGCGCTCGAATTCGGACAGCGGCACATCGGCCCGCAGTCGTTCCGGGTGTCCGGGCGGCGGCTGTTGCCAGGGTGCGCGGCGGCCCGCGTACTCGTACGGGCTCGTCTCGCCGCAGACGATCAGCAGTCCGTAGACGACCAGACCGTCCCACAGGCTGCGCACGAACCGCAGGACCGGGCGGAAGAGACCCATCGCTGCCCCTCTCGTGGCTGGTTCCTGTCCTGTGGAGTGCGTCGCCGGACCGTTGGGCGACGCCCGAGACCGCCACCGTCGGTCGTAACGCTTGAGAACGCGCCCAGTTTCGGTGGAGCGGCGAGGGAGCCGCAGCGGCGTCTGCGGCATGTGCCTCAGGCCGTGACCCTCGCGACCTGCGTCGCCTCGGGCCGGTTCGAGACAGATCCGAGTGGCGCCCGAGCGGCGCGCGGGTGGATCGCGAGCGGTTCCGGACAGGGTCGAAGGCAGGGCCGCCGAAACTCCGGAACGCAAAAACGATTAATCACCCGTCCGGATACCGCCCGTGCGGCGTGGGACCGCCACACGTGCGAGACCGACGGGTGACACCGGTACGGCGGCAAACCTCGGACGACGAAGGGTGTGGACGATGCCGGATGCAGGAGTGCACCGCGCGGTCAGTGAAGTCATCGCATCGGCCCCGGCCGGCGTTCTCTACGGCCTGATCGCCGACGCCACCCAGTGGCCGCTGTTCTTCCCGCCCTGCGTCCACGTGGAGCAGCTGGAGTTCGACGGGACCAGGGAGCGCCTGCGGATGTGGGCCATGACGGGCGACAAGGTCGCCTCCTGGGTCTCCAGCCGGCGCCTGGACGTAGGACGACGCCGGGTGGAGTTCACCAAGGACCTGCCCGATGCGCCGGTCGAGTCGATGAGCGGCGTGTGGACGGTGGTGCCGCTCGGCGACAACCGCTCCCGGGTCACCCTGGAGCACACGTTCACCGTCGTCGGGGACGACCCCGGCGACGCGGCCTGGGTGGAGCGCGTCACGGTGGTCAACAGCCGGGCCCAGCTCGACCGGCTGGCCTGGATGGCCGAGCGCTGGACGCGCCTGGACGACCTCGCCCTGTCCTTCGAGGACAGCGTGCACGTCAAGGCGCCCGCGGAGCTGATCTTCGACTTCCTCTACCGGGCCGAGGACTGGCCGGTCCAACTGCCGCACGTGCACAGCCTCGACGTGATCGAGCAGGCGGCGGGCGTGCAGACGATGCGCATGGGCAGCGGCATGGACGGCGCCGCGCACACCACCGAGTCGGTGCGCATCTGCTTCCCGAGCGCCGGCCGGATCGTCTACAAGCAGACGCGGACCGCCCCGCTGCTCACCGCGCACACCGGCGAATGGTCCCTCGAACCGGACGAGTCGGGCGTGAACCTCGTCGCCCGCCACAACGTGGTGCTGGCCGAGGAGGCCATCGAAGCGGTCCTCGGCGAGGGCACCACCGTGGCCGAGGCCGCCCAGCACGTACGCGACCGGATCGGCCGGGCCGGACTCCTCGTACTGCAGCACGCCACGCGGCACGCCGCAGGTGCGGTGCGTGTCCTGTGACCGCTGTCGTACCCGCCGCCCATCGCGCGGCGCAGGAGCGCCCCCGGGTCCTGGACGCCGGTGAACCCGAGCGTGCGGCCCGGCTGGAGGAAGTGCTCGGCGACCCCTTCGATCCCGCCAACCCGCACGGCCACCAGGCGCTGCTGCGGGCGGACGACGCCCGCGAGGTGCCCGAGGCCACCGAGGCACTGCTCGCCCGCGCGGGCCTGGCCGCCGAGTTCGTCCCGCACGACCTGGACGGCAGGCTGACCGACCTGGAGCAACTCGCCCGCGTCCTGCGGCCGTTGTTCCGCCGCGACCTGGCGCTCGGCTACGGGTTCGGCATCACCTCGCTGTTCGCCGCCTCCGCCGTGTGGACCGCGGGGGACCCGCGCCAGCAGCGGACGCTCGCCGACGTACTGCTCGGCGGCGGACGGGTGTCGATCGTGCACCGCGAGGTGGCGCACGCCAACGCCATCCTGCGCAACGAGCTCACCGCGGTGCGCACCCCGGACGGCGGCTTCCTGCTCAACGGCCGTAAGGACGCCGTGATCAACGCCGCCCGCACGGACACGTTCGTCGCGTACGCGCGCACCTCGCCCGAGGACGGTCCCGGCAGCCACTCGGTGCTGCTGCTGGGGCCCGAGCCGCCACGCTCCGGCGAGGTGCGCAGGCTCGCCCGGGCGGAGACGCCCGGGATGCGCGGCGCCCACTTCAGCGGACTGGAGCTCGCCGACGTGCCGGTGCCGGACTCCGCCCTCGTCGGCGAGGTCGGTGACGGCGTGTCACTCGCCCTGCGCAGCTTCCAGATCAGCCACTGCCTCATCCCGGGCACCGTCCTCGCGGGCGTGGACAGCGTGCTGCGGCAGGCCGTGCGCGCGGCCACCGAGAACCGCCCCGACGGCCGGCCCGCCCGCCGCGGGCAGCGGGCCCTGGCGGGAGTCTTCGCCGACCTGCTGGCCTGTGACGCCATGGCCGTCACCGGGCTGCGCGCCCTCAGCCTCGTACCGCAGGACGCCTACCTGCTGGCGGCGGCCGTCAAGTACACGATGCCGGACCTGCTGCGGGAGGACCTGGAGGAACTGGCCACCGTGCTCGGTGCCCGCGGCTACGACCGCGGGCCGCTCTACGGCGGCTTCCAGAAGCTCGGCCGGGACCTGCCGGTGGCCGGGCTCGGGCACTCCGGGACCGCCGTGTGCCAGGCGGTCCTGGTGCCGCAGCTGTCGACGTTGGCGCGCACGACGTGGTTCCGCAGCGACGAGCCGCCCGCCGACCTGTTCCGGCCCGGCGCGCCGCTGCCCGCCTTCGACCACCGCAGGCTCGCCCACTTCGGCACGGAAGACCTGCTCACCGCGACGCTGATCGCCGCGGCCGACCGGCTCGACGCACAGCGCTCCCACGGGCCGCTGCACGACACGCTCGCCTCGATCGCCCGCATGTTCGTCGACGAGCTGCGGATCCTGCGCGCCCGGTGCGTGGCCCTGTCGGCCTCGGGCAGCACGGCGTTCGACCCGCAGGCCTGCGCGCTGGCCGACCGCTACGCCCTCGTCCTGGCCGCCGCGGCCTGCCTCGGCGTCTGGGAGGGGCAGGCCGGCGGCGACTCCTTCCTGGCCCGCCCGGCCTGGGCGGTCCTGGCCCTTGGCCGCATCGGCCGCAGACTCGGCGCCCCGGTGCCCGAGACACCCCCGGAGGTGGACCAGGAGGTCCTGGCGGAGGTGCTCCAGCGCTGCCGCGAGGGACGCAGCCTGGACCTGTACGCGACGCAACTGGCCGGCTGAGCCGGTCACCGGCGGCCCGGTCGCGGCACGCGCACCGCGCGCCGTACGCACCCCGAGCCGGGACGACGGCGGCGCGGTGCGGGGCCGCCCGGAAGAGCCGCACCGGCCGGGGCACCGGGCCGCCGCGGGAACGACGGCACAGGGCGCCGTGCGGGGGACCGCGCGGCGCCCCCGTCCGGTCGCGTCCCGGGCCCGGGGCCGTGCCGGCCGGACCTACACGCAGGGAGACAACGATGGACCGGGTGAGATGCGCCGCGCCCCTTCACGTGCCGCGGCCGGCAGGCCCCTGGCACGGTGTACGGGACAACCTGGCCGTGCTCGGCAACGCGCTCGTCTACACGACCTGGAGCGAGTGGCTGCCCAGCGTGCTCACCACACCGAGGCTGAGAGAACTGCTCGGCCCCGACTGGGACCGCTACCGGCGCACCCGGGACGCCGTCGTGCGTTACCGGTTCGCCGCCTCACGGCTGCTGATCAAGTACACCGCCGCGGCGGCCCTGGCCACCCCGCCGGAGTACCTCGACCTGGCCTACCGGCTGGGCGGGCGGCCGTACCTGCGCGGCTTCGACCAGATCGAGCTGAGCCTCAGTCACACCGGTGACGTGATGGCGGTCGGGCTCAGCCGCACCGGCCGCATCGGGGTCGACGTGGAACCCGCCGACCGGTTCGTGCGCCTGGACCTGCTGGAGACGCAGATGCTCACCCCGGCCGAGACGCGTGAGCTCGCCGGTCTGCCCGAGAAGGAGCGGGCCGTGCGCACCCTGCGGCTGTGGACCCTCAAGGAGGCCTACAGCAAGGCGCTCGGCCAGGGACTGCGCCTGGGATTCAAGGAGTTCGGCTTCAGCCCGAGCGGCCGGCTGCGCGCGCCCGACGGGCGCTCCGCCACCCGCGGCGAGTGGGGGTTCGCCACCCATCCCGTCATGGACCGCTTCCTGCTGAGCGTGGCCTGCCACGACACGGGGCTGAACACCGCGGGCGACACCTCGGTGGAGACCATGCTCGACCGGGGCTTTTTGTCCGCGATGACCCGCCCGCCGGACCCGGACCCGAAGTAGCCCCCCTTCTCCGGTCGTTCGCGAGGCGTTCTGCGGCGGATCCCCGGCCGTGTCAGCCCGGTGTCAGCCTTCTGGCAGCCCGCTGCTGCACGATGCTTCCTGGAGTGCCACGCCCGGGCCTGCCAGGCTTCCCGGGGACCTCCGTGACCGACGGGGCCCGCACGGGAGGACAGCGCCCGTGCGTGGGGAGGCCACGACCTGAGGGGAGGGCGGTCCATGGGGAGGCGGAACCGCTCTCGTACCGCGCGCGACCGGGCCGCAGCCTCCCCCGACCGCCCGGCGCGCATCTATGTGCCGGTGACCTGGCAGCAGTACGACCTGCTGGTCGACTCCTTCGCGCACCGCGGCACCGGGCGGCACGTCGAGCAGCTGACGTGGTGCTGGCACGGCCCGCTGGACACCGAACGCTTCACCGCGGCCTGGCAGTCGGTCGTCGACCGCGAGACCGTGCTGCGCTCCGGCTTCCTCTGGGGAACCAGGCCGCGCGTGGTGTTCCACGAACGCGCCCACCCGGAGGTCGTACGGCATCCCGCGGCCGGCGTCGACTGGCGCGAACTGGTGGAGCGGGACCGGCTGCGCGGCTTCGACCTGCGCCGGCCCTGTCCGCTGCGGATCACCCTGGTCGGACCCACCAGCCAGGCCCCCGCCCACTCCCGCCCCGGCGGCGCCGTGCCCGTCACCCGGGTGCTGGTCACCTTCCACCAGGCGCTGCTGGACACCTGGAGCGTGTTCATCCTCCTGGAGGAGTTCTGCCGCGCCTACCTCGCCGGCGGTGTGCTGCCCGGCGGCGAGCGCCGGCCCGACCTGCGGGACTGGGCACGCTGGCTGGAGCGCCAGGACTCGGCACCGGCACGGGACTTCTGGAGCCGGGCCGTGCCCGGGGACGCCCCGGTGGTGCTGCCGCTGCTGCCCGGGCCCGCCACCGCGCAGAGCGGATGCGGGCGCGCCCAGGCCCGGTTGAGCGCCGCCGAGGCCGAGCGGCTGCACCACTGGGCCGCCGCCCGGGCCGTGCCCGACTCCGGTGTGCTGCAGGCCGTCTGGGCGCTGCTGCTGTACCGCGCGGCGCGCACGGAGGGGACGGCGCTGGTGGGCTTCGGGGTCGCCGTCTCGGGACGCGGCGTCGCCATGGACTCCGTCGAGCGGCTGCTGGGTCCGATGCGCACTTGCCTGCCCATGGTGGTGCGGATCGATCCCGACCACCGGATGGGCCGCCTGCTGGCGACGCTGCGCGACGGGTCACTGGACATGGCGGCCTACGAATGGGTCTCCGCCGGGCAGATCCACGAGTGGACCGGGCGCACCGCACGCGGCGACCGGCTGCTGGACACCCTGGTCGCCCTGGAGAGCACCCCGCGCCCGCTCGGCGACCTGCACGCCGAACTCGCCGACGCCGGCATCCGACTGGAACTGCAGGACACGCGGGACGCGCACCCCGCCTTTCCCGTCGCCCTGGTCGCCCACCGCGGCGGCGACGGCTCGCTGAACCTCGCCCTCGCCCACGACCGGGCCCGGGTCTCCGACGCCGACGCGGAACTGCTGGTCGGCCACTGCGCCCGGCTGCTGCGCCGGCTGCCCGCCACCACCTCGACCACGACCGTCTCCGACGTGCTGTCCGCGCTCGACGGCGACGAACCGCCCCGGGGCGCACCGCCGCGGCGCAAGGGGAACGCCGTACGGCTGCGGCTGCGCTCGACGGGCGGCCGAGGCGCCGTCGAGCGAGCCGCTAGCGAGTCTTGACACCGTGGGGCGATCCACCAACGGAGGAGGTGCTCATGCGCGACGGCACGGAGGAGTTGCGGGAGATCGAGATGGCCCTGTTCGGCATGGTGCCGGTGGGGCTCGTGCCGACGCTCCGGCTGGCCGGGGCGGATGACGACGAGGACGAGGACACGATCGTCCGCAGCATCGACTAGCCCCTGTCCAGGGCCTGTGCGGCGGAGCAGGTCGCAGACGTCCGCGCCCGCGACCTGCTCCGCCGCACAGGCCTTGCGGCCCGGACGGCTGTGTCCGCCGTCGTTTTCCCGCACCGGATGACCCCACCCGAAGTGAGGACTCACCCACGATGTCGCTGTCTCAGCAGCCCCCGGCCGCCCTGGCGGTGCCCGACTCCGTCGAGGCCTTCCTGCACGACCCCAAGCACGTGGCCGCGTTCACCACGCTCCGGCCCGACGGAACCCTCCATGTGGCTCCCGTACGGTTCACCTGGCACGCGGCCGACGGGCTGGCCCGGGTGATGACGGTCGATTCCTCGCGCAAGGCCAGGAACCTGCTGGCCGCGCCGGGCAGTCGCGTGGCGCTGTGCCAGGTGGACGGCTTCACCTGGGTGACGCTGGAGGGCTTCGGCACCGTGGTCCGCGATCCCGCGCGGGTCGCCCGGGGCGCCAAGCTCTACGCCAAGCGGTACTGGTCCGCCCCGCCCAGCCCGCCCGGCCGGGTGGTCATCGAGATCGCGGTGGACCGCGTGATCCACCTCAACACCTGAGCCATTACGGCGTAATAGCCCCGGCACGACGACGACGCCCGGGGCTATTACGCCGTAATAGCCCCGGGCGGTGCGGTCGTTCGGCGCGGTGGGTCGGTGCGGTCGGTCGGTGCGGTCGGCACTCGCCGGTGCCGGTGTGCGGCTCAGACCGCCGGCGGCGGCGGGGTGCCGTCGGCCCACAGCAGGCGGAAGGACAGCAGGGTCAGCCTCCAGCCCCGCGGGGTGCGGCGCGCCTCGCCGTCGACGAACGTGCCCGTCGCGAACAGCGGGTCGAGCTGTCCCTCGGGGCGCGCGTGGTGCGCGTGATGCACATGCGTGGACAGCAGGTTGGCGCGCAGCGTCGCCCGGTCGCCGTCCAGCACGACCAGGGCCGGGGAGCCGAGGTGCTGGGTGGCGGCGAACGCCGCGAGCGCCGACCGGTGGTACTCGGCCATGCCCTCGACGCCCGCGTGCCGGCTGATCGGGAACGCCACGACGGCGTCCTCGGTGAACAGCGCGGACGCCCAGGCGTCGTCGAGCTCCTCGTCGTCGAGCGAGACGAGGTACCGCGAGAGCAGGTCCGCGACCTCGGCGCGGGACTCCGCGTCGGACTGTGTGGTGGCTGCTTCGGTCATCGGGGTGGAGGTCATGTCTGAGAATGCCGCCGGAAGTACCCCTCCCGGCAAGTCGGCTTGTCAAAGTTCTGACGTTCCCGACGTTTCTCTGGCATTCGTTGTCGAAAACCTGTATCGGAGGCTATTTACGGCCTCGGAAATACCTCGCAATACTGGCCGGACACCAGTGAGAAGAGGGCAAATGAAATTCTTCGATGCGGATGTCATTGTCGTGGGTGCAGGGCCCACCGGACTCATGCTCGCGGGTGAACTGAGGCTCAATGGAGTCTCGGTCGTCGTTCTCGACAAACTTTCCGAACCCATTCGCGAGTCGCGCGCGCTCGGATTCTCGGCCCGGACCATCGAGGAGTTCGCACAGCGCGGCCTCATTGCCCGCTTCGGCGAGGTGGGAACCATTCCCGTCGGCCACTTCGGCGGTGTTCCGCTCGACTACCAGGTGCTCGAAGGCGGCTCGTACGGAGCCCGGGGCATTCCGCAGGCCCGCACCGAGGGTGTCCTCGGCGGCTGGGCGAAGGAGCTGGGCGCCGACGTGCGCCGCGGGGTCGAGGTCACCGGCCTGGACGCCGACGACGAGGGGGTGACGGTCGAGGCCCAGGGGCCCGACGGCCCGCTGCGGCTGCGCGCCCACTACGTGGTGGGCTGCGACGGCTCCCGCAGCGTCGTGCGCACGCTCACCGGCATCGACTACCCGGGCAGCGCCGCGACGGTCGAACTGCGCTTCGCCGACATCACCGGTGTGCAACTGCGGCCCCGCTTCAGTGGTGAGGCCGTCCCCGGCGGCATGATCATGGTGATGCCGCTCGGGCCGGACCGCTGCCGCATCATCTACTTCGACCGGAACGAGCCGCTGCGCACCAGCTCCGGGCCGATCACCTTCGAGGAGGTCGCCGAGGGGTTCCAGCGGCTGTCGGGCGAGGACATCAGCGGTGCCACCCCGCTGTGGGTCAGCACCAGCACCGACGTCAGCCGGCAGGCCGCCGAGTACCGGCGCGGCCGGATCTTCCTGGCCGGCGACGCCGCCCACATCCACCTGCCGATCGGCGCGCAGGGCATGAGCGCGGGCGTCCAGGACGCCGTCAACCTCGGCTGGAAGCTGGCGCTGGCCCTCAAGGGCCAGGCTCCCGAGAACCTGCTCGACACCTACCACAGCGAGCGGCACCCCGTCGGTGCCCGCATCCTGATCAACACCCTTGCCCAGCGCACCCTCTACCTCGGCGGCGACGACATGGCCCCGATGCGCGAGGTCGTCGCCGAACTGGTCGAGGGCCACGAGTCCGTCCGGCGTCATCTGGTCGGCATGGTCACCGGCCTGGACATCCGCCACGACGTCGGCGGCGACGACCACCCCCTGCTCGGCCGGCGTCTGCCGGAGCGGGAGCTGGTCGTCGGCGGTGAGAAGACCTCCAGCGTCTCCCTGCTGCACGCCGGCCGTGCCGTCCTGCTGGAACTGGGCGGGGACCACGGCCTGCGCGAGGCGGCGGCCGGCTGGACCGACCGTGTCGACGTGGTCGCCGCCGAGTTCGACTGCGACGTTCCCGTGGACGGGATCCTCGTGCGCCCCGACGGCTACGTCGCCTGGGTCGGTGCCGTCGGCACCGGTGCCGACGGTCTCGTACCCGCCCTCACCCGCTGGTTCGGCTCCGCCGCCTGAAGCGCGCCCGCGTTTCGGCTCACGTCCGCACCCTCAAAGGAAGCGAAGGATCCATGCCCACCATTTCCCCCGAGGACAAGAACCTCATCGTTCTCAACCTCTTCACCACCGACGCTCCCGAGAAGCAGGACCAGCTGATCGAGGAGATGACGAAGATCGTCAACGCGGCGACCTACGAGGGCTGGAAGTCCTCCACCGTGCACTCCGGCATCCTGAGCCACGGCACCGCCAACTTCATCCAGTGGCGCAGCGGCGAGGACCTGGAGAAGCGCTACGAGGGCGAGGAGTTCAAGCACCGCACGCTGCCGGTCTTCGGCGAGATCACCACCTCGATCCGCCTGCTGCAGAACGACGTCGCCTACACGCTGACCCGTGACGGCGGCAAGGGCGGCGCCGTCGAGATCGGCCCGCACCGTGGCGTCTTCACCGTCATCACCATCTTCGGTGTCGCGCCGGAGAACCAGGACGAGCTGGTCGACGCCCTCGGCGAGGGCCAGAACTGGCTCGTGGACGTCCCCGGGTTCCAGTCCCACATCGTCCTCAAGGGCCTGCGCGCCCGCGGCCTGGACGGCCTGTGGGTCGCCTCCTACTCCCAGTGGGACAGCCAGGAGGCGTTCGACACCTACCGCGACATCCCGGCCGACAAGCAGTCCGAGGGCCGTATCAAGGCCCAGGACCGGACCCGCGCCGTCGCCACCTACGCCGACCTCAACACCTACAACGTCGTGCACACGCGTTCCGCCGAGTAACGCGCCACAGGCGACGCGACACCCCCCGCACGCCTCCGGACGCCCGTTGCTCCCGAGCTGGGACCGGGCGGCCGGAGGCGTGCGCGTATGCACCGGTTCGCCGCTGCACGCCGGTGGCTCCGGCCGGACTCAGGCATTCCCCGTGCCGGGCGCTATCGCCGGGCCGCACCGTCGAGGTCGATGGAGGTGCCCCGGGCCCACCGTGCCGCCCCGTCTGCTTCGCGAACCCTCCCACGCAACCGCCGAGGAGCTGAACCCTATGCACAGCACGCTGATTGTCGCCCGGATGGCGGCCGTCTCCAGCAACGACGTGGCGCGGCTGTTCGCCGACTTCGACGCGACGGACATGCCTCACCGCATGGGCACGCGGCGCCGCCAGCTGTTCTCCTACCGGGGCCTGTACTTCCACCTCCAGGACTTCGACGAGGACAACGGCGGTCAGCTGATCGAGGCCGCCAAGAGCGACCCGCGCTTCGTCGGCATCAGTGACGACCTGAAGCCGTTCATCGAGGCCTACGACCCGGCGACCTGGCGTTCCCCGGCCGATGCCATGGCCACCCGCTTCTACCACTGGGAGGCGTCGGCGTGAACCGGCGACGTGTTGTCATCACCGGAATCGAGGTGATCGCCCCCGGCGGTGTCGGCCGGCACAACTTCTGGGACCTGCTGAGCGAGGGCCGCACGGCCACGCGCGGCATCACCTTCTTCGATCCCAGTCCGTTCCGCTCCCGGGTGGCCGCCGAGGCCGACTTCGACCCCTACGCGCACGGCCTGAGCCCCCAGGAGGTCCGCCGTCTGGACCGGGCCGCCCAGTTCGCCGTCGTCGCCTCCCGCGGCGCGGTCGCCGACAGCGGCATCGACCTGGGCGCCGTCGACCCCTACCGGGTCGGCGTCACCGTCGGCAGCGCGGTCGGCGCCACGATGGGCCTGGACCAGGAGTACCGGGTGGTCAGCGACGGCGGCCGGCTGGAGGCCGTGGACCACACCTACGCGGTTCCGCACCTGTACGACTTCATGGTGCCGAGCTCGTTCGCCTCCGAGGTCGCCTGGGCCGTCGGCGCCGAGGGACCGAGCACCGTCGTCTCCACCGGCTGCACCTCCGGCATCGACTCCGTCGGCTACGCCGTCGAACTCGTCCGCGAGGGCTCGGCGGACGTGGTGATCGCCGGTTCCTCCGACGCCCCGATCTCGCCGATCACCATGGCCTGCTTCGACGCGATCAAGGCGACCACGCCGCGCCACGACGACCCGGAGTGCGCCTCGCGTCCCTTCGACGCGACCCGCAACGGGTTCGTGCTCGGTGAGGGTGCCGCCTTCTTCGTCCTGGAGGAGCTGGAGAGCGCCCAGAAGCGCGGCGCGCACATCTACGCCGAGATCGCCGGGTACGCCACCCGCTCCAACGCCTACCACATGACGGGCCTGCGCCCCGACGGCGTGGAGATGGCCGAGGCCATCAACCTGGCCCTCGCCGAGGCCCGGCTGAACCCCGAGGCGATCGACTACATCAACGCCCACGGCTCGGGCACCAAGCAGAACGACCGCCACGAGACCGCCGCGTTCAAGCGCAGCCTGGGCGATCACGCCTACCAGACCCCGGTCAGCTCCATCAAGTCGATGGTCGGGCACTCCCTCGGCGCGATCGGCTCCATCGAGATCGCCGCGTCCGCGCTGGCCATGGAGTACGACGTCGTACCGCCGACCGCCAACCTGCAGACCCCGGACCCGGAGTGCGACCTCGACTACGTCCCGGTCGTCGCCCGCGATCAGCTGATCGACGCGGTCCTGACGGTCGGCAGCGGATTCGGCGGATTCCAGAGCGCCATGGTGCTGGCCAGCCCCGAGAGGAGCCTCGTATGACCACCTCGGTCGTGGTGACCGGCCTGGGCGTCGCGGCGCCCAACGGCCTCGGCACCCAGGACTACTGGTCGGCGACGCTGGGCGGCAAGCACGGCATCGGCCGCGTCACCCGGTTCGACCCGACCGACTACCCCGCCCGTCTGGCGGGCGAGGTCCCCGGGTTCGTGCCCGAGGAGCACCTGCCCAGCCGGCTGCTGCCGCAGACCGACCGGGTCACCCGGCTCGCGCTGGTCGCGACCGACTGGGCCCTGAAGGACGCCGGCGCCGACCCCAAGGACCTGCCCGAGTTCGACATGGGCGTCATCACGGCGTCCGCCGCGGGCGGCTTCGAGTTCGGCCAGGGCGAGCTGCAGAACCTGTGGAGCCGGGGCAGCCAGTACGTCTCCGCCTACCAGTCGTTCGCCTGGTTCTACGCCGTCAACAGCGGCCAGATCTCCATCCGCAACGGCATGAAGGGTCCCTCCGGGGTCGTCGTCAGCGAGGGCGCCGGTGGTCTGGACGCCGTCGCGCAGGCCCGCCGGCAGATCCGCAAGGGCACCTCGCTCATCGTCACCGGAGCCGTCGACGCCTCGATCTGCCCCTGGGGCTGGGTCGCCCAGCTGGCCACCGGCAAGCTGTCCACCCGGGACGAGCCGACCCGCGCCTATCTGCCCTTCGACCGTGAGGCGCACGGCTACGTGCCCGGCGAGGGCGGCGCCATCCTCATCACCGAGGACGCCGAGGCGGCCCGCGCCCGCGGCGCCCGCGTCTACGGCGAGATCGCCGGGTACGGCGCGACGATCGACCCGCGCCCCGGCAGCGACCGCGAACCCGGCCTGCGCAGGGCCATCCAGGTCGCCCTCGCCGACGCCGGAGTGGACACCGTCGACGTCGACGTGGTCTTCGCCGACGGCGCCGGCGACCCGGCCGGCGACCGCGTCGAGGCCGAGGCCATCAGCGACGTCTTCGGTGACCGCGGCGTCCCGGTGACCGTGCCCAAGACGATGACCGGACGGCTGTACTCCGGCGGTGCGCCGCTGGACCTCGCGGCCGCCTTCCTGTCGATGCGGGACGGCGTCATCCCGCCCACGGTGCACATCGAGCCGTGCGCGGACTACCCGCTCGACCTGGTCCTCGCCGAACCCCGCCAGGCCGAGGTGCGCACCGCCCTGGTCCTGGCCCGCGGCAGCGGCGGATTCAACTCCGCCATGGTCGTGCGCACCACCGCCTAGCGCCCTCACCAGCACAGACCACCACCGATGAAAGGAACCACCATGGCCACCAAGGCGTTCACCCTCGATGACCTCAAGCGCACCCTGCGGGATGCCGCGGGCGTGGCCGAGGGCGTCGACCTGGACGGCGACATCCTCGACACCGAGTTCGAGGTGATCGGCTACGAGTCGCTCGCGCTGCTGGAGGCCGGCAGCCTCATCGAGCGCGAGTACGGCATCTCCCTCGACGAGGAGGCCGTCGGCGAGGCCAACACGCCGCGCGCCTTCATCGACGTCGTCAACGCGCAGCTCGCGCCGGCCCAGGCAGCCTGAGGGGAGAGACGGACATGACGCAGAGCGCCACGCCCAGGGTCGCCGTCATCACCGGTGGCACCAGCGGCATCGGCCTGGCCACGGCCCGCCTGCTGGCCTCCACCGGCCACCAGGTCTTCATCGGTGCCCGCAACGCCGAGAACATCGCCTCGACCGTCAAGGATCTGCAGGCCGAGATCCTCAGCGTGGACGGAGGTGTGGTCGACGTCCGCGACACCGCCTCCGTCGACGCGTTCGTCCAGGCCGCCGTCGACCGCTTCGGCACCATCGACGTCCTGGTCAACAACGCGGGCCGGTCCGGCGGCGGTGTGACCGCCGACCTCACCGACGAGCTGTGGGAGGACGTCGTCGAGACGAACCTGCACAGCGTCTTCCGGATGACCCGCGCGGTCCTCAACACCGGCGGCATGCGCAACAAGAACCGCGGCCGGATCATCAACATCGCGTCCACGGCCGGCAAGCAGGGCGTCGTCCTGGGCGCCCCCTACTCGGCCTCCAAGCACGGCGTCGTCGGCTTCACCAAGGCCCTCGGCAACGAGCTCGCGCCGACCGGCATCACCGTCAACGCGGTCTGCCCCGGCTACGTCGAGACCCCGATGGCCCAGCGCGTGCGCCAGGGCTACGCGGACGCCTACGACACCACCGAGGACGCCATCCTCCAGAAGTTCCAGTCGAAGATCCCGCTCGGCCGCTACTCCACGCCGGAGGAGGTCGCCGGCCTCGTCGGCTACCTGGCCTCCGACACGGCCGCCTCCATCACCTCGCAGGCCCTCAACGTCTGCGGTGGTCTGGGCAACTTCTGACATCCGCCACCACCCGACACCACCGAGGAGAAAGCCGCCATGACGACGCGTGAGGTCGAGCACGACATCACCATCGGCGCACCGGCCGCCGCGGTCTACCAGCTGCTGGCGGACGTGACGAACTGGCCCCGGATCTTCCCGCCCACCATCCACGTGGACCGGATCGAGGCGCAGGGCAACGAGGAGCGGATCCGCATCTGGGCCACCGCGAACGGCCAGCCGAAGGACTGGACCTCGCGCCGCACCCTGGACCCGGAGTCCCTCACCATCACCTTCCGCCAGGAGATCCCGGCACCGCCCGTCAAGCACATGGGCGGCACCTGGATCATCGAGCCGCAGGGCGAGCAGGAGTCCCGGGTCCGGCTGCTGCACGACTACAGCGCCATCGACGACGAGCCGCACGACCTGCTGTGGATCGAGCGGGCCGTGGACAAGAACAGCACCGCGGAACTCGCCGCGCTCAAGGTCAACGTCGAGCGCGCGCACGCCGCCGAGACCGAGGAGCTCACCTTCTCGTTCACGGACACCGTGCAGATCGCCGGCAACGCCAAGGACGCCTTCGACTTCATCAACGAGGCGCAGCTGTGGGCCGAGCGGCTCCCGCACGTGGCGATCGTCCGCCTCACCGAGGAGACCCCGGGCCTGCAGGAACTGGAGATGGACACCCGGGCCAAGGACGGCTCGACGCACACCACCAAGTCCTACCGGGTCGTCTTCCCGCACCACCGGATCGCCTACAAGCAGGTCACCCTGCCGGCGCTGATGACCCTGCACACCGGTGAGTGGACCTTCGTCGAGAACGAGGAGGGCACCGCCGCCTCCTCCCAGCACACCGTGACCATCAACACGGAGAACATCGCGCGCACCCTCGGCCCCGACGCCACCGTGGCCGACGCCCGCGAGTACGTGCACACGGCGCTGTCCACCAACAGCTGCGCCACGCTGTCCCACGCCAAGGCCTACGCCGAGCAGAAGAAGGCCTGACCGTGCCGGCGGACAGCGTGCGGACCGACGTCGTCGTCGTCGGGGCCGGTCCCGTCGGGCTCATGCTCGCCGGGGAACTGGCCCACGGCGGCGTCGACGTGGTCGTCGTGGAGAAACGACGCGCCCCCAACACCGAGTCACGGGCCTCCACCCTGCACGCCCGGACCATGGAGATCCTCGACAACCGCGGACTGCTGCCCGACTTCGGCAACCCGCCCAACGAGCCCCGCGGCCACTTCGGCGGCATCCCCCTCGACCTCACCCTGCCCAGCTCGCACCCCGGGCAGTGGAAGGTCCAGCAGACCAAGACCGAAGCGGTCGTGGAGGAGTGGGCGCTGTCGCTGGGCGCCGAGCTGATGTGCAAGCACGAGCTGGTCGCCGTGACGGACCACGGGGACCGGGTCGAGGCCGAGGCCATCGGCTACGACGGCGTGCGGCGGCAGATCCGCGCCCGCTACCTGGTGGCCTGCGACGGCGAGGACAGCACCGTGCGCCGGCTGATCGGCGCCGACTTCCCGGGCCAGGACGCCGGGCGTGAACTGCTGCGCGCCGACGTCGCCGGCATCGAGGTGCCCAACCGGCGCTTCGAACGCCTGGAGCGCGGGCTGGCCATCGCCGCCCGCCGCCCCGACGGCGTGACCCGGGTGATGGTCCACGAGTTCGGCTCGTCCGCGCAGGAGCGCACCGGCGACGCCCAGTTCGAGGAGATCGTCACCGTCTGGAAGCGGGTCACCGGCGAGGACATCAGCGGCGGCACCCCGCTGTGGGTCAACGCCTTCGGGGACGCCTCCCGTCAGCTGACCCAGTACCGGCAGGGCCGGATCCTGTTCGCGGGCGACGCCGCCCACCGGCAGATGCCGATCGGCGGACAGGCCCTCAACCTCGGTATGCAGGACGCCTTCAACCTCGGCTGGAAGCTGGCGCTGCACGTGCGCGGCAAGGCCCCCGCCGAACTCCTGGACACCTACCACAGCGAGCGGCACGCGGTGGGCCGGCGGGTGCTCGCCAACATCCGCGCCCAGGCGACGCTGCTGCTCGGCCCACCGTCGGTGGAGCCGCTGCGCGCCGTGCTCACCGAGCTGATCGGCTCGGAGGAGGTGCGGGCCCACCTGGCGGGCATGATCAGCGGACTGGACGTGCGCTACGAGGTGGACGGCCCCGCGCACCCGCTGCTCGGCGCCCGGCTGCCGTGCACCACGGTGCGGGTGCGCGAGGACCGCGTCGGCTCCGCACGGCTGCTGCGTTCCGGCGGCGGCGTCCTGCTCGACCTGCGCCCCGGCACCCCGACCGGTGACACCACCACCGCCGGCTGGGAGGACCGGGTGACCCGGCTGGCGGCCGTCGCCGAGCCGGGCAGCGATCTCGACGGCATCGACCGTCTGCTCGTACGACCCGACGGCCATGTCGTCTGGATCGACCACGGCGCCGGCGACGAGGGGCTGCACGACGCCCTTGAGCGCTGGTTCGGCCCGCCCCGCTGAGTTCGGCCGCCGCACCATCCGGCCGGCGGCCGCCCATCCGCCGGTGAACCACGCCCCCACGCCCGGCGGCGAAGATCCCCACAGCCAGGAAGGACAACCATGGATGGGTCAGCGACGGACACCGACGTCCTCGTCGTCGGTGCCGGCCCGACCGGACTGATGCTCGCGGGCGAACTCCGCCTCGGCGGAGCCCGCGTCGTCGTGATCGAGAAGCTGGCCGCCCCCACCGGGCAGTCCCGTGGTCTGGGCTTCACCGCCCGCGCCATGGAGACGTTCGACGAGCGGGGGCTGCTGCCCCGGTTCGGTCAGGGCGAGACGCTGGCGACGAGCCCGATGGGGCACTTCGGCGGCACCCAGTTCGACTTCACCGTGCTGCCGGACGCGCACTTCGGCGCCCGCGGCATCCCGCAGGGCCAGACCGAGGCGGTGCTGGAGGACTGGGCGGACGAGCTCGGTGCCGACATCCGCCGCGGCTGGGAGTTCGTGTCCCTCGCCGACGGCTTCCTCGACGGTGACGCCGTCGAGATCACCGTACGCACCCCCGAAGGGGAGGAGCACCCGCTGCGCGCCTCCTACCTGGTGGGCTGCGACGGCGGGTCCAGCCGGGTGCGCAGGGCGGCCGGATTCGACTTCCCCGGCGCCGACGCCGGTCGCGGCATGTACCTCGCCGACATCACCGGCGTCGAACTGCGCGCCCGCCACCTCGGCGAGCGCCTCCCCAACGGCATGGTGATGTCCGCCCCGCTCAACGAGAACATCTGGCGGATCATCGTCTGCCCCGACGGCACCCCGGCGCACGACCGCGAGCGGACCGTCACCTACCAGGAGGTGGCGGACGCCTGGCGGCACATCACCGGAGAGGACATCAGCGGCGGCGGCGCCTCGTGGGTGAGCTCCTTCACCGACGCCACCCGCCAGGCCGCCGAGTACCGGCGCGGCCGGGTCTTCCTGGCCGGCGACGCGGCGCACATCCATCTGCCCGCCGGCGGGCAGGGGCTGAGCACCGGCGTGCAGGACGCGGCCAACCTGGGCTGGAAGCTGGCCGCGGCGGTCCGCGGCGACGCGCCCGACGCCCTGCTCGACACCTACCACGACGAGCGGCACCCGGTCGGCCGCCGCCTGCTGATGAACACCCGAGCGCAGGGCACGGTCTACCTCGGCGGCGCCGAGTCCGACCCGCTGCGCGAGCTGTTCGGCGAGCTCATCCGCTACGACGACGTCAAGCGGCACCTGGCCGGCATCGTCAGCCACCTGGACATCCGCTACGACCTGGGCGACGCGTCGCAGCCGCCCCACCCGCTGCTGGGCCGCCGGATGCCGCCCCGGCTGCTGGTCGGCGCGGACGGCGAGACCCGCATCGCCCGGCTGCTGCACCCCGCCCGCGGGGTGCTGCTCGACCTGGCCGACGACGCCGCCGTGCGGAGCGCGGCGGCGGGCCGGCGGGACCGGGTGGAGGTGGCCACCGTCCTGGTCAAGCCCGTCGAGGGGCCCGACCCGCTGGCCGACACCACGGCCGTGCTGGTCCGCCCCGACGGATACGTGGCCTTCGCCGGCTCCTCGGCGGACGGGCTCGACGCGGCGCTGGAGCGCTGGTTCGGCCCCGCCCGCTGACGCTCCCAGACGACGGGCCCCGGTGTGCGCATCCCGCACACCGGGGCCCTTTTCGCTGCGCCGGGCGCCTTTCCCGTGCGGCGGACCGTCATCGGCGTCGCGTCTGCCTCTTCGCCGGACGCCGTCCCCGTGCGACGCCGTCCCGTGCGCCCGTCCGACGGCACACGGCGACGGCCCCGGCCGTACGTCCTCACGACGTACGGCCGGGGCCGTCGGGGTACGGGGGAGCCGGATCCGGGGTGCCGGATCAGACCGGTATGGCCTCGACGACGGAGACCGCGGCGGCCGTCTCCACCACGCGCTCCAGCTTGAAGCCGGCGCGGGAGAGCAGGTCGGCGTACTGGGAGGTGCTGCGCTCCTTGCCGCCCACCAGCAGCATCAGCCACAGGTCGACGAGCTTGCCCGAGTGCGGCTCGTTGCCGCCCTCCGGCAGCACCATCTCGACCAGCAGCAGCTTGCCGCCGGGGTTGATGGCGGCCCGGATGTTGCGCAGGATCTGCAGCGCCTGCTCCTCGGGCCAGTCGTGCACGATGTGCTTGAGCACATAGGCGTCACCGCCCTGCACGACCGGGTCGAACAGTCCGCCCGCGTGCGTGGTGCAGCGGTCCGCGACGCCGTTCTCGGCGAGGAACTCGGCCGCGCCGTTGCCCTCGACCCGCGGGTCGGAGAGGATGCCGCGCGCCTGCTGCGCCTGCTGCAGGATGCCGGCGAGCAGCCCGCCGCGGCCCCCGCAGAAGTCCACGACCGTCTCGAACTGCGAGAAGTCGTACGCGCCGAGCACGGGCCAGGTCTCGGTGTCCGACATGTTGCCCATGCCGCGGATGAACACCTCGCCGTACTCCTGGTTCTGCTCCAGGTACTCGAAGGCGCCCATGCCCCGGTGCTTGGGCAGGGCCGCCTCGCCGGTGACCACCGAGTCCAGCAGGTGGCTCCAGTCCTCCCAGTGCGTGGGGTGGCCCATCAGCACGGCGATGTCCCGCATCGACATCGGGTGGTCGGAGCGCAGCGCGTCGGCCATCGGGGTCAGCGCGTACGTGCCGTCCTCGTGACCCTCGAAGACCCCCTGCGAGGCGAGCAGCCGCAGCAGCCGGTCGACGGCCTCGGCGTTCGCGCCGACGCGCCGCCCGATCTCCGCGGGGCTCAGCGGACCCTCTGCCAGCTCGTCGGCGACGCGCAGCCGGGCGGCCACGTACAGCGCCTGCGTGACCATGGACCCCATCGCCAGCTCCAGCAGGGCGAAGGGCGGGGGCGCGAGTTCACGACTGCGCCGCTGCAGATCCGCACGGGTCTTTTCCGCTTCCCGGACCACGCTCGGGGGCGGCAATTCGGGCATGAGATTCCTCCATGGCAGGAGCGCGACATGTGTCCCAACCGCCGGAAGGGACCCGGACTACAACGGTATGGAAAAGCCTCGGCATGCCCTGGAGGGGCACTTGAATTCCGGTGGGATTTCGATCCGCCTATTTGACAAAGGAAAAGTCGTCCCTTTTCGCGCACCGGAACCGTCCACGGCCCGTCGGACGCGGAAAGAGGCCGCCGCCGTCGGGCGGGTGACCCCAGTTCAGCGCACGCCCGCCGGGCGGGCACCGGCTTTCGGTGGGAAACGGCTCGGCGGTCACTCGACAGCCGCCGGAGCAGGGCGCCCGGGCGCCGGGCGGCTCGGCATTCTGGCCGGAGATCCGCTTGCCGACCACGTGGTCCGACGCTCCTGGAGGCTACCCGTGTCACTTCACACGAAGACCCCCGCCGCCTCGGCGCGGACGGGTGTGTGGCTGGTCGGCGCCCGGGGCTCGGTCGCCACCACAGTGGTCACGGGCTGCGCGGCGCTGGCGGCCGGGCTGCTGCCGCCGACCGGCCTGGTCACCGAGACGCCCGCGCTCGCCGGCAGCGGCCTGCCGCCGCTGTCCTCGCTGGTCTTCGGCGGACACGATCCGGCGAGCACCCCGCTGGCCAAGCGGGCGGACGAACTCGCCGCCCAGGGAGTGCTGCCGCACTGGCTGCCCGCCGCCGTACAGGGCGAGTTGACCGCCGCCGACGAACTGATCCGCCCCGGCGGCCCGCTGCCCGGCGACGACCGCGCCCCCGAGGAACTGATCGGCGTGTTCGCCGCGGACATGCGGGAGTTCCTGCACACCACCGGCGTCGCCCGCGCCGTCGTCGTCAACGTCGCCTCGACCGAGCCGACGCCGGAGCACGGCGCATGGCCGGCCAGCTCGCTGTACGCGGCGGCGGCCCTGCGGGCCGGCTGCGCCTACGTCAACTTCACCCCGTCCACCGGGCTGCACCACCCGCAGCTCACCGCAGCCGCGGCCGTCTCGGGCCTGCCGTACGCGGGCCGCGACGGCAAGACCGGGCAGACGCTGCTGCGGTCCGTCCTCGCCCCCATGTTCCGCGAACGGGCCCTGAAGGTGCGGGCCTGGTCGGGCACGAACCTGCTGGGCGGCGGTGACGGCGCCGCGCTCGCCGACCCGGCGACCGCGGCGGCGAAGAACGCGGGCAAGGAGCGGGTGCTCGTTGACAACCTGGACGCGGCGCCCGAGGGCGAGGTGCACATCGACGACGTACCGGCCCTCGGGGACTGGAAGACGGCGTGGGACCACGTCGCGTTCGAGGGCTTCCTCGGCACCCGCATGGTGCTGCAGACGATCTGGCAGGGCTGCGACTCCGCGCTCGCCGCGCCGCTGGTGCTGGACCTGGTCCGGCTGCTCGCCCGCGCCCACGAGCGCGGACTGTGCGGGCCGCGCCCCGAACTCGGCTTCTACTTCAAGGATCCCTACGGCGACAGCGCCTCCCTGGCCGAGCAGTACGAGGCCCTGCTGGCCTTCGGCGAACGACTGCGGGAGCCCCGGTGACCGCCGCCCGTCCCGCCGGCCCCGCCCGGATGCGGGCGCGCCACCTCCACCCCGCGCCGCAGCCCGCGGCGGCCGCCGCGCCGTCCGGGGCCCGCACCCTGCCCGCCGCCGGGGGAGCCCCCGCCGCGCGCCCGCCGCGCTCCGCCGCGGCCACGGCGCGGGCCTGGGCCGAACTGCTGCGTATCCCGGCCGTGTTCACGGTGCCCGGCGACGTGCTCGCCGGCACGGCGGCCGCCGGGGCGCGGGCCGGGCGGTCCACCGCCCTGGCGATCGGCGCCTCGGTGTGCCTGTACGAGGCGGGCATGGCCCTCAACGACTGGGCGGACCGGGACGAGGACGCGGTGCAGCGCCCGCGGCGGCCGCTGCCCTCGGGCCGCATCCGGCCACGGGCCGCCCTCGCGGCGGCGGGCACGCTGAGCGTGGCGGGCCTGGCCCTGGCCGCCTGCGCGGGCCGCCGGACGTTCGCGGTCGCCGCGCCGCTGGCGGCCACCGTGTGGGCGTACGACCTGAAGCTGAAGCACACACCGGCGGGACCGGTCGCCATGGCCGCCGCCCGCTCCCTGGACCTGCTGCTCGGCGCGGCCGCCACGGACGGCCCCCTGCGCCCGGGGCTCGCCCCGGCCGCCCTGCTGGGCAGCCACACCTGCGCCGTCACCCTGGTCTCCCGCCGCGAGGCGGAGGGCGGTTCGACGACCGCCCCGCTCGTCGCCCT
Source organism: Streptomyces sp. NPDC054794 (assembly GCF_053611585.1). Classification (NCBI taxonomy): domain Bacteria; kingdom Bacillati; phylum Actinomycetota; class Actinomycetes; order Kitasatosporales; family Streptomycetaceae; genus Streptomyces; species Streptomyces sp. NPDC054794. Next base: position 30,847 of record NZ_JBSHAQ010000059.1, on the reverse strand, counting down.
CGCGGCCGCAACGGCGGTGGCGACGACGGTCTCCGGCGGGGCCGGGGTCCTTCGCGGGGCCAAAGGCTTGCGTGGCGCCGACGTCTCCCGAGAAGGCGCCGTCCGCAGCGCGCTCGCTCTCGGCTACGGGGTCACCTTCGCGCGGCCCCTCGCGCATGCCGTGCTGAATCCCTCTCCCGTGCTGACCCAGCGGGCGGTCGGCGCCGGGATCCGGGCCACGATCGCGCTTCAGGGGGCGCTGGCGGCGCGGGCCGGCGCGCCCGGGACCGGGCTGCTGACCACGGCGCTCGCGCCGGTCGCGGCCCGGCTGGCGCGCAGGGTGAGCACCACGTGAACGGGCTGCGCCTGGGATACGGCACGAACGGGCTGCGCCTGGGATACGGCACGAACGGGCTGACCGACCTGCGCCTGGAGGACGCCCTCGCCCTGCTGGCCGACCTCGGCTACGACGGCGTCGGCCTGACCCTCGACCACATGCACCTCGACCCGCTGGCCCGCGACCTGCCCGCCCGCACCGCCCGCCTCGCCCAGCGGCTCGGCGAGCTCGGCCTCGGCGTCACCGTGGAGACCGGCGGACGCTACGTCCTCGACCCGCGCCGCAAGCACGGCCCGAGCCTGCTGGACGACGACGAGGACGCCCGCTGGACCCGCATCCGGCTGCTGGTCCGCGCCGTACGGATCGCCGCCGAACTCGGCGCCCACGCCGTGCACTGCTTCAGCGGCGTCGGCCCGCCCGGCGTCGACACCGACACCGCCTGGCAGCGCCTGGCCGGCGCCCTGGACCCGGTACTGGACGCCGCGGACGAGGCGGGCATCCCGCTCGCCGTCGAACCCGAACCCGGCCATCTGCTGGCCACCCTCGCCGACTTCCACCGGCTGCGCTCCGATCTGGGCGATCCCGCCCCGCTCGGCCTCACCCTCGACATCGGGCACTGCCAGTGCCTGGAGTCCGCCCCCGTGCAGGACTGCGTGCGCCAGGCCGCGCCCTGGCTGCGGCACGTGCAGATCGAGGACATGCGGCGCGGCGTCCACGAGCACCTGCCGTTCGGCGAGGGAGAGATCGACTTCCCGCCCGTCCTCGCGGCCCTGGCCGACAGCGGCTACCGGGGACTGACCGTCGTCGAACTGCCCCGCCACTCCCACGCCGGACCCGAACTCGCCGCCCGCTCCCTGGACTTCCTGCGAAACGGAGGCACGAGATGACCGCTGTGCACGCCGGCCCGGACACCGGGCAGGGCGGCGCGGCCCGGCCCGAGACCCTCGTGGTCGGCCTCGACGAGGACGCGCGGCGCTGGCTGGAGCAGGCCCGCGCCGAGGCCGCCGCGCAGGCACCCGGCTGGGAGCTGCGCTTCGCCGAAGCCGGCCGCCGCTGCGGGCCCGCCGACGACGCCCGGGTGCTGCTGCTGACCGCGGCCCGGCCGGACCCGGCCGACCTGACCCGGCTGTATAGCCAGGGCACGGCCGCCGAGCGCCGGGCCGTACTGCTCGCGCTGCCCCTGCTGGAGACCGACCCCGCGCACGGCGTACCGCTCGTCGAGGACGCACTGCGCACCAACGACACCAGCCTGCTGGCCGCGGCCCTCGGCGACTACGCCGCCCGGCACCTTCAGGCGCACACCTGGCGGCACGCCGTCCTCAAGTGTCTGTTCACCGGTGTGCCCGTGAGCCGGGTCGCCGGCCTTGCGAGCCGCTCCCGCGGGGACGGCGAACTGGCCCGGATGCTGCGCGCGTACGCCGCCGAGCGCACCGCGGCCGGCCGGGCGGTCCCCGACGACCTGCACCACGTGCTCGCCTCGACCAAGGAGGAGCGGTAATGCGCATCTTCGACCCGCACATCCACATGACCTCCCGCACCACCGACGACTACGAGGCGATGCACGCCGCCGGTGTCCGCGCGATCGTCGAGCCCGCCTTCTGGCTCGGCCAGCCCCGCACCTCGCCCGCCTCCTTCCACGACTACTTCGACTCCCTCCTCGGCTGGGAGCCGTTCCGCGCCGCCCAGTACGGCATCACCCACCACTGCACGCTGGCCCTCAACCCCAAGGAGGCCAACGACCCGCGCTGCGCACCGGTCCTCGACGACCTGCCCCGCTACCTGGTCAAGGACCAGGTCGTCGCGGTCGGCGAGATCGGCTACGACTCGATGACACCGGCCGAGGACACCGCCCTGGAGCACCAGCTCCAGCTCGCCGCCGACCACGGCCTGCCCGCCCTCGTGCACACCCCGCACCGCGACAAGCTCGCCGGGCTGCGCCGCACCCTCGACGCCGTCGCCGCCTCCGCGCTGCCCGCCGAGCGGGTGCTCCTCGACCACCTGAACGAGACCACCGTCGAGGAGGCCAAGGACAGCGGCGCCTGGCTCGGCTTCTCCGTCTACCCGGACACCAAGATGGACGAGCGGCGCATGGTCGCCGTGCTGAGGGAGTTCGGTCCGGAGAAGGTGCTGGTCAACTCCGCCGCCGACTGGGGAAAGAGCGACCCGCTCAAGACCCGCAAGGTCGCCGACGCCATGCTCGCCGCCGGCTTCGACGAGGACGACGTCGACCTGGTGCTGTGGCGCAACCCGGTGGCCTTCTACTCCCTCAGCGGCCGGCTGCGCCTGACGGCGCCCGCCACCGGGCCCACCCACGAGGGCAACTCGATCCTGCGCGGCGCCCCCGCCACCCCCGCGGCGGCGCATCCCGTGGCCGCCGGGGCGTGAGCCGTGCGCCTGCGGCATCCGGACGGCAGCGTCGTCCACCTCGCCTACTGCACCAACGTGCACCCCGCAGAAACCCTCGACGGGGTCCTCGGCCAGCTGGACACCCACTGCGCCGCGGTGCGCGAGCGCCTCGGCGTGCCCCGGCTCGGCATCGGGCTGTGGCTCGCGCGGGACGCCGCCCACACCCTCGACACCGACCCGCGGGCGCTGCGCACCCTGCGCACCGCCCTGGACCGGGCCGGTCTGGAGGTCGTCACCCTCAACGGCTTCCCCTACCAGGGCTTCGGCGCCGAGGAGGTCAAGTACCGGGTGTACGAGCCCGACTGGGCCGACCCCGAGCGGCTCGCGTACACCCTGGCCCTCGCCCGGGTCCTCGCCGCGCTGTTGCCCGACGACGCCGCCGAGGGCACCATCTCCACCCTGCCGCTGGCCTGGCGCACCGCCCACGACGCACCCCGTGCCGCCCGCGCCCACGCGGCGCTCACCGAACTCGCCGGCCGGCTCGACGACCTGCACGCGGCGACCGGCCGCTCGGTGCGCGTCGCCCTGGAACCCGAGCCCGGCTGTGTGGTGGAGACCTGCGCCGACGCGATCGGCCCGCTGACCTCCGTCGGGCACACCCGTCTCGGGATCTGCGTCGACACCTGCCATCTGGCCACATCCTTCGAGGAACCGGAACCCGCCCTCGCGGCCCTCGCCGCCGCCGGGGTGGAGGTGGTCAAGTGTCAGCTGTCCGCGGCGCTGCACGCCGAGCACCCGGACCGGCCCGAGGTGCGCGCCGCCCTGGCCGCGTTCGACGAGCCGCGCTTCTTGCACCAGACCCGTGCCACCACCGGCTCGGGACTGCTCGGCACCGACGACCTCGGGCCCGCCCTGGCCGGCGGAACACTGCCGGCGGACACGCCGTGGCGCGCCCACTTCCACGTCCCGCTGCACGCGCCGCCCGCCGAGCCCCTGACCTCCACCCTGCCCGTCCTGCGTCGGACCGTGGCCGCCCTGGTCGGCGGCGAACGGCCGCTGACCAGGCACCTGGAGGTGGAGACGTACACCTGGCAGGCGCTGCCGCCGGCGCTGCGCCCGCACGACGCCGGGCAGCTCGCCGACGGCATCGCCGCCGAACTCGCCCTCGCCCGCGACCTGTTGACCGACCACGGCCTGAAGGAACTGCCATGACCCGACCAGAGGGACCCGTGCCCCTGCTCGTCCTCGACGTCGTCGGTCTCACCCCGGCACTGCTCGCCCACATGCCCCACTTGCGCGCCCTGGGCGAGCGGGGCTCCCGGGCAGCCCTGGACACCGTGCTGCCCGCGGTCACCTGCTCGGTGCAGGCCACCTTCCTCACCGGCCGCACGCCCGCCGAGCACGGCATCGTGGGCAACGGCTGGTACTTCCGCGACCTCGGCGAGGTCCTGCTGTGGCGGCAGAGCCACCACCTGATCGAGGGGGAGCGGGTGTGGGACGCGGCCCGCCGCGCGCATCCCGGCTACACCGTCGCCAACATCTGCTGGTGGTACGCGATGGGCGCCGACACCGATTTCACCGTCACCCCCCGCCCGGTCTACCGCGCCGACGGCCGCAAGGAACCCGACTGCTACACCCGGCCCGCCGCCCTGCACGACGAACTCACCGCACGCCTGGGCACCTTCCCGCTGTTCAGCTACTGGGGCCCCGGCGCGGGCCTGGCCTCCTCGCGCTGGATCATCGAGGCCACCCGGTACGTGCTGACCGCCCACGGCCCCGACCTGACCCTGGCCTACCTGCCCCACCTCGACTACGACCTGCAGCGCTTCGGCCCCGACGACCCCCGCTCGCACCGGGCCGCCGCCGACCTGGACGCGGCCCTGGCCCCGCTGCTCGACGACGCCCGCGCGCAGGGCCGTACCGTGGTCGCACTGTCCGAGTACGGCATCACGCCCGCCCGCCGGCCCGTCGACATCAACCGCGCCCTGCGCCGCGCCGGCCTGCTTCAGGTGCACACCCAGGACGGCATGGAGTACCTCGACCCGCTGGCGTCCCGGGCGTTCGCGGTCGCCGACCACCAGATCGCCCATGTCTACGTGCGCCGCCCCGAGGACCTCCCGGCCACCCGTGCGGTCCTCGACGAACTGCCCGGCATCGGTCTGCTCCTCGACGACACCGGCAAGAAGGCGCACGGCCTCGACCATCCCCGCGCCGGCGAACTCGTCGCCGTGGCGCAGCCGGACGCCTGGTTCACGTACTACTACTGGCTCGACGACGCCCACGCCCCCGACTTCGCGCAGCTCGTCGAGATCCACCGCAAACCCGGCTACGACCCCGCCGAACTCTTCCTCGACCCGGCCGACCCCTACGTCCGCGTCCGGGCCGCCTCCGCGCTGGCCCGCAAGAAGCTCGGCCTGCGCTACCGCATGGCCGTCGTCCCGCTGGACCCGTCCCCGGTGCGCGGCAGCCACGGCCGGCTGCCCGGCAACGACGAGGAGGGTCCGCTGCTGCTGTGCTCGGCGCCCGACGCGGCGGCCGGGCGGGTGGCGGCCACGGAGGTGAAGGGCCTGCTGCTGGAGCTGGCCGGGCTCGGCGTCGACGGCACTCGGCCGCCGCGCGAGCCGGCCTCCACCAGCGCCTGAGACGGTTCCCGGAGCTCAACCCGCCCCCCACCGACGCTCCGGGCCCGGTCGAGACGCTGGTCCGACCATCGGATGCGTCCGGTTTCCGGCTGTGGCCGAGAAGACTCACATAAGGGGTCCCTGCCCGTGAAAAAGATCGCTTCGTCGGCAGCGCTGTCCGGGCGGGCCGAGCGAATAGAGCAGCGCACCCGCCCCGACAACTGGAAGAAGCCGCCGCGCCGCATCGAGAAGTCCGAGTGCATCACTTGTGACACGTGCCTGCGCAGCTGCCCCGAGGAGTTCGGGGCCATCTTCGACCGCGGACTGGATGTCGTGATCATCCCCGAGCTGTGCTCGGGCTGCCCCCAGTGCGTACTGGAGTGCCCCGTGGACTGCATCTACGTCGACGAGGAATGGACCCCGACCGACGAGCCGATGTGGAACCACATCGAACTCACCGCCGAGGACGTGTGATGAGCGGCCTGCCCGATCAGAGTGAGTCCCGCCGTGCCGCCAACGCCCGGAAGCGGATCAGCCGCCGCCCGAGCCGCCTCGGCATCCCGGCGGGCACGGTCACACCGGACCGCACGTTCGACCCCCAGGCCGGTTTCCCCGGTCTGCTGAAGCGGACCTGGCAGAGCGCCGAGGAGTGCGCCGACCTCCGCTCCTTCGTGGAGGTGCTGCTCACCCTCGACGGCCACGTCCCCGCCGACATCCAGCTGCGCGCCCTCAGCACGCCCGAGGAGGCCGCGCTGAAGGTGCTGTGCGGGGTGACCTGGCGCACCGACGACGGCGAGACCGGCACCGTCCGGTCGGCGTGCGGGCTGACCTGGCGCGAGGAGGAGACCGGCGAGGCCGCGTCCGACGCGCCCGCCGCCGAGCACGGCGAGGACGAAGAGCCCGCCTTCCTCGGCGAGATCGGCCTGTCCACCTCCGGCCGCATCGTGCTGCGCGTCCCCTCCCAGGCACCGCTCGGCCAAGGCACCCTCGTCGGCGGCGTCCGGCGGATCCCCTGGACGCGCCAGGACCTGGACGCCTACCGGCAGGAGACGGAGCGCGCCGCCGCCCGGCTGGCCGACTCCGTGGCCGACTGCCGGCGCTGGCTCGCCGCGCAGGGCACCGAGGGCCGCGACGCGCTGCTGGAACAGGCCACCGAGGCGGCGCTGCGCACCGCGCCGTTCGTGCTCCACCAGCAGGACAAGCAGTACACGAACTTCCGCGCCGCCAACAACCTCACCGGCAAGACGCTGTGGCCCGGGCACCCGGACTGCGCGCTCAGCAGCCTGCGCGGCCTGCCGCTGGAGCTGTGGTCGGACGGCGACGTACAACTCCTCGTCTGCCTGATCCTGCTCATCCGCTCGGCCGGCGCCGGCCGGGTCGAGGAGGCCAACGGCACCCAGCTGACGGTCGATCACGTCGCCTACATGCTGGAGCGGGTCCGCCGCGGCTACAACGGCATCCCCGGCGGCGAACCGGTCCCGGCCCCCGCCTCGCACACCGTCGCCGCCCTCGACGAACTCGCCGTCGCCCTGCGCGCCCGCCGGCAGCACGCCCTGCGCGGCGCCCAGCTGTACCGCGAGATCCACGGCGCCCTCATGCACAAGATCGAGCGCGTGGCGCAGGCGCCCGGCGAGCGGGCCCTGGCCCGCGAGGACGCGCTGTGTGCCCGGCTCACCGACGCGCTGCCGGTGACCGGCTCCACGCTCGCGGAGCTCGGCGAGGGCCTGGCCGCCGCACCGGACTGGCTGGCCGCCCCGTACGGCGACTTCGGCACCGGCCTGGAGCACCTCGTGTACGAGACGGTGGCCGCGACCACCGACGTGTTCGAGGCCGACTTCACGATGAGCCGGGGCATCCGCTCGCTGCCCGCCCTCGTCTCGGCGCTGCGCGAGGAGCGCTGGGCGGAGATCTGCGACTGGGACATCACCCGCTTCTTCTGCTGCGTGGTCCCGCACCCCTCCGCCGCACGGCACTTCGGCGACTCGATCTCCGCGCTCGCCGACGCCGCCTGGGCGATGTCCTCGCGGATGCAGTACAACTCCTGGCACTTCATCGCGGGCAACCTGCCCCGTTCCACCGAGGTGCTCGCCCGCGACCACTTCGTGCCGCCCACCATCCCGGACGTCGCGTTCTACTCCGACCAGCACCACCACGGCCACGTCAACAACAAGGTGCGGTTCTCCATCCGCACCCCGCAGGCCGTCGAGGTGGACGGACGGACCTTCAACGGTTTCATCGACCTCAGGCTGCTGCGCAGCGACGGCGTCCCGTTCGACGAGCAGGACCTGCTCGCCGCGCACCGCGTCTCGGCGTTCGTCGCCCGCGCCACCGGCCTGGCCGCCGGCATGGCCGCGGCCGGCCGGCCCGTCGAGGTCACCGCGTTCGACTCACCCTGGCACTGGTCGGTCATCACGGGCGGCGTACCCGCGGCGGCCGGCACCGCCCCCGGGCAGGTTCGCCGTGCGTCCTGACACGCACGGCGGGCCCCGCCCCGTTCCGTATTCGGCGCGCTCTTGAAGGAGAGCCGATGACCGCCCGCGGCATCAGTCAGATCAAGGAGCTCCTGTCCCGAGGAGAGCTCACCGTCGTCGAGCACGTCCAGTCCGTCCTGACCGCGATCCGCGAGCGGGACACCCTGGACTCCTACGTCGCGGTCGCGGGCGACGAGGCCCTGCGGGCCGCCGAACGGGCCGACGCCCTCATCCGGGAAAAGGGCCGCGAGGCCTGGTGGGAGTTGCCGCTGCTGGGCGTCACGGTCTCCGTCAAGGACCTGCTGCAGACCCGCGACCTGCCCACCACGCGCGGCTCGCTGCTGCCCAACGACCGTCCGCGCGAGGACGCCCCGGCCGTGGCCCGGGTGCGCGCGGCCGGCGGGATCGTCGTCGGCAAGACCACCACGTCCGAGTTCGGCTGGAGCGCCTCCACCGTGGGCCGGGTCGCCCCGCCCACCCGCAACCCCTACGACGCGCGGCTGACCGCGGGCGGCTCCAGCGGCGGGGCCGGCGCCGCGGTCGCGGCCGGGCTGTGCGAGGGCTCCCTGGGCACCGACGGCTCCGGCTCCATCCGGATCCCGGCCGCGTTCTGCGGCGTCGTCGGCTACAAGCCGTCCTACGGCCGCGTGCCCTACTTCCCGAACGGGGCCGACCGTCTCGCCCACCAGGGCCCCCTCGCGCTCACCGTCGCCGACGCCGGCCTGCTCGGCCAGGTCATCGCCGGCCCGCACCCCACCGACCCCGACTCCGGGCTCGGCTCGCTGGACTCCCCGCGCGACCTGCGCGCCCTGCGGATCGGCTGGATCGAGTACGAGGGCACCGACCCGGAGATCCGCCGCGTCACCGAACAGGGCAAAGAGGTACTGATCGCCGAGGGGCACCGGGTGGAGGATGTGGAGGTGCGCTGCCAGAACCTCTACCCGGCCGTCGTCGACATCCTCGCCGCCAGTGAGGCCGCCGGCACCCCGCCCGAGCACGAGGCCTGGTGCGACCCGGGCCGGCTGGAGATCGTCCGCCACGGACGCACCCTCAGCGGCGTCCGGGTGATCCAGGCCGAGGAGGTGCGCCAGAACCTGCGCGCCACGCTGCGTTCCGTCATGGACCGCTACGACCTGCTGGCCATGGCGACCGTGCCCGTCGAGCCCTTCGAGGCCGACGCGATAGGCCCCGCCTGGGCGGCCGACCCCCGCGACCTGATGTGGCTGTCGTGGGCGCCGGCCTCCTACCCGTACAACATGACCGGCCAGCCCGCCGTGTCCCTTCCCGCCGGTCTGACCCGCGCCGGACTTCCGGCCGGCCTGCAACTCGTCGGCCCGGTCGGCGCCGACGATCTCGTCCTGACGGTGGCCCGCCGCCTGGAGGCGTTGCTGGCGCCGCTGCCGCACCCGCCCGCGGCCGACCTCACCCCTGCCATCTCCGGCGAAAGGACGCTCTGAACCATGTATGCCAGGTCATGGTCCACCCCCTCCGCGGAGGGCAGCGTCGGGCGGCCCTCGTTCGTCACCGACCACGGGCTCTGGGACGCCGAGCAACTCGCCGCGGCCGAGCGGGTCGAGGCCGCCCTCGACGGCGTCGACCTCGTCCGCGTCGCCTTCGGCGACCCGCACGGGCTGGCCCGCTCCAAGACGCTGACCGTCCAGGCGTTCCGCAGCGTGCTGCGCAACGGCATGAACTTCAGCCCCGGGCCGTTCCTGTTCGACACCGGGCACGCCGTCGCCGTCGACTTCCTCGGCGACCACGGCATCGGCGTCGACGAGATCGCCGGCGCCGGCAACTTCATCCTGGTGCCCGACCCGCTCACCTTCCAGGTGCTGCCCGGCCGCGGGCCGCGCACCGCCTGGGTGATCGGCGACGAGTACCTGCGCGACGGCACCCCGCACCCGCTGTCCGGGCGGGCCGCGCTGCGCCGGGTCCTTCTCCGCTACGCCGACCAGGGGCTCGCGCCCGTGATCGGCCTGGAGGTCGAGTGGTACCTCACCCGTCGGCTCGACGACGAACCCGGCAACCAGGGCAACGGCTTCGGCCTGCAGGGCCAGGCGCCGCGGGTGACCGCCGTCAACGCCGGCTACCAGTTCAACCTCGACGCCGCGTACGACACCGTCGCCCCCCTCACCGACCAGCTGGCGATGCAGCTGCTCAAGCTGGGCCTGCCGCTCAGGTCGATGGAGCACGAGTCCGGACCGGGCCAGGTGGAGACCACCTTCAGCCCCATGTCGGCGCTGGACGTGGCCGACGCGATGCTGCTGTTCCGCACCTACACCAAGCGGTTCTGTGCCCGCCGCGGCTACCACGCCTCCTTCATGTCGCAGCCGCTGCTGGACGCCGCCGACCCCAGCGGCTGGCACCTGAACCAGTCCGTCGTGGAGAGCGCCACCGGCCGCAACGTCTTCAGCGCCGAGGGCCTGTCCGGCGGTCTGTCCCCGCAGGGCAAGGCCTACGCCGAGGGCCTGCTGGCCTGGGCGCGCGAACTGTGCCTGCTGTCGGTGCCCACCATCAACGGCTACCGGCGCCTGGCCGCCGAGCACGCCCTCGCGCCGACCCGGGTCGGCTGGAGCTTCGAGGACCGCACCGCGATGCTTCGGGTGGTCGGCAGCGGCGCCGGCGCCCACATCGAGAACCGCATGGGCGAACCCTGCGCCAACTCCTATCTCAACATCGCCGCCCAGCTGTTCGCCGGCCTCGACGGCATCACCGCGGCCCCCGCGACGGGCGCGTCCGGCCCGTCGGCGGGCAGCGAGCCGGGCGACGGCCCCGGCCAGGTCGTGCCGCAGTCCCTGGGCGAGGCGCTCGACGCCTTCCGCGCCGGCCGCGCCGAGCAGGTCCTCGGCGCACCGCTCGCCGCGTGCCTGGCCAAGCTGAAGGAGAGCGAGCTCAGCCGCTTCGAGGCGTGGTGCGTGCAGGCCGCCCCCGCGCCGGGCCGCGTCACCGAGTGGGAGCAGCGCGAGTACTTCGGGGCGTACTGAGGGAGCGCCCCGAAACAAGGGTCCGGTGCGGCGGAGGTCACCGCACCGGGCCCTCCTCACAGCCCCTCATCAGCCCACGGACGAAGGCCCTTTCATGATTCCTCGCTACACGCTGCCCGAGATGGCCGACCTCTTCTCCGACCAGTCGCGCTACGCCACCTGGGTCAGGGTCGAGATCCTCGCCACCGAGGCCCAGGTCGAGCTCGGACGCGTACCGAAAGAGGCCCTGGAGGACATGCGCCGGGCCCGCGTGCCGCTGGCCGCCCGGGTCGCCGAGATCGAGAAGGAACGCGACCACGAGGTGCTGTCCTTCCTCGCCGCGTACTGCGAGGACATCCCCGACTCCTCCGCCCGCTGGGTACACCTCGGCATGACCAGCTACGACCTGGTCGACACCTCCCTCGGCCACACCCTGGCCCGCGCCACCGACCTGCTGACCGGCGCGGCGAGGCGGCTGCGCCGGGTGCTGGCCGACAAGGCGCTGGCGCACTGGGACACCGTGATGGTGGGACGCACCCACGGCGTCCACGCCGAGCCCACCACGTTCGGGCACAAGCTCGGCGGCTACGCCTTCGCCGTCGACCGCTCCATCAAGCGGCTCGCCGCGGCGCGCGACGCCGTCGCCGTCGGCACCATCTCCGGCTCGGTGGGCACCTACGCCCTGATCGACCCGTTCGTCGAGGCGTACGTGTGCGAGGCCCTCGGCCTGGGCGTCGAGCCGGTGCCCAGCCAGGTCGTCGCCCGCGACCGGCACGCCCAGCTGCTGCAGGCGGTGGCCGCGCTCGGCGCCTGCATCGAGCAGGTCGCCCTGGAGCTGCGGCTGTTGCAGCGCACCGAGGTGCGCGAGGTGGAGGAGCACCGCGCCGTCGCCTACCAGGGCTCCAGCGCCATGCCGCACAAGCGCAACCCCACCACCAGCGAGCGGCTGTGCGGCCTGGCCCGGCTGCTGCGCGGCTATGCCGGCACGGCGCTGGAGAACGTGGCGCTGTGGCACGAGCGGGACCTGGCCCACCAGTCCGTGGAGCGGGTCATCCTCCCCGACAGCCTGTCCGTGGGCCACTTCCAGGCCACCAGGGCGGCCGATCTGGTCGAGGCGCTCACCGTCAACTCGCAGCGGATGCGGGCCCACATCGACCAGACCGACGGCCTGATCTACAGCTCGTCGGTCCTCGCCGACCTGCTGGGCGACGGCATGGAGCGGGAGCGGGCCTACCGCTCGGTGCAGGCCGCGGCGAACCACACCATCGCCACCGGCGAACACTTCGGCACCTCCCTCGCCAAGGAGGGCATCGACCTGGGGAAGCTCGAACCCGAGCGCTTCCTCACCCACCACGACGTCATTCACAGCCGATTGGAGAAGCTTCGTGAGCTGGACGATTGAGCGGGTCGAGGGCGCCGGCCTCGACCTGGACGAGGTGCTGGAGGTGTACCGCTCCTCGGGGCTCGGGGAGCGGCGCCCGGTGGCGGACCGGGAGCGGATGGCCGCGATGGTGGAGAACGCCAACCTGGTGCTCGTCGCCCGGGACGCCGACGGCACGCTCCTCGGCATCTGCCGCAGCGTGTCCGACTTCTCCTACGTCACCTACCTGTCCGACATCGCCGTGGCCGGCACCCACCAGCGCTCCGGGATCGGCCGCGCCCTGATCGACGCCACGCAGAAGGAGGCCCCGACCGCGAAGATCGTGCTGCTGTCGGCGCCCGCCGCCACGCAGTACTACCCGCGCATCGGGTTCACGCAGCACCAGTCGGCGTGGGTGCTCAACCCGTAACCGCCGAGTTCGGCCAACGGCCGTGTTCGACGCGGTCGAGCCCCGCGCTGGATCGGGACTCGACCGCATGTCTGTACGTTCGAGGCGGGGCGTGGCCGAAAGTGTGGGGCCGTGGCCGGGCCCGGCCCGCGTCCATCCGGCTCACGCACCCACCGCACACGGCCGTGTCAGGATCCTGGGGGAGGCATGACGCACATGTCGGCACCGCCGCTGATGGAGCCCCGCACACCCGTCCCGCCGCCCTTCCGGCTGGTGAAGGACGCCCTACCGCACGCCACCCCACGTTCCTCCGCGGCCACGCCCAGGCGCCGCATCCTGGTGGTGGATCCCGAGGTCGACCGCATCGACTCCCTGGTGGCCCAGCTGCGCAGGCACGGCCACGAGCCGATCGGGGTCAAGCGCGGCGGAACGGCCCTGCAGGCGCACGCGGACGTCGACCTGGTGCTGCTGGCGCTGGAACTGCCGGACCTGGACGGGCTGGAGGTGTGCCGGGCCATCCGCTCGGTCAGCCGGGTGCCCGTCATCATCGTCACCGCCCGGCAGTCCGAACTGGACTGCGTGCTCGGCCTGCAGGCGGGCGCCGACGACTACGTCACCAAGCCGTTCGGGCTGCGCGAACTGATGGCCCGTATCGAGGCCGTCCTGCGCCGCGTCCAGTGGCAGCCGGCCATAGTCCAGGAGATCCGGCACGGCCGGCTGCGCATCGACGTCAACTCCCGGGTGGTCACCGTCGACGGTGTCGAAGTCGCCCTGACCCGCAAGGAGTTCGACCTGCTGTGCCTGCTGGCCTCGCATCCGGACACGGTCATCCCGCGCAAGCAGCTGCTCCAGCAGGTGTGGGGCGACTCCTGGTCGCGGCGCACGGTCGACACCCACGTCAGCAGCCTGCGCGGAAAGCTGGGCGACAGCCGGTGGATCGTCACCGTGCGGGGGGTGGGTTTCCGGCTCGGCAACGGGTGACCGAAAGGCCGCGGCCTCGACCGGGTGCCCATCCGGCCCCCAGTGGTGCTTGAGCGCCGGCTGCTGTACTGCGTTGCACCACACGTCGGGGCGAGCGGGACGGGCGGCTGTGACCACCACCATCGACGAGACGGCCGGCACCGCGCGGGGACTGCGCGGCCAAGCCGTGCGTCTGCTGCCGTCCCTGCTGGTGCTCGCCGTCCTGCTGTCCCAGATCGACAGCACCGGCGCGCCCCTCGGCCCGCACGGCGGCCGATTACCCCGCCCGCCGTGGGAGGCCGTCGCCTACCCGCTGGCCACCGCCGCCGCCCTGCCCGCCCTCGGCCGGCTCGGCGACCGGCGCGGACGGCGGTGCGTACTGGTCGGCGCGCTCACGGTGTTCCTGACCGGGGCCTCGCTGAGCGCCGCGGCCCGCGCCCCCGACGCGCTGGTCGCCTTCCGCACGCTCCAGGGCATCGGCGCGGGCGGCGTGACGGCCGCCGTCGTGGCGTTCCTCGCCGAACGCGTGCCCGCCCAGGAGCGGGCCTCCTACCAGGGCGTCCTCGTCGGCGCGACCACCCTCGCCATGACCGGCGGCCCGGTCGCGGACGGCACGATCACCGAACACCTCGGCCGGCACTGGGCGGTGACCGTCCTGCTGCCGCTCGGCGTCCTCGCGCTCCTCCTGGCGGCGGCCCTGCCGCCCGCGCCGCGGCCCGACGGCGCGCCGCGCGCCGACTACCGGGGCGCCGCGCTGCTGCTGGTGGCCCTCACCGTGCTGGTACGGATCGCCACCTGGGGCGGCGCCGGACACGCGCCCCGGACCGACGACCTGCTGGCGCTGGCCCTCGACGGAGCTGACCGGCTGTTCAGCCTTTTCTCCTGACCGTTCGACCCCACCCCGCCGTTCTCCGCGGGGCACCAGTGTGTTCCCCGCGCCACGACCGCACCGGAGCCCTCCAGTGGGATCCCAGCCCTGGTTGAGCGCTGCGGCCGACGGTGGCGGAGGAAGGAGGCGCTGTGGACGGTACGCGCGGAGGTCACCGCGACGGTGCGCCCGCAGGACCTGCTGGGCCGCCGGTCACCGCAATCCTCACGAGGCCGCCGATGACGGCGGCCGTTCTGTTCTGCCCGGAACTTCGGGAACCCACCAAGACCTTCGGGGGCGGCGCCCGACGCGCCATCGCCGCCACAGCCGTCGACGCGACGCCGCGGCCCCGCCGTCCCCGACTGCCGAGCGGAGTGTCCTTGTGAGCAGCGGACGTATGGAAGTGTGCCTCGTGGGCGCCGGACCGCGCGGACTGTCCGTCCTGGAACGGCTCTGCGCCCAGGAACGGAAGTCGCCCCGCTGGCCCCACCTCGTCGTGCACGTCGTCGACCCCGGCCCGGCCGGCTCGGGCATGGTGTGGCGGCCCTCGCAGTCCCGGCACCTGCTGATGAACACCGTCGCCTCGCAGGTCACGGTCTACACCGACGCCAGCGTCACCATCGAGGGACCGCTGGAGGAGGGCCCGAGCCTGTACCAGTGGGCCAAGGCGCTGGGACCGAGCGCGCTCACCCCGGGCACCGGTCTGGCGCACGACGACGAGACGCTCGCCGAGGCCCGCGACCTCGGCCCGGACACCTACCCCACGCGCGCCCTGTACGGCGCGTACCTGACGTGGGTGTTCCAGCAGGTCACCGCGAATGCGCCGGCCCATGTCACGGTGCACGTGCACCCGGTGCGGGCCGTCGCCCTGGAGGAGGACGACCCGGCCGGGACGGGCCCGCAGACCGTGGTGCTGGAGGACGGCACCCGGCTGACCGGGCTGGGCGCGGTGGTGCTGGCGCAGGGCCATGTGCCCCTCACGCCGACGGACACCGAGCGGGACCTGGCCGCCTTCGCCGCCGGGCACGACCTCACCTACATCGCCCCCTCCAACCCCGCCGACGTGGACCTGTCGGACGTGGCGCCGGGCGAGAAGGTGCTGCTGCGCGGACTCGGCCTCAACTTCTTCGACTACATGTCGCTGTTCACGCACGCCCGCGGCGGCGTCTTCGCCCGCGAGGCCGACGGCCGCCTGGTCTACCGCCCCTCCGGCCGCGAGCCGCGCCTGTACGCCGGATCGCGGCGCGGCGTGCCCTACCAGGCGCGCGGCGAGAACGAGAAGGGCCCGCACGGCCGCTACTTCCCGAGGCTGCTGACCTCCGAGTACATCGCGACGCTGCGCGCGCGCTCCAGGCCGGTCCGCTTCGGCACCGACCTGTGGCCGCTGATCGCGAAGGAGGTGCAGTGCGTCTACTACGAGACGCTGCTGGCCACCCGCGAACACCCGGCCCGCGTCGCCGAGTTCGCCCGGCGCTACCTGGGCGCCGCCCCGGGCCCGGAGGAGGAGCGGCTGCTCGCGCAGGCCGGCGTCGGCGAGTCCGAGCGCTGGGACTGGGAGCTGGTCGCCCGCCCCTACGGCCGCCGCAGCTTCGAGGACCTGGCCGCCTTCCGTGCCTGGCTGCGCGGCTACCTCGACGACGACCTGCGCGAGGCCCGGCAGGGCAACGTCAGCGGCCCGTTCAAGGCGGCCCTGGACGTGCTGCGCGACCTGCGCAACGAGGTGCGGCTCGCGGTCGACCACGGCGGCCTCGACGCCGACTCGCACCGCGACGAGCTCGACCGCTGGTACACCCCGCTCAACGCGTACCTGTCGATCGGCCCGCCCGCCTCCCGCATCGAGGAGATGGCCGCGCTGATGGACGCCGGGATCCTGGAGGTCACCGGCCCCGCGTTCCGCGTCGACGCCGACCCGGACGACGGCTGCTTCGTCGGCACGTCCGGGGAGATCGGGGACGTCCATGTGCGGGCGCGCGTCCTGATCGAGGCCCGGCTGCCCGAGATCGACCTGCGGCGCACCGCCGACCCGCTGATGAGCCGGCTGCTGCGCACCGGCCAGTGCAGGCCCTACCGCATCGCGGGCAGTGGCCCCGGGGCCGCCGCGGACTACGAGACGGGCGGCCTCGCGGTGGCGGAGCGGCCCTACCGGCTGCTGGACGGGCGGGGCGTGCCGCATCCGCGGCGCTTCGCCTACGGGGTGCCCACCGAGTCCGTCCACTGGGTCACCGCGGCCGGCATCCGGCCCGGGGTCGGCTCGGTCACGCTCGAGGACTCCGACGCCATCGCGGGGGCGGTCCTCGCCCTGCCGGCCCCGGCCGCCGTCCCCGGGGCGGCCGGCGGAGCGACGCCGGTGTACGCCCCCGCCCGGGCGGCGGCCCGGACGAAGCTCGGCACCACCACGACGGCGAGGAAGGCGGCATGACGACCGCTCACGAACGGCCGGCCCTCGCGCAGGCCCTCGACGCCCACCTGGACGCCGGACTGCTCTCCCCGGTCCGCGCGGGCACGCCCGTCGAGGCGGCGGTGGGCGACGCGGCCTGGCTGCAGGCCATGCTCGACGCGGAGGCGGCCCTGGCCCGGGCCCAGGCCCGGTGCAACGCCGTGCCCGCGGCCGCGGCCGCGGCGATCACGGCCGCCGCGCGCGCCGAGCGGCTGGACGTACGGCAGTTGGCGCTGGCCGCCCGGGAGACGGCGAACCCGGTCGTCGGCCTGATCAAGGCGCTGACGGCGGTCGTCGCCGCCGAGGCGCCCGAGGCCGTCGAGTACGTCCACCGCGGTTCCACCAGCCAGGACGTCTTCGACACCGGGGCGATGCTGGTGGCCGCGCGGGCGCTGCGGCTGATCGTCGCCGACCTGCGGACGGTCGCCGACTCCCTGGCCGTCCTCGCCGCCGAGCACCGGGACACGGTGATGGCGGGCCGCACCCTCGCGCTGCACGCCGTGCCCACCACCTTCGGTCTCAAGGCGGCGGGCTGGCGGCAGTTGGTCCTTCAGGCCGCCGAGCGCCTGGAGCGGATCCTGGCCGGCGGGCTGCCGGTGTCCCTGGGCGGCGCGGCCGGAACGCTCGCCGGCTATCTGCAGTACGCGGGCGAGGGCGCCGGCAGCCAGGAGGTGCTCGGCGACCTCGTCACCGCCTTCGCCGCCGAGACCGGCCTGGCCGTGCCCGTCCTGCCCTGGCACGCGCTGCGCACACCGATCGCCGACCTGGGCGCGGCCCTCGCGCACACCGCCGGTGCCCTCGGCAAGATCGCCGCCGACGTGCTGGTGCTGACCCGCACGGAGACGGGCGAGGTGGCCGAGCCGACGGTGGCCGGACGCGGCGCCTCCTCGGCGATGCCGCACAAACGCAACCCCGTACTGGCCACGCTGATCCGCTCCGCGGCGCTGCAGGTGCCCGCCCTGGCCGCCGTACTGGCGCAGTGCCTGATCACCGAGGACGAGCGGTCGGCGGGCGGCTGGCACGCCGAGTGGCAGCCGCTGCGCGAATGCCTGCGGCTGACCGGGGGAGCGGCCCACACCGCCGTCGAACTGGCCGGGGGACTGGCCGTCCACCCGGAGCGGATGCGCGCCAACCTCACCGCGACCGGCGGGCAGATCGCCTCCGAGCGCCTCTCGGCCGCCCTCGCCCCGCACCTGGGCAAGGCGGCGGCCAAGGACCTGCTGACGCGGGCGTCGCTGGCGGCGGCCGAGACGTCCCGGCCCTTGGCCGAGGTACTGGCCGAACTCCCCGAGGTGCGACGCCTGTTGACGCCCCGGCAGCTGACGGACCTGCTCGACCCGGCCGGCTACACGGGCGTGGCGGGGGCACTGGTCGACCGGGCGCTGGGCCGCACCGCCTGACCGTCCCTCGCAAAAGGCGACGGACGTTTCCCGGAATTCGGCCGAAATATTCCTGGAGTCGCGACCGAAATACGCCTGGAGTCGCACTCGAATATCCCCGGTATTCGGCATGGGTTTTGTTTTCAACGGTTATGCGAGTCTGTTTCCCCTCTTACTCTGGTGGCGATTTCAAGACTGCTCCGGAAAACGGGGGAGCCCACAGCCAGCTAGGGAGAGTCATGTCGATTTCACGTTCCTGGAGAAGGGCCCTGGTGACGGCGGGCGCGGCCGGCATAGTCGCGGCACCGCTGCTGGCCGTTCCGGCGCACGCCGAGACCACGGCGACGCTGGAGGTCCTCGCCGACCACCTGAACAACCCGCGCGGCGTGAGTGTGCTGTCCGACGGTTCCGTCGTCGTCGCCGAGGCCGGCCAGGGCCTTTTGGGCTGCGCGGACGGAGCGCAGTGCGTCGGCAGGACCGGCTCCGTGTACAAGGTCAAGGGCAGCTTCAAGGGCCGCGTCGTGACGGGGCTCGCCTCCACCGGGCAGGGCTCGGCGAACGGCCCGGTCAACGTCACCGGCCCGACCGACGTGGTGGCGGACCCGAACGGCGGCTACGACATCGTCAGCGGCCTCGGCGGCACCACGCAGTCCCGTGCCGCGCTGGGCCCGGAGGCGGCCACGCTGGGCACGGTCTTCCGTACCCGTGACGGCAAGGTCCTGGGCGACCTGGCCGACCTGGAGACCCGGCTGAACCCCGACGGCGGCGAGGTCCACGCCAACCCGTGGTCGCTCGTGCGCAGCGGCTCGGGCTTCCTGGTCACCGACGCCGGCGCCAACACCCTCGTGCGCACCAAGAGCGACGGCTCCACCTCCGTCGAATTCCTGGTGCCGACCAACGCGACGCCGTCCCGCACCGCCGAGGGCGTGCCCACCGGCATGGTCAAGGCCCACGACGGCACCATCTACTTCAGCGACATGAGCGGCACCGTCCCCGGCTCCGCCCGCATCTGGAAGATCCCGCCGGGCGGCACCCCCGAGGTGTTCGTCACCGGCCTGTCCAACCTGGTCGACCTGGCCGTGGACTGCTCGGGCAACCTGGTGGCGCTGTCGTACACCAAGGGCTTCCAGGCGGGCCCGCCGCTGCCGGGCACCCTCTCGAAGATCGACGGGAAGACCAAGGCGATCACCGAGATCCCCACCGGCGACCAGCTGAACCAGCCGACCGGCCTCGCCCTCGGCCGGCAGGGCCAGATCTACGTGACCAACAACAGCGGTGGCGGCGAAGGCCAGTTGGTCCGCGTCCACTACTGACCTCTCCCGGCCGGCGTCCTTCCACCGGCGTCCGGTCACCGGCACCCGTGCCGCCTGCCCCACGCAGGCCCGCGGACCACGGCCCCGTCGCCCCCCGACCGGCGGGGCCGTTCCGTGCCCGTATTCAGGCGCATTGTTCCGGCGTCCGGCATGCCCCGTGGCGGTGCCCGTATGCCCTCGAAAGCGCTTGAGTCAGTCTGCATCGCCCGTCGACCACGGTGGGCTTTCCTGGTGCCCATCCACCTGCGTGAGGAGTCGACATGGCACACGGTGCGATCATCGTGGGAGCCGGCCCGGTCGGTCTGATGCTCGCCGGCGAGCTGAGCCTCGGCGGCGCGGACGTCGTCGTCTATGACAAGTTGCCTGCTCCGAGCGGTGAGTCGCGCGGCCTCGGATTCACCAGCCGTACCGCGGAGGTCTTCGACCAGCGGGGCCTGCTCGAAGGCCTCGGCGACATCCGCTGGGGCAAGCAGGGCCACTACGGCGGTATCCGCATCGACTTCTCGCTGCTGGAGGAGAGCCACTTCGGCGTGATGGGCCTCGCCCAGTCGGTCACCGAGGACATGCTCGGCGCCTGGGTGGCCCGGCTCGGTGTCGAGGTGCGCCGCGGGCACGAGCTGACCGGCTTCACCGAGACCGAGGACGGCGTCGTCGCCCGCTTCGAGGGCCCCGACGGCCCGGTGGAGGCCACCGCCGCCTACCTCGTCGGCTGCGACGGCGGCAACAGCACCGTGCGCCGGCTCGCGGGCATCGCCTTCCCCGGTGACGAGGCCACCCGCGGCCTGTACCTGGCGGACGTGGTCGGCGCCGACCTGCGCATGCGGCCCATCGGCGAGCGCATCCCCGGCGGCGGCATGGTCCTGTCGGTCACCCTGGAGCCCGGCGTCGACCGCATCGTCATCCACGAGCCCGGCGTCCGCCCGCACCACGGCGAGGGCGAGGTGACCTTCGCCGAGGTCGCCGACGCCTGGCAGCGGCTGACCGGCGAGGACATCCACCACGCCGACGCCTCCTGGATGTGCGCCCTGACCAACGCCTCCGGCCTGGCCGAGCAGTACCGCAAGGGCCGGATCCTCCTGGCCGGCGACGCCGCCCACGACCACGCACCGCTCGGCGCCCAGGGCGTCAGCGTCGGCCTGCAGGACGCCGCGAACCTCGGCTGGAAGCTCGCCGCCGTACTGCGCGGCCAGGCGCCCGAGTCGCTGCTCGACACCTACCACAGCGAGCGGTACCCGATCGGCGAGAAGCTGATGGTCGACGTGCACGCCATGTCGATGATCTACCTCAGCGGCGAGGAGATGGAGCCGCTGCGCGCCGTCCTGCGCGAACTGGTGCAACTGCCCGAGGCCGCCCGCCACCTGGCCGGCCGGGTCAGCGGCCTGCACATCCGCTACGACGTCGGCGCCACCGGCCACCCCCTGCTCGGCCTGCGGCTGGCCCCCTACCGGGCCGTGGAGCGCCCCGACGGCAGCCGCGTCCGGGTCGCCGAACTGCTGCACGCGGGGCACGGCGTGCTCATCGTCACCGACGGCGACACCGCCACGGCCGAGGCCGCCGCGGGCTGGGCCGACCGGGTCGACGTCGTCACCGGCAGCTGGGCCGAGCAGGAAACGCACGACACCGACCCGCTGCACGCCGTGCTGGTGCGGCCCGACGGACACGTCGTGTGGGCGGCTCCGGGCGGGGGCGACCTGACCGAGGCCCTCACCCGCTGGTTCGGCGAGCCCGCCGACGCGTGACCGTACCCGATTCCCTCTCCTGACCGCAGTCGACCTGGCAGCCGCCCGCCGGCGGCAGCCAGCTGTTTGAGGAGTACGACATGCCAAAGGGCGCAATCATCGTCGGCGCCGGGCCGGTCGGGCTGATGCTCGCCGGCGAACTGCGCCTGGCGGGCGTCGACGTCACCGTGTTCGAGCAGCTGCCCGCCCCCAGTGGCGAGTCCCGCGGGGTCGGCTTCACCCGCCGGGCCGCGGAGGTCTTCGAGCAGCGCGGACTGCTCGCCCGCTTCGGCGAGGTCGAATGGGCGCAGGGCCACTTCGGTGGCGTGCGCATCGACTTCTCCCAGCTGGAGGACAACCACTTCAGCGTGCGGGGCATCCCGCAGTTCCACACCGAGGAGATCCTCTGCGCCTGGCTGGACGAGCTCGACGTGGACGTCCGCCGCTCGCACGAGGTCCTCGGCTACCGCGAGACCGAGGACGGCGTCGTCGTCGAGTACCAGGGCCCCGACGGGCACGGCGAGTTGAGCGCCCAGTACCTGGTGGGCTGTGACGGCGCGCGCAGCCTGGTGCGCCGGCTGGCCGGCATCGACTTCCCCGGCTGGGAGCCCACCCGCGGGATGTACATGGCCGACCTCGTCGGCGCCAACGTCCGCCGGCGTCCCATCGGCGAGCGCGTGCCCGGCGGCATGGTCATGTCCTTCAACCTGCAGAACGGCGTCGACCGCATCGTCATCCACAACGAGGCGCTCAGGCCGCCGGAGGACAAGAGCAGCCTCACCTTCTCCGTCATCGCCGACGCCTGGCAGGAGATGACAGGGGAGCGCCTGCACGACGCCGAGGTGCGCTGGGTGAGTTCCTTCACCGACACCACCCGGCAGGCCGCCGAGTACCGCAAGGGCCGCGTCTTCCTCGCCGGCGACGCCACCCACATCCACATGCCGGCCGGCGCGCAGGGCATGAGCGTGGGCGTCCAGGACGCCGCCAACCTCGGCTGGAAGCTCGCCGCCGCCCTCAACGGCTGGGCGCCAAAAGGGCTGCTGGACACCTACCACTCCGAACGGCACCCGGTCGGCCAGCGGCTGATGCGCAACACCCGCGCCCAGACCAAGCTCTACCTCAGCGGCGACGAGATGGAGCCGCTGCGCGCCGTGATGCAGGAGCTCGTCGCCGACCCCGACGTCGCCCGCCACCTGGCCGGTCAGGTCAGCGGCCTCGACATCCAGTACGACATGGGCGAGGGCAGCCACCCGCGGCTCGGCCTGCGGCTGCGACCCGACCTCGCGCTCAAGCTCGCCGACGGCAGCCCCTCCTCGGTGTCCGAACTGCTGCGCACCGCCCGCGGCGTGCTGATCGTCACCTCCGCCGCCGCGAACGCCGCCGAGCTGCGCGAGACGGCGGCGCCCTGGGCGAGCCGGGTCGACGTCGTCACCGGCGACTTCAGCGACGAGGAGACGGCGCGGCCCGACGCGCTGCACGCCGTCCTGGTCCGCCCCGACGGGTACATCGCCTGGGCCGCCCCCGACGAGGCGGCCCTCAAGCCGGCGCTGCAGCGCTGGTTCGGGGCTGCTTGAGCCCCACTGGACAGGGCCGCCCCAGGCAGCCGGGGCGGCCCTATCGTCGTATCCCCCGAGAGCCGCGCACGACGACAGGGATCTGGACGCCTGCGCACCCGCGCCCCCTGCACCGTCCTCGCCGGCCGGCCCGACCGGGTTCGGGAGCGGGCGGCGCGGCCACCGCGCAGTACGTGCGTTGGCCGCGCCGCCTTTCGCGTTGTGCGGGCCGGACAAGGGCACCGGCCCCGAGGCAGGAGGGGACAGATGAGCGAGAACCAGCCGCACGTCGCCGTCGTCGGGGCGGGCATCGGCGGACTGACCGCCGCGATCGCGCTGCGCCGGGCCGGACTGCGCGTGGACGTCTACGAGCAGGCACCCGTGCTGTCCGAGATCGGCGCCGGCATCCATCTCGCCCCCAACGGCAGCCGCCTGCTCGTGCGCCTGGGCCTCGGCAAGCGGCTCGACGAGGTCGCCGTACGGCCCGAGGCGATGGAGGTGCGGGTCTGGGACACCGGCGCGGTGGTCGTGCGGCAGCCGATGGGCGATGCCTGGCAGGCCCGGTTCGACGGCCCGCACTACACCCTGCACCGGGCCGACCTGCACGGGCTGCTGGCCGAGGCGGTCCCCGCCGACCTGGTGCACGTCGGCCACCGGGCGGTCGCCGTCACCGAGGACCCCGGCGGCGTACGGATCGACTTCGCGCACGGGGCGAGCGTGCGCGCCGACGTCGTCGTCGCCGCGGACGGCGTGCACTCGCCGCTGCGCCGGCCGATCGCCGGGGAGGAGCCCGCGGTGTTCTCCGGAACCGCCGCCATCCGCGCGGTCGTTCCGTCCGCCGCCTGCCCGGATCTGCCCCGGGACGCGCTGCTCACCTGGGTCGGCCCGGCCGGCCGGCTGCTGGCCCACCCGGTGCGGGGCGGGCACGAGACCGCGTTCGTCGCCGTCGTCGCCGACCCCACCGACGGCGGCGACTCCTGGAGCCGGCCCGCCGACACCGCCGCGCTGCGCCGGGCGTTCGCCGGCTGGGAGCCGGGCGCGCGGGCGCTCGTGGAGGCCGCCACCGAGGCCGGCCACTGGACGCTGTACGACCGCGAGCCGCTGCCCCGCTGGAGCACCGCCCGTACCACCCTCCTCGGCGACGCCGCGCACCCGATGCTCCCGCACCACGGCCAGGGCGCCAGCCAGGCGATCGAGGACGCGGTGACGCTCGCCGCCTGTCTGGCCCGGCTCGGCACCGGCCCGTCCGGCCCCGCCCCGGCGCTGCGCCGCTACGAGGAACTGCGCCTGGAGCACACCTCCCGGGTACGACAGGGTTCGCTCGGCGGGGGATCGCAGCGTCTGTCGCCGACGACCGAGGAGTCGCCCGCGTCACCCTCCCGGCCGCCGTCCTCCTCCCCGTCGGCGCGCCCCGGCGGGGCCGGTATGGAGGAGCTGGTGCGCGACGTGACCTGGGTGCAGCGCTACGACGTGGAGGCGGAACTGGCCACCGCGGGACTGGCCTGAAAACTTTTCCCGCAGCGACCGTCACATTCCTGTGCCGGGATCCGTCAGTGCAGTGAGACACCAGAACGGATCACCACCCAGCACAGGAGACAGACAATGGCTGCACGCATGAAGAACCCGGCGATGGTCCTCCCCGACGCCATGCAGGGCATCCCGCTGCTGTACAAGGCGATGCACCGCGGCGGCGTCCCGCAGACCACCCTTGAGCTGGTGCATCTGCGTGTGAGCCAGATCAACGGCTGCAGCGCCTGCGTCCACGCCGGTGTGGCGACGGCCAAGAAGGCCGGTGAGACCGACGAGCGGCTGCACGCCGTGGCCGCCTGGCGCGAGACGGACTTCTTCACCGACGCCGAGCGCGCCGCGCTGGAGCTGGCCGAGGCGTCCACCCTGCTCACCGACCGTCCGAACCCGGTGTCGGACGAGGTGTGGGACGCGGCCGCCGACCATTACGACGAGGCCCAGCTGTCCGCCCTGATCCTCATGATCGCCACCACCAACTTCTTCAACCGCATCAACATCACCATCAAGGAGCCGGCCGGCGCGACCTGGGGCTGATACCGCCTCAAAAGCCCTGCTCGCCCTGGTCCGGGCGCTGCTCCCTTCAGGACCCCGTCCCCGCGGCCGCCGGGCACCGGGCACCTCCCCGGTGCCCGGCCTGGCGAGGGGACCACCGCAGACCGCCGCTGCTCCACCGCGCGACCGGGCCCGTCCCCTGACCGGAATCCTCCGGTGACCGGGCCCTTGAGTGACCGGATCCTTCCCATGACCAGGTCCGTCCCGTGACCTGATCCGTCCCCTGTTCCGATCGACCGGGTTCGTCCCGTGACCGGAACCTCTCCCCGGGCCGATGGAGCCCCCGATCCGGCGCCGACCGGGTACCGGGAACACCCCGGTTATCACCTCCGGCCCCTTGCGCCACCTCGGCTTGGACCGCCCTTCGAGCCAGGCTTGAGCCACCCGTCCCAGGCTGCGGATCACAGCAGGCCTGGCAGGGGCCCGAGCCCAGTGTCGGCGGTCGCGAAGGCCCCGTCGTAGCACGGAGCGCTCAAGCCACGTTCGAGCCGTTCTCAGCCGGAGCCCTGTGTACTTTCCGTGGCCCGTGACGGACCGCAGCGTCCTGTGTGCGGACCGCAGGGACAGAGGCCGGGGTTGTGCCCCGGTCGCCACGAACGGGAGCGCCGATGGCAGACACGTACGACAGCTTGGGCACCGGCACGCGCGGGTTGCCCGACGGCACGGCCCAGGGACAACCGGCCGGCCGGTCACGCGTGTCCGCTCCCATCCATCCATGGGGCGCCCGACCTCGTCGGGGACCGCTCTTGATGACCTGATCCCGCACATTTGAGGAGTTTCACAATGGCTGCCCCCGACTCAACCACGAGCCGGTCAGGCCTCGGGGCGGGCTTCAACCCCGGGGCGATCCTGGCTTTCGTGTGCATGGGCCAGTTCATGGTCTTCACCGACGTGTCGATCGTGAACCTCGCACTGCCGTCCATCCAGGACGGCCTCGACATGTCCGACGTCAGCCTGAACTACATCGTCACCGCGTACGCGACGGTGCTCGGTGGCTTCCTGCTGCTCGGCGGACGACTGGCGGACACCTTCGGCCGTCGGCGGATGATCCAGATCGGCTTCACCATCTTCGCGCTGGCGTCGCTGACCTCCGGCCTCGCCACCAGCGGCACCATGCTGATCGTCTCGCGCGGCTTCCAGGGCTGGGGCGCGTCGATGGTCACCCCGGCCGCGCTCGCGATCCTGACCAACACCTTCCGCGAGGGTCCCGAGCGCAACAAGGCGCTCGGCCTTTGGGGTTCCCTGTCCGGCATCGCCTCCATCGTCGGCGTGATCCTCGGCGGTGTGCTCGCCGACGGTCCCGGCTGGGAGTGGATCTTCTGGATCAACGTGCCGATCGGTCTCGGTGCCGCCCTGCTCGCCCCGCGCATCCTGCCCGAGAGCAAGGCCGAGCAGCGCGGTCAGTTCGACACCTTCGGCGCCGCGACGCTCACCTCCGGTCTGCTCCTGCTGATCTTCACCCTCGGTGAGGCCACCAACGTCGGCTGGGGCACCTTCCGCACCATCGGCTCGCTGGCCGGCGTGGCCGTGCTGCTCGCGTCCTTCCTGGTGATCGAGTCCAGGGTCAAGTCGCCGATGATGCCGCTGCGGTTCTTCCGGCTGAAGACGATGCGGGTCGCCAACTTCTCCGCCGTCCTGGTGTTCGGCACCTTCAGCGCCCTGTTCTTCTTCGCCAGCCTCTTCATGCAGGACGTCTACGGCTACTCCCCGCTGAAGGCCGGCTTCGCCTACGTGCCGCTCGCCGTCTCCGTCGCGGTCGGTGCGGGCATCGCCTCCGGCATGGTCACCAAGATGGCGGCCCGCCCGGTCGTGATGATCGGTCTGGCGCTGACCGTCGCCGGCCTGCTGCTGATGTTCCGCGCTCCGGCGGGCGGCAGCTACGCGGTCGACCTGCTGGCTCCGTTCATCCTGCTCGGCACGGGCTGCGGCATGGTCTTCGTGACCCTGCAGATCGCCGCCTTCGTCGGTGTCTCCCCCGAGGAGGCGGGTGTCGGCGCCGGTCTGATCAACACCAGCCAGGAGGCCGGTGGCGCGCTCGGCCTCGCGGTCGTCGCCACCATCGCCTACAACGGCATGGCCACGAAGATGGCCGACACGAAGGGCAACGCGCACGCGATCACCAAGGTCTACGAGACGGCCAACCACCACGCCTTCCTCTCGTCGGCCTGCCTGGGCTTCGTCGCCCTGCTGGTCGTGACCTTCCTGATGCCGCGCGGTCAGGGGTCGATGAACGCCACGCCCGCTCCGGCGGAGGCCGAGGCGGCTCCCGCGGCGCAGGGCGCCGTCCTGGCCACCGACGCCGAGCGCTGACCGACCGCACCACCTCGCACGATCCCGCACCACGGCCCTGCCCCTCCCACCCGGGAGGGGCAGGGCCTCTCCCATGCCCGCCCACCGCGGCCGGAGGGGCCCCGGCTCGACAAGGGCCCGCCCGTGCGACCACCGCACGGGCGGGCCCCTCGCCTTCGACGACGTACCGTCAGGAGCGCGGTGTCACCGCCGCATTCCCGCCCGCGCCGCCTCGATGAACGCCTCGAACAGCCCGATGGTGTCCTCGCCGAGCTCGCCGTGCGCCTGCAGGCCCGCCAGGAAGGGCGCCGACGGATCCGCCGCCTCCGCGCCCTCGATGACCCCGTCGTCGGACCAGGCGGTGGCCACGAGCCCCGCGCCGAGCTGGTCGATGCCCTGGTGGTGGTGGCAGTACACGGTGGGGGAGGGGCCCAGCGTGGCCCCCAGCAGCGAGTCGGGCTTGACCTGGATGGGGCGCGGCTCGTAGCGGCCCGGCACGGCGGGCGAGTGCTCGGGCAGGTGCTGGTTGAGGGTGCCGCCCCGGGAGATGGAGATCAGCTGCAGTCCCCGGCACACCGCGAGCACCGGGATGCCGCGCCGCTCGGCCACGGCCAGGGCGGCCAACTCCGCGTCGTCGCGCGCCTTGTGCGGCGGGAAGGTGAACTTCTCCCGCTCCGCTCCGTACAGCGCCGGGTCGACGTCCGCGCCGCCGCTCATCAGCAGCGCGTCCACCCCCGCCATCGCCGCCTCGACGGCTTCCGGGATCGGCGGCAGCAGTACCGGCGCTCCGCCGGCGGCCGTCACCTTGTCCATATAGGCCTGCGGGAGCAGGGCGACCGAGACATCCCCCCAGATGCCCCAGTCGACTGTCGTCGCGTCGGCGGTCAGCGCCACCACGGGTCGTGTCATGGATTCCTCGTCCTCTCGCGAGCCGCTCCCGGCGGGAGCGCCGGTGGGGTTGCCTCTCGGCGTCGGTGGCCCGGGACGACGGCGTGCGCGGGGCGTGTGGCCCTCGCCGCGTCGTACCGGCACAAGTCCGTCGGCTGCCGGCCGCGCGGCATCGGGAAGGTGACCACCGGCGGACGGCAGGGTCCTCCTTCCCCCGGCGCCAGCGTGCGGGAGACCGGCCGAAGGACGCCGGATCAGTTCTGGAGGAGCGCTCGACGCGCACTTGAGCCCGTACCCAGAACCGTTCCGGCCGCTCCTGTGCCGCGGTACGACCGGCCGAACGGATCCGGCCACCGCCCGAGGCGGCCTCCTCGCCGGGTCGAGTCAGGCCCCAGCGCTCCATACGACGATCGGCCATGCGGCGTTTTCTGGCCTCACGGACCACGAGACGGCCGTCGTCACCTCCGTCCTGGCCGTACCGGGCGGTGGGCGAAGCACCTCTCGCACACATACGGATTGGAGTGGTCAGGCATGTCGCTGGATCGGCGCAGGGTGATCGCGCTGGGAGCCGGAGCGGCTGCGGCGTTCACGGCGATGGACGGTGTCGCCTCGGCGGACGAGGCGGGCGCGTCGGCCAGGACCGGCGGCCTTCCGTACCGGAACGTCCCGAGCGACGCGGAGTTGGCGCGTTCCCTGCCCGGCGGCTTCCGCAGCCACCACGCCGACGTGAACGGGACGCGCCTGCACTACGTCGTGGGCGGCAAGGGCGAGCCGCTGGTGCTGCTGCCCGGCTGGCCCGAGACGTGGTGGGCGGACCGCAAGATCATGCCCATGCTCGCCCAGCGCTTCCGGGTCATCGCCGTGGACGCGCGCGGCCAGGGCGGATCGGCCCGCCCGGAGGGCGGCTACGACAAGAAGACGATGGCGCGTGACGTGTACGAGCTGGTCCGCGGCCTCGGCTACCGCTCGGTGAACATCGCCGGACACGACATCGGCGCGATGGTCGCCTACAGCTTCGCGGCCAACCACCCCGACGCCACCCGCCGCCTGGCGTTGCTGGACGTCACGCACCCGGACGACTCCCTCTACCAGCTGCGGATGCTGCTGCCGCCCAACACCGGCTTCAACATGTGGTGGTTCGCCTTCAACCAGGTGCAGGGCCTGCCGCAGGACCTGATGACCGGCCGGTTCTGGCGCGTGATCGACTGGCTGTTCGACAACTCCCTGTACGACCAGAGCGTGGTGACCGACTTCGACCGCGCCGTCTACGCGCGGGCCTACGACAACCGCGACGGCATCCGCGCCAGCTGCGCCTGGTACCAGGCCCTCAACCAGGACATCGCGGACATGAGGACGTACGACAAGGTGAGGGTCCCCGTGCTCGGGCTGGCCTGCCCCTCGGAGTTCGACCACGTGCGCACGACCCTCACGAACGTGGCGACCGACCTGCGCGACGTGGTGCGCGTCGAGAAGTCGATGCACTGGCTCTCCGAGGACGACCCCGAGCTGGTCTCCCGGACATTGACGGACTTCTTCGGGTGAGCGCCCGGAGCCGGACACAGAGAGAAAGGTGAAGGGTCATGTCGCCGACAGCGGAGACCAGACTCCGAGCGGGTGAGGACGCGAGCCGTCTGCCCTCGCTCACCGGCATGCGGATCATCGCTGCGCTGATGGTGTTCGCCTTCCACGCGAACTACCAGTTCCCGTTCGCCGACAAGGACACGGCGAGCACCTTCAACCGCATCTTCGCCCTGGGCGGCTCGACCGGTGTCGGCTTCTTCTTCATCCTCAGCGGCTTCGTGCTGACCTGGTCGGCGCGGCCGAGCGACACCACCGTCCGGTTCTGGCGGCGACGCCTGGTCAAGATCTTCCCCAACCACCTGGTCACGTACATCGCGGCGGCCCTGCTCTTCCTCAACGCCGGTACGGCGCTGGGCGGCTGGAAGGCCGTACCCAGCCTCTTCCTGATCCAGGCCTGGTTCCCGCAGGTCGACATCGCCTCCGCCATGAACCCCGTGGCCTGGTCCCTGTCGGCGGAGTTCCTGTTCTACCTGTCCTTCCCGTTCCTGCTGCGCTGGATCAGCCGCATCAAGCCGCAGCACCTGTGGCTGTGGGCGGCCGGCATCGTCGGCGTGATCTTCACGATCCCGATGATCACGTGGACCTTCCCCGACGGCCCGCACATCATCTGGGGCCCGGTCACCAAGTGGCAGGGCTGGCTGGTCTACATGTCGCCGCCGGCGCGCATGCTGGAGTTCACCTTCGGCATCCTGCTGGCGCGGATCGTGCAGACCGGCCGCTGGTTCAAGCTCCCCCTGCTGCCGGCGGCGGCGATCGCCGCAGTGACGTACTGGTTCGCCTACCACGCAAGCTGGACCTACTCGCACGTCGCCGTGATGGTGATCCCGCTCGGCCTCGTCATCGCGGCCGGCGCCCAGTCCGACATCGACGGCAAGTTCTCGGTGCTGCGCACCAAGCCGATGGTGTGGCTGGGCAACGTCTCCTTCGCCTTCTACCTCTGGCACGCCCTCGTCCTGACCGAGCTGTCGCGCCACACGCAGGACCTGAAGCAGAACCACGGCATCGGCGGGGGCCTCGCCTATCTGGCGATCGGCTTCGCCATCACCCTCGTGCTGTCGTGGGGCCTGTACAGCCTGGTCGAGGAGCCGGCGATGCGCCGCTTCGCCAAGCCGAAGGCCGCCAGGGCGCAGGCCTCCCGCTCGCAGATCGTGGCCCGCTCCGTGCCGGGCGAGGCCACGGCCGCGGCACCGCAGCGGGAGCCGGAGCAGGACGTCCGCACCCAGTCCTGAACGCCCCGCACCCACTCCCGTACGACGTAGAGAGCGGCGGCGCCGGCCGGAGGAACCTCTCCGGCCG